>JAYVYD010000368.1:0-10423 GCA_043784605.1 Myxococcales bacterium | reverse complement strand
TTACGCCAACAAACCGGAGTCCGCGGCGATCTTGAGCGACGCGCTCGGCGTGCTTGCGACGTTCGGCTCAACCGGCGAAGGCCTCTCGTTCGGGCTAGGTCAGACGCGCGCGGACGGATCGACGGAGACGCTGCAAACCACCAACGTGCGCTTGAACGCGGACGGCACGGTCGGCGCGTTCTCGATGGACGGCGCGCGTTGGGAGATCACACGCGGCGACGTGGGGACCATCGCCGCGTGCAAAAGAGACAACCAACCCGTCACGCTCGCGATGCTGCCTCGCGCGCGCGTCCCGGTGACTGCGGGCGTCTCGTGGTCGGGCTCGGGCCTCGTGCTCGCGCGCTTGGTCGGCGCTCCCAACGCGGGCATCGGCGGAGCCTCGCGCCTTCGCGTCTCGGCGACCACGGACCTCGACGCCACCGCACTCCCCTCTCCTGGCGACGATCTCGTCCTCGAAGCCACCGCGAGCGTCACCGGAAGCGCGTTCGTGTTGGTGCGCGCCACCAGCGGAAAACCTGGCGTTCGTGGCGTCGGCTTCGAGATCGATTCGCGCGGCGTCGGCCTGCGAGTGATCGATGATACATCAAGCATCGACCTCGCCCCGCCCGTCCCGCTGCCCGTAGACGGGTCCATCAAGCTCAAGCTCGCGCTCAAAGGAAATCGCTTCGAGGCCACGGTCGGCACGGTCACCTCACGCGGAGTGCTCCCACCGAGCACCGCTCACGGAGACGTCGTGTTTGCCGTGCGCAAAGACGGCAGCGTTGACGTCTCTGGGCTATCGGTTCGGAAGAACTGACCATGGCTCTTGCTGACGTCCCTGCCGAGCTCGTGCAACGCGCGGAGACGAGAATCGGCTCGTTCCTCCGCGGCGACAAATACAGAATCGACGGGATCCTCGGGATCGGCGGCATGGGCGCGGTGTTCGCGGCGACGCACCGCAACGGGATGCGCGTGGCGGTCAAGGTGCTCCACGCAGACCTCTCACGCGTCGAAGAGGTGCGCAGGCGCTTCCTGCGCGAGGGCTACATCGCCAACAAGGTCGACCACCCTGGCATCGTGCGCGTGCTGGACGATGATGTGGACTCCGACGGCTCCACGTTCCTCGTGATGGAGCTGCTCACAGGTCAGACGCTCGAGGAGGAGTACCGAGCCGCGCGCGGCCGCGTGTCCGTGCAACGCATCGCCGACGTGACGCTGAGCCTGCTCGAAGTGCTCGGCGCCGTGCACGCCGAAGGAATCGTGCACCGCGACGTCAAGCCGGACAACGTCTTCATCACGGACAAGGGCGTACTCAAGCTGTTCGATCTCGGCATCGCCCGCCTCGTCGACTCTCGCGCGATCACTGCGGCGGGCCAGCAAATGGGCACTCCCGAGTACATGGCGCCCGAGCAAGCCGCGGGCAACGTACGAGACGTGGATGCACGCGCGGATCTCTACTCCGTGGGCGCGATGATGTTCTCGCTCTTGACCTGCAAGCCGGTGCACGAGGCGCGCACGCAGATGGAGCGCATGGTGTTCGCCGCCACCCGACCCGCGCGCTCGATCTTCGACGTCTGGCCGGAGGTGCCGCCCGCCCTCGCCAACGTGATCGACGTCGCGCTCGACTTCGACAAGGTCAAGCGCTGGCCCTCCGCGCGCGACATGCACACCGCCCTCGCCCGCACGATGGAGGTGTTCCGCCAGCAAGGCGCTCCCGCGTCCGAGATGATCGCGTCGACCGAGCCGCTTCCACTTCGACAAGGGACGGGCACGCTCCTCGTCGGCCGAATGAGCCTGCAGCCCGAGAGCGAGTCCGAGGAGAGCGCGATCCCTTTGGTGAAGAAGCAGTAGAACCGTTCTGCGAGCCGAGCGCGATTGGGTCGACCGCAGGCCTAGCGCCGCACCAAGAAGCGCAGACCGATCCACACGACGAGCACGAGACCCACGGCGAGCAGCTTGGATTTGCCGAAGACGTCCTCGAGGAAGAACGGCAAGAAGAAGATGCCGAGAACCACCAGCGCGCCGAGCACGATGCGAGCGACGCCGCTGCGCCGCTTCGGCAGCTCGACGGGCATGATCGTCCCGAACGCCGAGCGCAGGTCGCCGAAGGTCGCCCCGCCGCGAGGGATGTCGACGAGCTCGGGGGCGTCCTTGTCGCCGTCCCACTCGGGCTCGAGGTCCACGCGCAGTCCGCCGAGCATGCCCGCGATCTCGCGCACGCGCTTGATGGCCGTGCGAGGCACGTCGAAGCGTCCGCGTCGGGTTTGGATCATGACGACGTCTTCGGAGTCGAGGCTCACGTGCACGACGAACGCCTCGAGGTGCCGCAGCATCTGCTTGTATCCGAAGACGGTCCGCGCGCCCGCGAGCAGCGTGAGCAACCCGAGCACGACGAACAAGTACAGGCGTGGCACCAGATCGAGCTTGTACAGCGCGAGCACGGTGAACACCGCGGGGGCCAGCGCGCCGAACGTCGCGATCGCCGCGCTCAGTCGCGCTCGCGAGAGCGACGCTTGTGGGGTCAACCGATACTCGACACCGCTCACGGTCACCCGTGTGGATGCACGTTGTCACGCACCCATTGGATGATCGTCTCCAACGTGGTGCCCGGCGTGAAGACGCCCGCGACGCCTTTTTGCGTGAGCTTCTCTTTGTCCGCCTCGGGGATGATGCCTCCGCCAAAGACGAGCACATCGTCGGCGCCCCTGGCCTTCAGCGCCTCGATCACCGCGGGAAACAGAGTGTTGTGCGCGCCCGACATGATCGACAGACCGACCGCGTCCACGTCCTCTTGAACCGCGGCGCTCGCGATCATTTCCGGCGTCTGGTGCAGGCCGGTGTAGACGACCTCGAAGCCCGCATCGCGGAGCGCGCGCGCGACGACCTTAGCGCCGCGATCGTGGCCGTCCAGGCCAGGCTTGGCTACGAGGATTCGAACCTTGCGATCGGACATGATGGTGACGCTTATCGCTTCCTGGATGCCCTTACAACATCCTTGCTGGCACATGATGACACGAAAATCGGCTGAAAATCCCGGCTCGCGAGTTGCTCCCTGCTGTGCTCATGAAGAGTCTTGCCGTGATCGTCGTCTCATCGTCGTTGGCGCTCGCTTGCTCGAGTTCGAGTGACACGCCCACCCCAGGGCCCGACGGTTCGACCGGAAAGTGCTGTGCGCCCGCGGGTCCTGGATGCTGCATGGACTACGGCGGATGGTCCGACACGTGAGCGTGCGTGCAAACATGCGATGGGATGCCTCAACCTGGCGATCCCGGTTGGAAGCTCGTGAAGGACAGCCACGGGTGCGACCAGTGGACCCATCGCCTTCGGGTAGCGGCGGTGTCTGCGGTGCCCCGCCGCGCGATTCAGGTGCGGACGTCAGCCTTGACGTGAGGGTCGACGCACCAAGCGATGCAGCCAAGGACGCACCGACCACGGATTGATGCGCGGGTGTCCACGGACACCTTGCTCACTGTCCATGGACACCCGAAGGTCGCTCGATCTGGCTAAAAATCAGGCCTTCTAGCGTGGCATGACGCTCGCTCTCGGGTCCTCGCCGCCGCGCTTCGTGGCGCGCAGGAGGACTTTGCATGAATCGAACGCTAAGCCGCACTCTCGCTCTCACTCTCGCCCTCGCAGGCGTCGTCGCCTGCGCGTCCGCGAAAGACGGTTCTTCCACTCCGCCAGCCGGGTCCAGCGATCCCGGCGCGTCCAACGAGGTGGACGTCGACAGTGTCGAGATTGTCCACGGCGTCCCTGACAAGGGTCGCGATCCCGCCGTCGTCGCGATCGACGTCGCGGGCATAGGCCTTTGCACGGGCACGCTCATTGCGGCCAACGTGGTGCTCACCGCTCGACACTGCGTGTCGGAGACGTCCGAGCAGGTGGAGTGTCCGGCAAGCTCCGCCCAGGTGAAGGGTCACCGCGATCCAGGTTCGCTCGTGATCTACTCGGGAGACAACATCGCCACCGCTCACGAGATCGCTCGTGGGGCAGTCGTCTTGGTGCCTCATACCCAAGAGCTCTGCGACAACGACATCGCGGCCATCGTGCTCGACCAAGACGTGGACATCGAGCCCGTCGTCGTCGGCAAGGGCGGCGTCACCGGCGGTATGCCCGTGCGCGCCGTGGGGTACGGCAAGAAGGGGGACAACGGGAACGCCGGGATGAAGCTCCTCCGCGATCACGTGAAGGTCTTGGAGGTGTCGAAGGCGGAGTTCCAAGTCGGGGAGTCCACCTGCCAGGGTGACTCCGGCGGCCCTGCGCTCGACGAGAGCGGTGAGCTCGTCGGCGTCGTCTCGCGCGGCGGTCCCAGCTGCGACGGCAAAGGCGCACACAACATCTACACGCGCGCAGACGCCTTTTCCGTGTTGATCGAGGAGGCGTTGAAGGCCGGCGCCAACAGCAAGCTGGGCACCAAAGACGGCGGCGCGCGGCACGGCAAGGGCAAGGGCGGCAAACCTCCGAGCGACATGGGCGAGACGTGCAAGAGCGGCAGCGATTGCTCGACGGGCGTCTGCGTCAAACACGCGGGCACCTCTTACTGCTCGCGCGAGTGCGGGAGCAAAGACCACTGCCCCACGCACTTCAAGTGCCAGCACGCCAAGGCTGGCAAGTCGGTGTGCATCGCCAAGTAACGTGACCATCCCGTGACGATGAGCGCGGAGATCGGGCCGAAATCGGCCCTGTCTCCGCGCTCGATGCGGTTGACGTCTGCGCGTGCATGGCCCCAATGTAGAGGGGATGGACTTCGACTTCGCAGAGCACCACAACTTGCTACGCCAGAGCGTGCGTGACTTCGCCCGTGCGGAGGTCGCCCCCCACGCCAAGAAGTGGGACGAGGAAGAGCGCTTCCCGAAAGAGCTCATGCCCAAGCTCGCGGAGCTGGGACTGCTCGGGATCCGCATTCCGGAAGAGTACGGCGGCTCCGGGATGGACACGACGAGCTACGCGATCTGCGTCGAAGAGATCGCCAAGATCGATGGCTCGCTCGCGCTCACGGTGGCTTCGCACAACGGGTTGGGCACGGGCCACATCCTGAGCTTCGGCAACGAAGCGCAGAAAAAGAAATACCTGCCGAAGGCCGCGACCGGCGAGTGGCTCGCGGCTTGGGCGCTCACCGAGCCCGGCAGCGGAAGCGACTCCGCCAGCATGAGCACCACCGCCAAGCGCTCCGGCAACGGCTGGGTAATCAACGGCACCAAGATGTTCATCACGCAAGGTGGCGTGGGGAGCTTCTGCGTCGTGCTCGCGCGCACCAACACCGACGTTTCCAAGCAGAAGGGCATCACGGCGTTCATCGTCGATCACGGAACGCCCGGGTTTTCAGCCTCGAAACACCTTAAGAAGCTAGGCTGCCGCTCGAGCGACACGGCCGAACTCACGTTCGAGAACGTCCACGTCGAAGACTCGCAGCGCCTCGGAGAGGTGGACCACGGCTTTACTGACACGATGAAGATCTTGGACCGCGGGCGCATCTCGATCGCCGCGATGGCTCTTGGGCTCGGCTATGGCGCGCTCGACATGGCGCTCACGTACGCCAAGGACCGCAAGCAGTTCGGCAAGGCCATCTCCGAGTTCCAAGCCATCCAGTGGATGCTCGCGGACTGCAAGACCGAGCTCGACGCAGCTTCGCTCCTCACGTACCGCGCGGCATGGCTCGCCGACGAAGGTCGTCCGTATTCGCGCGAAGCCTCCATGGCGAAGCTCTTCGCGAGCGAGGCCTCGACGCGGGCGTGCAACAAAGCGCTCCAGATTCACGGCGGCTACGGCTACACGCGCGAGTTCGCGGTGGAGCGTCACCTGCGAGACACGAAGATCTGCGAGATTGGCGAAGGCACGAGCGAAGTGCAGCGCATGGTCATCGCGAAGCATCTGTTGGCGGGCTGATCTATCCGCTGCACTCATTGTCGACGTGACCCTCCTCCGCGGTCGCGCCAACGGATAGTGACGTCTTGCTCCTTGGGTTGTCGGGCCGAGCATCGATCTCGAGGAGCCCATCGATCAATTCGAGGGCAAGAGTGGGCAATTCGAGGGCAAGAGTGGGCAATTCGAGGGCAAGTGGGCGTCCCGAGTTGCCTGAACGACTCGACCGATTTGTAAGCACGCTTACAATCCGGGCACTTTGGACGAGAGGTCGGTGGCCCCTCCCGAGTTTGCGTGAACGATTCGACCGGATTGTAAGCATGCTTACAATCCGGTCACTTTGAACGCACGAAACCAAAGCGGCGGTCGCGCAAGAAGAGTGGCCCGCGGTCATGGCGCCACACCTAAGCTGCGCTCTACTTGTCTTGGCTCTTCTTCAAAAGGTCGCCGAGAGTGCCAAATTTGGCCTCTTCTTTGACCTTCTGTTTGTACTGTTTGTAAGCGTCGCGCTCGGCAGACTCGGTCATTGCCTTGATGCTGAGCTTCACCTCGCCGCGCTTCGGATCGATCTCGACAATCTTCGCGTCGAACTCTTTACCTACGGGGAAGTGCTTGCGGAGATCAGTCCCGCGCTCAGTGCCGGTGCCCGCGGAGGTGATGAAGCCGCGCGCGTGGCGTCCAGTCGCGCCGAGGACGCGGACCTGCAAACCGCCCGGGTCGATCTGGACGACTTGCACCCTGACAATCTTGTGGGGCGCGACCTTCTGGATCGGCTCGCCTTCAACCGCGCCTTCCGGAACGGGGTGAAGAGCGATCTTGTGTGCCAACGCGTCGACGTGCGAGACGACGACTTCGATCTCGTCGCCGACCTTCACGACCTCGCTCGGGTGGTCGATGCGCTTGGTGGAGAGATCCTGCGCGTGAATGAGGCCGTCGATGCCGAGCTCGAGCTCCACGAATGCGCCGAACGGCTGCAGGCGCGCGATCTTGCCCTTGTGACGCGTGCCTTCGGCGTACTTCTCCGCGACGGCTGCCCACGGATCAGGGAGCGTGGACTTGCGCGAGAGCCAGATCTTGCCCTTCACGTCGATGCGTTGGATCTGCACCTCGGTAGTGCCGCCTACCGTGAAGACGTCGCCAGGCGCGTCGCCGCGGTTGTGACTCATCTCGGTGAGCGGCACGAGGCCTTCGATGCCGCCGATGTCGATGAACGCGCCGAACGGGACGACGCTTCGAACGACGCCTTCGACCACGCTACCGACCATGACTCGCTTGAGCGCCTCTTCGCGCTGCACACGATCCTCGGTCTCAAGCATCATGCGACGCGACAAGACGATGTCGCGTCCGCGCTTGGCGTACTGCGTGACGTGGAACGGCATGCGCTTGCCGACCAACGCGCGAAGGTCCGCGCCCATCCGCAAGGACACGTGCGAGGCGGGTGCGAACGCTCGGAGGCCTTGAATGTCGACCTCCACGCCGCCCTTGATGGCGCCGGTGATGAGCCCGTCGACGGTCGTCTTCTCGCGAAGCGCTGCTGCGACGGCGGACTTGATCGTGCGGCCGCGACGCGGGTGCCTGGTGAGCACGACGTTTCCGCCGCGACCCCCGTCGTTGTGCACGACGCCGACGAAGTTCGCGCCGACCTCGAGGACGACGGGCGGGAGCGTGATGATGGGGACGGCAGGCGCCTCGTACCTGGGAGCGGGCGGAGGCGGCGGCGGTTCGTGATGCTCGGCGGGCTTCTCCGCGCTGATTGACTCGTCAACCGTTGGCGCTGCGTCTACTCCGACGGCGGCAGCTGTCGCGTCGACGTCGCCTTCCTCTTTTACCTTCGGCTTCGGCGGCGGGAGATCGTCGTCGTCGTCGAGGATGTCGCTGCCAGGACCCTGCGCGGGCTCGTCTGGGAGCACCATCTCGAGCCGATCGAAGATCGCGGTGCCTTTGCCCGCCAAATCGATCGTGAGGCACTCGTCGGTGATCTCGGTGATCTTACCGAACACGACGTCGCCTACGCTGAACGCGGGGCGCTCACGGGACTCGCTCGGCCGTTGCGGGCGCGGACGATCGCGTCGATCGAATTGCGGCCTGTTGTTTCGCTCCGGCGCTGGGCGGTCGCCGCTCGGCTCCTTGGCTTCGGCGCTGGCTTCGGGCTCCTCGCCCTCCGCGTGCACCTCCGTGCCCGCTTCTCCTGGGGCGCCCGGATGCTTCTTCTTACGACGGCGGCGACGCTTGCGCTTCGGACCTCCGTCGGTGGGAGCGCCACCCTCTGCGGTCGCGGGTGCGCCTTCAGCCGTAGAGGTTGTGGGGGAGGCGTCCGAAGCTTCAACTTGCGCAGGCGCGGGAGCTTCGGGAGCGGTTGCCGCGGGCGTCGCAGGAGCGGCGTCGGGCGTGGTCGTGGGTTCGTTGGACGTCATGGTGGTGATGAGGGCGCACTAGCCTAGTACCGTCCCACCAATACCTCAATGCTTCGCTTCTCCAAGCGATGCGTTCGGGATTCGGGATGGGGACACGGGGGCGCCCCGACGGGAAATTGTCGTCGCCTTCGTCGAACGACAACAACTAGGAGGAGTGGCTTCGCCGGCGACAATCGGCTCTCTCGAGGGTGATCCGCGCCTATGCGGCCTTCGTCTTGGGCGCGAGCGCGTCGTAGGCGAAGCCATGAGCTGCGAGTCTGTTCTGATAATAGAAGATGAGTCGCGTGTCGCCGAGCACCAGATCCGTCGCTCCGGCCACGAGGACCGGATGCGTGTGGTACCCCGCAAATGCTGTGAGCGCGTCCGACAAAACCTTCGCCGGGCGCGCCAGGTGCAGGCTTGGCGCGAGCACCAGCTCACTTCTGGCCTCGGCGGCGTGCAGCTTCTCGAGCAGCGTCGCGACGGCCGACTCCATCCGCTCGCGCGGGACGCGCACACTGTCCTTGTCGCTCAAGAGCGCGAACAAATCGGTGTGAGCGAGGGTCTTCTGCAGCTCGGCGAACGCCGCGGTCGCGACCACGTGCGTCGGCATCACCACGGTGTTGCGCTTGAACGCCGCGCAAATAGCGTCACCGAGTTCTCGCGTGTATTGCGCGTCGCGCTTCGGATCACGCGTCGGCTTGCCGTTCGCGCCCATGACATAGCTCTCCGCGGATACACGCCGACCCCGGCTGTCGTGCGACTCCCCGTCCGCGTCGACGCGGTTGCCAAAGCAGTCGAGCGGCTCGCCGAATCGAACGACGCAGCCTGCGTCGAGGCCGAGCAGCTTTTGGGAGAACGCGGCGACTCGCCCGAAGCGCGTCGACTCGTCATCTTCGATGATGTAGCGAGCCTTGCCCTCCTCCTGCAAAAAGTCGTCGATGAGCGTCTCTGCCTCGAGCGTGAGCAGATAGTTGATCGTCGCCGGCACGAAGAACACGCGCTGCGGCCGCCCGAGCTCGGCGGTCCGCGCGAAGGCCTCCACCCCGGTGCCGGCGAGGCCCAGCTTCAAGCGTCTCTCGACGCCGCCCGACCGCGACCGGGTGCCGCCCGGGAAGAACAGAGAGTGATAGCCGCGCTCGATGAGCACGCACGAATACGCCTTGAGCACGTCCTTGTAGAGAGAGTGTCGGAGTCGCCGATCGACGCGATACGCGCCGAGGTTGTGCATGAAGAACGACAACACGCGGTTGCTGAAGAGGTTCTTGCCGGCGCCATAGGTCGCAGGCGGGAGACCCGCGCGCTCGAGCGCGAAGCCAAAGACGACAGAGTCGAGGTTCGACAAGTGCGTTGGCGTGAAGATGAGCGTTCCCTTCTCCGCGAGCCCGCGGATCTGCTCGGTGGGCCCCTGAACGATGATGCGATCGTCGAGCGCGTCGAGGCCGGTCATGCGGTGGATGTTGCGCAGCGCGTTCTTCGGCGAGAGCAGCGTCCCGAGCACCGGTGCCATGGCGCGCGCCGCCACGCGATAGACGCGCGGATCGAAGTTGCCCGCGACGTCCCAGGCGTAGCGCTCGGCGAGCCGTTCCACCTCTTTGCGCATGTCGGCGACGCTCATCCGCCCGAGAGACCCTGCGAGCGACCGCCACTCCTGGTACTCGTGGTTCTTTTTGTGGGCGAGCCGCTTGGTCTCTAGGTAGGCGGCGTCATTCAGCGTGAGCTGGAAGTCATGGACGGACTCGACCACTCGCCTCACGACGTCTCGGACGATGTCGGGCTTGGCCTCGTTAAAGCCAAAAATGGGTGCGATCGGCATGGTCCGAGCATCGCCTGCCACGAGGGCCGATACAACCGTACAGTCCCAAAATGGACCGCTATGCTGCCGCGTAAAGAAGTACCGTCTGCGTGCGACCAGTAGCGGCTGTCGACCGTAGTATAATTGGGAACCCTGATGTCCGAAGAAGACGCCGCAAATCTTTTGGCCCTGGTGCTCGCTTTACGCCCCGAGCGTTTGCAAGGTCTCGCAATTCAGCTGCAGCCGGAAGAGGTGCGAGCAGCGGCGGCGCAAGCGGCGAACGCGGTCGCGCCGGTCGCACTGGCAGAGCCTGCATCGCTGCCTTCGGTCGAGCTTCGAGCCCGCATCCTTCACTCGCTCACCACCATCGCGAACAGGGGCGACCGCCGAGAGG
>JAYVYD010000367.1:0-4165 GCA_043784605.1 Myxococcales bacterium | reverse complement strand
GCGAAGCGACCGCGGTTGGTTTGACGGTGGAAGAAGCCGCAGCGACTGGCAAGGATAAGACTGGAATGCTCGATGGCACCACGGACTGCTGCACGACGGGAGCCGTGGGTAGCTGGGGGGCGACCGCGGTTGGCGTCGAGGTGTCGGATGTGCCTGCGGCAGTGATCGACGCTGGCGTCGAAGAATGGGTCGCTAAGCGAATGATCACGGCGAGGACTAGGAGAAGGGCGATCCCTCCCGCGACCAGCGTGGCAACGAGGCGCTTGCTTCCGCCTGCGACCGCCGAGTCGTCGACTAAGGATACGGGCCGCGCGGTCGTGGCTGGTATGGGTTGGCTAGGAGCCGACGGCGCCTGGTACGCCGGGGTCGGGACCATCACGCGCGTCGCCTCCACCGGAAGCGAGCTGACGGTTTCGGACCGCATGAACGCCGCGAGAGGCGCCACGCTCGGCGGCTCGCCGTAGAGGCTCAGGTAGCATCGCTCGAGCGCGTCGCGCATCGCCGCGGCAGTGGGGCGCGCGTCCTTCTCGAAGCTGAGCGCGCGGTCAACGATCTCCGCGAGCGGCGCCGGCACGTCAAGCTGCACGCTCTGAACGGGACGCGCACGCGACGTCGCCGCCGCGACCATCACTTGGGGCGCGTTGTCGCCCTGGTGCACGATGTTGCCGCTGAGCAACGTGAAGAGCGTCGCGCCCGCGGCCCAGACGTCCGTCTTGCCGTCGATCTCGCTCGATTTCGCCAGCGCCTGCTCCGGCGCCATGAACGACGGAGTCCCGAGCAGCATGCCAGTGCCCGTCGCCTGCGCGCCGCTCGACAGCGCGTCACGCACGCGCGCGATGCCGAAGTCGAGCACCTTAAGCACACCCTCTTTGGTGACGAAGAGGTTCTGAGGCTTGATGTCGCGGTGCACGATGCCCTTGTCGTGCGCCGACGCGAGAACGTCGAGCATCTGATATCCGATCGCCATCACGAGCCGCGGCGACATGTGCATCGCGCAGCGCTTCTCCAAGATGTCGTCGACGGGGGCGCCCTTCAGGAACTCCATCACAAGGAATGCCGAGCCGTCGTCGGCGACGTCGTCGTCGACCACAAGCACCGCGCCCGAGTGCTTGACCGAGTTGGCGGCGTACCCCTCTCGCAAAAACCGCGTTCGCAGATCCTCGCGCAGCGAGAGCTCCGCGTGAAGCATCTTGATCGCGAACTCGGCCTGGTTGCGGTGCGTCGCTTTGTAGACGACGGCCATCCCGCCCACGCCGAGGAGGCTGTCGATTCGGTACTTGCCCCGGATCACGGTCCCCACACGCGCGAGCACGTGCGGAGGGACGGTCTCGTGCGGTGCCATGATTTACCCCAACCCGGTTGATTTTCTACCGAATAATGCCTCGATTGCTCGCCGACCGCAAACGCGGAAAGCAGCAAATAGGAGAAGAAATCCGAACTTCAATCCGGTCGGAATCGCTCGGCCACGACCATGGCGCTCCAACGTGCAAGATACGCACTTACAGGCAGACGCCGATCGAGGTGCTGACGGTCTTTATCGCGGTGCAGGTGCCTGCTGTGCAGTTCGCCTGCTGCTCGCAGACGACGTACTGGTTGCCGGCGTCGATCATGCCTGAACACGCCTGCGCCGTGGTGCAGCGCGTGTTGTCGAAGCCCTTGGTCTTCTGGTAGCCGGCGCAGTTCGGGTCGGCCTCAAGCGGGCCCGCCGTGAGGCAGCACACCTGCCCTCCGCCGCTGCAATCTTCAGGCGCCGCGCACGCGTACTGCTGATCGCCCAACGGGCATTTGCCAGCGTTGCCGCAGACCGAGAACCCCGCGTCCACTGAAGACGCGAGGCAGCACACGGATTGGGGTTGGATCGGGCAGTAAAGCAAACCGCCACCACCGTCTGTGCCGAAGTAGCAGTGAAAAACGTTGGGGATCGGGGTGTAGAGCCGCGGTGGTTTGGGGCAATAGCCATCGGCGCTGCTGTCCAAAGGCGCACTATCAGATCCACTATCTACCTCGATCATCCCGTCCGCTGCTAGCGAGTCATTGGCCGCATCCTCAAGCGACCCACCGTCGGCAGGCAAGTCGGTGATTCCGATGATGGCATTGCAGGCCGTCGCTGCGCCCAAAACACAGAAAGTCAGCGCCCCAATCGTGATGGTGGTCCTTCGGACTGCCATTTTAGAACCTCCCCATTAGTGAAGTGCTGCCAGGTCCCGACACGACCCCAATCCACGCAGCATCGGTAGCCTTCTTCCTTGGAGCCGTCACGAAGAGGACAATGCCGGCAGCGAGCGCCACCCCGCCGGCAATGAACGCGACCGTCGAGATGGTTCCATCGGTCGACGCGGTTGCCTTCTCGTCCTGCGCCGGCGCGCTCGGACCGCACCATGCGCCACAGTCGGCTTTGGCCGAATTCCACTTAGAGATGGCCAGTCCACCGAAGACGCTTCCCACGACGATTCCCACGACTCCAACGCCGCCGACGACAATGCCGGCCATGCGCTGGCCCTGACCTGGTGTCGTTGGTGCTTCTTGAGTTGGGGGTGGAGTGTCCGTAGTGTGGGACTCGTTCGTGGGTGGGGTCGTCACACTCGCCGAAGTGGATGATGGGTTTAGCGCTACTCGCTCTTGGCGGTTCTTCTCGCCTTCGCGCAGCAAGATGGTGGTGTCCGCAACGCCGAAGCTCTCTGCACTGAAGTGGAGTGTGTGTTTGCCCGGATTGAGTGTCAGTGCCGATAGGCCCAACTTGGTGGCCGGCTTGCCATCCACCTCGACGTTCACCTCGACGACGTCACCGTTTTTCGAGTCTTTCACCTGAAAGACCACGCTCGGCATGACCGACGCGATGTCCGCAATGCGCTGAGTGCAAGCAGTGCGAATTTGATCCGGACATGTGGCGGCGGCGCACTTGAGCGACTCCTCTCGCGCTTCGTTGAGCATGCTCTGCTTGCGAAGCGTCAATGATCGCTCGTTGGCCGCGATGCACTGGGCGACCAGGTCTTCGGCAAGCGCCGGGGGCGGCCAACGCGGTGACCAAGCACGAGAGAATGACGGCTGCCTGTATCTTCATTTTCGCTTCCGCTCGACTGCTCGGATCACCTTCCCAAAAACAAGTCGCGATGGTCCACGTTCGCTTATCCGGGCCTATATTGCCTCGATTGCTCGCCGACCACAAGCAATCGCGGGCGCCAGCGGGAGCGTAAGCGATTTGAACGCGATTTGTCGAGGCGCGGCCGGGGTGCTCGGGCGGCTTTGGAACGCCTCAGGCGACTCAAGCGAGCTGGGGTCGAGCGTAGACGCTACGGTTTCGTGCGATCTTGGGCCTGCGAACGGACGCGCCCATCGCGGCGTGGTCAGGCCGCGTGGTCGCCGAGAGTGAGTCGCCGGATGACGGCGGTCTTGTAATAGGGCGGAGCTCTGGCGGGAGCGCGTGCGGGTGGCTCTCGCGGCTCGCCGATGTGACGGAGCAATCGCGCGACGCTCTTGGGGTCCTGCACGAGCGCGACGAGCTTCATCCGTCCGTTGCACTTCGGGCACTTCTCCACGTCGAGCGCAAACGACCGCGCCATGAGCTGCGCCCACGGCCACTTGACGCCGCCTTCGGCGGACGTCAACCACACGCGGTGGGCTTCGCCCTCCCCAATAGCGCGATCCCTTGCGCTTGGGCTTGGCGTCTGACTCTGCATCGTGTTCGGCTGCGGCGATCTGCGGGACGATCCGCGGTCTCCACTTGCTGGCCGCCGCGAGCACTCCTGCGTAGCGCACGGTGTGGAATCTCGGCGCAGGGACGGCCGCGCACAGGCGCATCAAGAGTGACAATGGGTCCATGTCGACCGCGAGCGTGCCGTCGGAGAACCTCTTCTTGAGCACGATGCGCACGAGGCCATCGGGCCCTGCGACGACTCGCTCTTGGGCAATCGGCGGGCGCAGAACATAACGAAGTAGCGCTTCCCGACCCGCGTCATCCGCGGCGCCTGCGCGCGTGGCCGCGTGCACAATCCTCGGCTCCGCGCACCGCAACGACATCGATCCGCTCGCGTACGACACCGACGTCATCACCAAGCTTCAGGCCGGCCTGGCCGATGTCCCGTATCGACGAGCTGCTGCCCGACGTCTGGTCGAAGACGGTCGCTCCGAGCTGACTCGAGCCGCGCACCGCTACATCGGCAGCGAT
>JAYVYD010000366.1:0-14937 GCA_043784605.1 Myxococcales bacterium | reverse complement strand
GCTAACGGCACTAGTCGCGGATATGTGGATCAACGCTGATAATTGGTCGGGGCCCAACGCGTCATCGCATTACCGGAGCGATATCAGCTTTCGCGTCCGATCCGCCCTCCAACCCACCAAGGACGGTGCGTTCCGTTCAGGTTCGCCACCACCTCCTCCCCCTCCCCCGTGTCTAGAAGACCCTCTCAAAGACCTCGGCACCTCGGCACCTGCCCCGGCACCTGAGACTCGACGGACGGCACTCCGCCTCGCCGCTCACCTCAACCCGCCAATCGATCCACGCACTGCGCTCGCGGCTCTGACGAGAGGCACGGTCGCGATCCGATCGTTCGCTGACCGTGAGCGCATCGCCATAGCCGCGAAGGAGCTCGGGCTTACCTTGCCAGCGTCGCCGATGGCGACCACGTCTGCGCCCCGCGCGAGCGACAACCGATCGCGATGACTCGTCGGCTCCGCATCGTCGACGCAGCACCCGCACGCACCGCAAGGTCGCGCGCGGAGCTGCTCCTCGAAGCCGCGAAGCTCTACGAGTCACTCTCGCAGGTGCACCGTGAGCTCGCCGCGTGCGAGCCCGGCGCCGATGGTGCCCTCGTCGACGTGCTGCGCGCCGTGCCGGCGTCGAAACGCTCGATCCTCCGCGCGTGTCGCTTGGGAGAGATCGCCGGCGCGGCGAAGGTTGGTCGTCGCTGGCTCGCTCCGCAGTCGTCGATCGACGCGTGGCTGCGAGCTCGAGGACCTCGCGTCGTCAAGGCCGCTCACGACGAGGACGATCTCGAGGACCTCCGCCGTGAGCTTTCCCGCACGCGCTGACTCCAAACGCAAACGCCCCGGGGCTCGACCTCCCGAGGCGATCACGTCCCCCGATCGAAAGGACCGACCGATGAGCAATGACAATTTGAAGCAAGAGATCCGCATCGTCAACCTCGACGCTGGTCTGCACCTCGAATGGATCGAAGCGAGACACGCGCTCCTCGCTGCGGTGATCGCCGAGTGGGAACGTTCGTGCGGCAAGCTCGCAGAGCTGCGCATCACGGTCCACGCGCACAGCGGCTTTGGGCACGCTGACGCCGCGGATCGCTTCCTAGGATCCTTCGAGGTCAAGGCGGAAGGTGCCATCGATGAGGCATTCTCGTACCCGACGCATTGCGTACCCGTCTACCTCAGCGGCGACGACGGCGCCGGCGCAGACCGAGGCTACGCCCTGGTCACACGCGACGGGAGGCTCGACCTAGAAGCCACGAAGCAGTGGCTCCACGCGTGGCGCGAGTCCAAGGACGGGCCCCTGAAAGACAACTGGTCCAACGGGGAGATCCCGTTCTGATGATCGGCAAAAAGCTCTCTCAGCGCGTGCACGATCGTGAGGTGCTGCGCGGCCGCCGCTTCTCGAGCGAGGCTGACCTCACCGGCGCGCTGCTCGAGCTCCCGGCCGACTCGTACCACGTCGTCGTGATACACGAGGACGGACGTAGCTGCTCGCGGTTCGAGTGTCACTGCTCGCCTACGTACGTGCTTCGCGAGCTGACGCGCGACACCTACGACGAGGGTGAGGATCTCGAGGCCGAGTGGATGAAGGGTCACGCGTCGTGACGCTCGACCTTGGCGCTCTCGCTCGCGAGCTCCGACGCGCTCACCCGCTGAACGATCCGCGCGAGCTCGCCGGCGCCCTTGGCATGCTCTCCGATCGCAAGTCGTGGCAGAAGCAAGCAAGCGGCGTCACTGTCCGATGTCCCGCGCACGGAGGCGTCTCGCTCTCGCTCACGCGCGGACCGGACGATACGGTGCGCGCGCGCTGCTTCGGCTGCGACTTCACCGGCGACGCGTTGACCGTGATCGCAGGCGCTAGAGGCCTCGACGCACACCGCGACTTCCGGGAGTTGCTCGAGGTCGGCGCCGAGCTCGCGGGGCGCTGGGATCTCGTCGACATGCTGCGCGGCGCGGCGGCTCCTCGAGCGCCTCGTCCGGCACCTCCGCGGCCGACGCGCGCGCCCGATCCGCTGGCGCTCGACCCCGGGAAGTACTCCGCGATCGTCGAGGCGCTACTCGAGCTCTGTCCGCTTCGCCGCTCGCCGCTCGTGACATCCTACCTCGAGCAGCGCGCGATCTTCGCTCACGCCGAGGCCGCGGGTGTGCGCGGTCTGCCGAACGACACAACGGAGATCGCCGCCGCATTGCTCGAGCGCTTCGACCGCGCGGATCTCGAAGGCGCGTCCGTCCTTCGCAAGGGACTCGACGCGATCGACGTTCGCTATCCGGTGTTGATCCCGTGGCGCGATCGCGCGGGCGCAGTCTCGTGTCTGCAGCGTCGCGCGATTGTCGAACGCAAGCCGAAGTACCTCAGTCCGGCAGGCCGCTCGCCCTCGGCGCCATTCGGCGCGGAGCTCCTCGAGGATGCGCTCGCGTTCGATCCAGACGCCGAGGTCATCGTTTGCGAGGGAGCGCTCGACACGATCGCGCGTCGTCGCATCTCTGGCGCCCGCTCCGAGCGAGCAGCCGTGATCGGTCTGTACAACGCGAGCGCGGGAGGCGTCACGGGCTGGGCGGACTTGGTGCGCGGCCGGCGTGTGGTACTCGCCCTCGACGCAGATGACAGCGGCAACCGTGCCGCAGAGGTCCTCGCCGCCGAGCTGCAAGACGTCGCCCGCGAGCTCGTCCGCGAGAGGCCCGTCGGCGCGAAGGACTGGAACGAAGCTCTGACGAGGACCGGATGACCGACGCATCCGCGGTGACCTCCACCGTCACACCGATCGTGGTGGCGAACCTGAACGGAACGCACGATCCGATGGCCGACGAGGACCACTTCGCGGACCTCGCGGACGTCCTTACCGCGCCGACGTCGACGCTCACCTCCTACGGGCCGGCGGACGTCGTCGAGGCTTGGAAGGGAGAGAAGTCGCTCCCTCGCATCGCGACCGGCTTCGCCACGTTCGATCACGCGTGTCGAGGTGGGCTCGCGTTCCCGTGGCGTGTCGTGATCGTCGGACCTCCGAGCGGGGGCAAGACGTTCATGGCGATGACGATCGCTGATCGCATGCTGCTCGGCGATGCGCGCACGCACGTCGCGATCCTCGCGATCGACGAAGAGCCCGAGGACCTCCAGGTGCGGCTCGCGCAGATGGCAGGGTTCAGCGTCGCCGACTGCGAGTCGCGCGATCCGCACACGCTCGATCTCATCGCCGATCGCCTGAAAGAGAAACTCGGGGATCGATTGCGCATGTACGGCCCGGAGTGGTCGATCGAAGGGGCCGCCGCGGACTTCGCGAAGCGCACGCCCGCGGACGCGCGCCGGCTCCTCGTCATCGATTCGATCCAGACCTCGCACAGCGACGCAACGCCGCCAGAAGCGAGCGAGCGTGAAGTCATCGCTGCGAACGTGAAGGCGATCCGCGTCGTCGGTCGCGCTCACTCGATGCTCACGATCGCGACGAGCGAGAGCAACCGGCCAAACTACGCCAACGCCGCGAGCGCCGCGAGCTCCAACCGCATGGCCGCGGGCATGGGCAGCGGGAAGATCGAATACATGGCGCAGACGCTGATCTTCGTCGGCTCGATCAAGAACCACGGCGACCACGTGCGCGTCGAGGTGCCGAAGAATCGTCGCGGCCTTCGCGGCTCGTTCGAGTTCTTCCTCCAAGTCGACCGCTCACACCATGCGCTCACCGAGTGCGACGACCCCAACCCCAGCGCCGAACCGAAGGCGACGCGGGCGCACGCGAAGGTCGAAGCCGCCGCCGTTCAACTGTTGAGCATCATCGCGAGCCGCGGCGGTATCGGGACCAAGGCGCTACGCAACGCCGCGCACCCGCTCGGTGTCACGAAGAACACGGTGGACGCTGCAGTCGACCACCTCGAGCAGACCGGCCGCGTCGTCGACCACGCCATCACGCGAGGCAAAGCAGCACCTGACCACCACTACTGGGCGAAGGGCGTGACGGTCGTCGGCTGCTTCTGTCCCAAGTGCACGCGCACCCTCCCTAACGCGTCCGCGACACCCGCCCCGAACGAGGATGACCATGGCGTTGACGACGACGTTTGACGGCAGGTGCCGCACCTGCTGGCACCTCAAACTGGCACCTGCCCGTGGGAGGACGGTGCAGGGGAGGTGCCGCTCTCTCTCTTATAGAGAGCGGATCCCGGCACCTCCTCCCCCGTGTCGAGAAGACCCTCTCAAAGACCTCGGCACCTCGGCACCTGCCCCGGCACCTGAGAAGGCCGTGAAGTTTGCAGACAAGGCGAAGGGCAACCAACACACTGGTAAAGTTCCCGTCGGGAACACGACCAAATCCTCACGACTCGACGTCTGCACAGACGCCGCGAACCCGATCGAGGGGTGTGCGACAGGGCTTCCTCGACGCGGTGAGGGGGGCCAAAAACAGTGTAGGGGGTTCTCACTCCTACGGGTGTGCGTCGAACAATACGCCCGAATCCGAAAGACAAAAACTAACCGGAAAACGCCGCATTTTACGCGAGGTCGCGAGTTCTTCCCCGCGTCCGGGTGCCGCTTGCTAACCGACAATAACCAGCGGCGGCGCGTGCGTGGTTTTCCGAGGAAGTTGCTTGACCTCGCGGCGAAGGGCTTGCCGTGAAGACGGGCGGGCGAAAAGTCGAGGTGGTGCGCGAGCTCCGCGAACCCGATCGATCGACGATCGCCAGCGTGGCCGCCGTTGCAATCGTTCGGTCTCGCGCGTTCATGCACCATCGGACCTGGCCGCACGCGATCCTCGTGCTGATGCCGGACGCGAAGCCGCGCGTGACTTCGCGGGTCGACTTTGCCGCCTGGTTGCGCGCGAACGATCTCCACGATCAAGCCGCAGAAGTTCTGCGCACGCGCACTCGTCCGCGAGAGCTCCTCATGTTCTGGCTCGGAGACACCGACGTTGGGATCGTCACTCTCGATCTGCGCGGAGCATTCACGTGAATGCATACCGCAATCAGGAGCGTTGGGATTCGCGCGGACGACGTCTCCTCCTCGCGTTCTTGTCGGACGAAGACGTGTCGCAAACGACTCTCGCGAAGTGGCTCGGCGTCGAGAGGTCAACGATCAGCATGCTCGTTTGTGGTGAGCGCCGGCCTTCGCTCGATCTGGCGATTGCCATCGAGCGCCGGCTGAAGATTGCTTGCGTAACTTGGAACGAGGCTCCGCTTCGTCACGCCCAGTGAACAACGAACAGGATACGAATTTCTGAGAGGACAAACCATGGCGGAAAAGAAGACCTTCAGGGACTCGACGCAGATCGTTGAATCGACACGCGGCGTTCCGGAAAAGACGCGCGACGACGCAAACAAGAAGCTTCCCCAGTACGGCCCCGGCGAGCCGACCTATGGCGGCAACGATCCCAACTACGGGAACAAGAGCGGCCCCGCTCTCACTACGCCCGCAAAGCCGCTGACGCCCGCGCAGCGAACAACGCCACCCCACACCACCGGTGAAAAACGATGAGCACGAAGAAGACTAGTCGGTGGGCGCGAGTCACGGCTCGCGCGATGGCCGCGATGGCGGACGATGCAGATGAAGACTCTCAATCCGCCGCGATCAAAGAGATCGACAAGGCGCTCGAGGACGACGACCTGTCAGACTCCGAGCGTAAGGCGCTCGAGGACGCCAAGAAGATCCTCGCGAAGAAGATCGACGAGGCGAAGAACGGCAAGGCCGTCGACGACATCGCCGGCGAAGACGATGCCTCCCAACGCATGCGCGCGATGGGCCGAGCGATGGGAGCGACAGAGACACGTCACGCTTTCATCACAGATTCGATCGGTCGTCGCCGGCTCGCAGTCGTCGAGAAACGCATTCCGAGGTCGAAGTGAACACCAGCACCACCGCGCCCGCCGCGATCATCGAAGCCCGTCAGCACCTCGGCGGATTGCGCCGGGTGCACGCTGCGGCCCTTGACGCGATCAATGAAGCCAAGCTCGAGTTCGAGCGCACCGTTGGCGAGCGCGACAGGACAAGCGCGCAGTTGTCCAAACAGCGAGAGGCGCCGACGAAGGAGCTCGCGGACGCGCGCGGCGCTCGCGACGTCGCTCGCAAAGCGTACGTCGCCGACCCCTCCGACAAGAACGCGAAGGCTGTTGACGCAGCCGATCGCGACGAGCGGCTAGCTCTTCTGCGCGTTGCTGACGTTGACGAGAAGGCCAACGCCCTCGAGGCGCAAGCGGTCGAAGCAGTAAGCGCCGCAAATCGAAGAGTCGAGGAACTCGAACGTCAGGCCGCCGAAGTCGCTCGAGGCATCGCGACGGGCGAAGCCGATCTCCGCCGCGACGAGCTCACGCACGCGGCGGCGCCGGCGAGCTTCTTCGCTCGCTACGACCCACACGTTGCGGCTACATTCGATCTCGTCGAGCAGCTGCGCGGGCTCGAAGCGCAGCTCGAGGCCGAGTGGCAATCGCAACGCGCGCTCGAGGCGCAGCTCCGCGATCTCGGCGCTCCCGTTACGTCGATCCAAGACGATCGCACCACTGGGCGAGTACTCGCGTTTCATCACGCCCTCGTCGAGCGTGGTCGCGTCGCGCCACACGATCTCCACGGGCAGGCGCTCGCCGACGCGATCCACTCGCGCGCTGTCCCCAACCTCGTCAGGATGATTCTGCAGCTGCTCGAGACGCCGCCGGCCGACCAACAGCGTCTCGACGCACGCCGTCGTGAGCTTGCCTATGGTCGTGCCCATCCGACTCGTGAGGCCGCCGAGCTCGCGCAAGTTCGCGCTGAGTCTCGAGTGCCTTCACCGATCGGAGGCGTGATGCCGGGGTTGAACGGTCGATACAACGGTGCCGACTACATCAATGGCGTCCGCCAGCCGACAGATGAGGACCGCATCGCATGGGCCCAGAGAAGCGAATGACGTGGGCCTTTCGCTCTTCACTCGTTTGCTTGGCCGTGTGGCTTCTGCCGTGCGTGAAGAGCTCGCGAAGTCGGCGATTGTTCCGTCGGCGAAGCCTGTCGCGCTCGCCGACCTTCTTCGCCAGCGAGAGCTTCGCGATCAAGCGCAACACGTTCTCGACTTCGCGAGAATGGATCCGTACGTCGAGCACGAGCGGCCGAAGCCGCGAACCGCTTACGATGATGGTGCGCTCGCCTTTGAACTTCGAGATCGGCCTCAGAAGCGATCTTGTGAGCCTGAATAGCCGACCCACGACGCAGCTCCCTTCGTCGTCAGCCCGTTGTGGGTCGGCCGTGAAAGGCACCCGATCGCAGACCGCGGATCGCCCCTGCGGGGCGAGCTAGGAGCAATCACATGGTTCGCGTTCGGAAAGATCTAGTGCTCTCCCTGCGCCGTCCGATTCCGGGCGACGCGGACGGACGTTGCGAGGCGGACGCGATTCGCATTGGCGGCGACTGGAGCCCGGGGATCTGCGTCGTAAGCAATGCCTCCATCGAGGAGACGTACGACGTCCGCAAAGGCTACGGCTATGCAGGCGCGTCAATCGTCTACACGGGCTCGGATCTCGCCAAGTTCTCGGTCTCGTTCCGGGTGTGGCGACAGGATCAGTACGACGCGTTCTCGCTCTTCATGAAGAAGTACTTCACGAAGCCGCCGGTGCAGCCTCAGCAAAACGGCGCGTTCCTTCCGAACATCTCGAAGCCCCAAGCGCTTGGCATCTACCACCCCGCGCTCGCCGAACTCGGGATTGACGCGTGTGTCTACACGAAGGTCGGTCTCTGGGAGATCGGCGCTGGTGCGAAGCTCGGTGATGCGACGCGCACGATCGAGTTCTTGCAGTTCCGCAAACCCACGGCGCAAATCGGCAAGCCGGATGGGGCAATTCCGGATGTGACAAAGGGTCGAGGCGCTCGCGGCAACGCTCCAACGTCTGACGACATGCTGGAGATGCAGATCTTCGCGGCAAATCAGACGCTCAACGGCTTGATCAAGGTCGACGCGACGGGGCACAAGTGACTCCGCAAGCGGGGCAAAACCAATTCCCGCGAGCGGTCTTGTTTCCGGACAACTCCGATCTCGTCACGGCCGCGACCCTCAACACTCCCACGCAGGGCGTACTCGATTCCACCACGGCCGCGTTCGCCGTCGTCGGCACGTTCAACGCACGCATGGGAGTGGGAGCCGGTCGAGTCGTCTGCGCCGTCAAGCTCGCAGGAACGACGATCACGATCGCGAGCGCTGCGACTAGCGCACTCGCGGCGGCGTGGAGCTCGGCGAGCATCGTCGCGACTTCGCTGACAACGGCGCTTGACTGCTCCGACCCGATCTACAGCGCCGAGGACTCCGCGTGGCTGATCTCCGTTCAACTCGCGCTCGAGCAAGCGCGGGACCAACCTCAGCGCTTCGGGGCTCACGTGAGCCTCTCCGCCGGAACTGTCAGCGTCGATCACTTCAACTCGATCGCGACGGCGGAAGAGACGCAGCGAGCCGCGGACATCGTCGCTTTTCACCGGCACGCTCACGTCAAGCGCGTCATGGTGGCGCTTCCGCTTCGCGGCGAGATCTCCCCAGCGACGCGAGAGACGCTCACCTCCACGTGTGCGGCTCTGCGAGAGCGCAACATCCCCGTCGGCGTCTACACGTCGGAAGGAGGTAGCATCGAGCTCGCTCGCGCCGAGCTCCTCTCGATCTTCGTGCGTTCCGACGCGACGCACTTGCTGATGGTCGACGCGGACATGAGCTTTGCTCCTGAAGTGCCACTCGCGATGTTGGCGGCAGAGGTCGACGTCGCGTTCGTTGCCTATCGACGGCGCCAAGCTCCGCACGACTTTCTCGTGACGCGCCTCGCCCAGGTCATGGCGTTCGAAGTGCACGGTGGGCAACGAACGTTGCGCGTGTTCGGCGGCGGTCTCGGTCTCACCATGGTGACACGCACGCTCGTCGAAACGGTCGCGGCACAGCATCCTGAGCTCGAGTACGAGCGCGGAGGCTTCGTGCACTGCGGACTCTTCCTCCCAACGATCCAGCCTGACGAGAGCGGGGTGCGACGCTTCTTCGGTGAAGATCACTCCTTCTTCGCACGAGTCCGCGCCGCCGGGTTCTCCGTGTACGCGCTCATCGACGCGCTGGTAACGCACGACGGCCACACGGGCCGTCTCGCGGACGAGCTCATCACCGAAGAGACGTTGGCGCACGCCGAGCTTCTTGAGCGGTCCGTGACGAACGAGCTCTCGTGAATGTGTCGGGCCGATCTGCCGTCCGGGTCGTGTTCGATCTGTCTTGCGAACGAGGGACCGCACACGCTCGAGGAGATCGCGGTTCACTTCAAGTGCACGAGAGAGAACATTCGACTGATCGAAGAGAAGGCACTCGAGAAGGTTCGAAAGCGACTGCTGTGGGTGTCCCGGTCGTCGGGACGATCACGTGACGAGCCTTGAGCGCGCGGATTAGCGAGCTTCCGTCTCGCGAACCAAGGCGCGGCGGCGCTCACGTGACACTACTTGGTCTCGGCCCCCTTCACAGCGTGATTCTTCTGCACGATGAAGCACTCTCCAGCGCGGGCCGTAAGCGTACGCGCCACGATATTAGGCCATGCGGTGAGCAGGAACACGGCCTGCTCGCGGCGCTTCATCTCTGCAAAGTCCTCGTGCAAGTACACCACGCGAAGCTTGGCTTCAGCGCGAACCCGTCGCTCCTCTTTGCGTCTTCGAATGTTGTTGTCCACCGTGACGGCGATCCAATTCTGCGCAGCGACGATCGGCATCCACGAGATGTCTGGCATCCCCCGCGAAAGACCGTGCATCGAGCACTCTCCCACGTGGAGTATTTCCAAGTCCTTCGGTATCAGAGGGGGCTCGGCGCCGAGCTCTCGAAGGAACCGCACGAGGCGATCCGAGGTGCACTCGTCGAAGTAGTACTTCACGCAGCGACGCGCGGACGTCGCGGTGGGACGAGCTGCTCCTCGAGTTCTCGCGCCGCCTCGACCTCATCGACGCCCACGCTGTACCACTCCGCGATCGCCTCGACGCTTTCGCCTGACTGCACGGCGCCGAACAAGATGCGAGTCGGCACGCTCGAGCGGGCAACCGTGGGGGCACCGAACGCGACGCGCGGATCGATGACCACAGGCCGATCCTTTCCGAGCGGCCACAAGCGCGACGCGTCGTCGGTCCCGAAGTCGAGATTGCGGAGGAGCGGCGAGATCACTTTCTTGAAAACAAACTGCCGTCGCTTGAGGTCAAGCACGCGCGGCACTCCACCCCAGTTCACCTTCGCGAAGATCGTCTGACCATCGGTCGCAAATTGGTGCGTGCAGAACGGGTGCGTCGTCTTGAGTTCACTCGCTGCGCGCTCCTCGAAGTCTCGGATCTTGTGCATCGAGAGGCCTTCACGAAGAAAGGCCGTGACGAAGCTGACCTCGATCAGATCGCGAAAGCTCAAGATGCGTTCGGTGGGACGATCGCGGCGGAAGACTGGCTTCGAGCGTCCACGCCGTCCGTTCGCGTTGTAGGCGTAGCCGTCGAGCCAGCGTCGAAGCTTCTGCGGTTCAATGTGCGCGAGGCGCGCAGCATCGAGCAGCGGGTAAATTCCCGCCGCGCTCTTCGCGGTCCGCGCGTGAGTCATCATCCGTGCAGAGTATCCATAGCCGTGGCTAATACGCAAACAGGCGTCAAATCCGGCGACGATTTGACCGTTTGCGCGACGGGCGCTCGATTGACAAGGGGACACAGTGTCCGTATCGTGTGGCAATGGCTCCCCCGATCACGTTCCCTCCGAAGTGGCGCCGAATGGCCGAAGCAGCCGGCGGCGTGACCGCTCTCGCCGCACTTCTCGGCGTCAGTGATCGCACCGTGAGGCGCTGGGCTCTTCACGAGGCCGTGATCAGCGGCGTTGCGACTCACGCAATCCGCGCCGTTGCGAAGACCCTCAAAGTTCCGGCGCCGGCCTGATGGCGCGCGAGGCTACGGGCGGTGCGTTCGAGAGTCGCGGCAAGCTCTACGCGCGCGTGACAGTCGCGCCGAAGAAGCGAGCGGCGGTCCTCGTCTCGGCATGCACCACGCTCGAGCATGCCCAACGCCGCGCACAGGAGCTTCAAGGTCTCGTCGACAAGCTGCGCGCGGCGGGACACGAGCGGGGGATCGCGAAGACGCTCGACACGGCCGCGCCGCTCGACGATGACGGCGTGCGCAAGCTCTCGCGACTGATCGATCGCGTCGTCGACGGGAAGGAGCCGGCGCCGTGGGAGCTGCCCGCGCTCGTCGTCAACGGCGAGACCTTCGAGACGTTCGCGAAGAAGTACACGAGCGGCGATCTCGCCAAGTTGTACCCCGATCACGTCGCGACGAAGCGGAGCTCGAGCACGGACGCGTCGTGGTTGCGCAAGTACGTCTATCCCGTCATCGGCTCAACGCCGCTCGCCGCGATCACCCTCGATCACTTTGAGCGCGTGCTGCGTGAAGCCGACGACCGCGCCAAGACGAGACGACTGCGCGGGGGCAAGACGCAACAGGTTGAGCGCAAGCTCTCTTCGCGTTCGCGCCAAGCCATCGGGCAAGGCATGCGCCGCGTGATGGCACTCGCGGTCTACCCGGCGAAGCTCATCGCGCAGAACCCGATCCCCGAGAACGCGATCCCTCGGGTGCGCTCTCACAAGCTCGGCCGCTGGCTCTACCCCGCCGAGGACGCGAAGCTACTCGCGTCCAAGAAGGTCGACCTCGGCCGCCGCCTGCTCTTCGGCTTCCTCGTGCGGCTCGGCTGGCGCAAAGGCGAGGCGATCGGCGGCGTGCTTGAGAAGAAGACCCGTCACGTTCCTCCGCTCACGTGGGGAGCGATCGATCTCGTCGCCGGCGTCGCGAACCTCGACAAGAACAAGACGGACGATCCGCGCATGGTGCCGCTCGGCGAAGACGTCGTGCGCGCGCTCGAGGCGTGGAAGACGATGTACCCGGGCAAGATCACGGACGACGCGCCCGTTTTCGTCCACAGCGACGGCCGGCCGCACGATCGCGTGAAGCTCGCGCACGACCTACGCGCCGATCTGCAGGCCGCCGGCGTCGACCGACGCGAGCTCTTCGTCAGCACCGACACGCACGACAAGATCGACGTGCACGACCTCCGTGCAACGTTTGTGACGATCTCCCTCGCCTGTGATCGATCCGAGCGTTGGATCTGCGACCGCACCGGCCACCGCTCCCACGCGATGATCGAGAAGTACCGTCGACCCGCGCGAGCAGTCGCGGAGATCGGCCTCGGTGCCGTTGCTCCGCTTGACCAGGCCATTCCCGAGCTCCGAAAGATAACGGCAGCAGGAGGCGGTTTTAGCGGCAGCAGACGATCCGCTCGTCACTCTCCAAAACGAGAAATACGGCAGGATTCTCGGAGCGCGCCCAGGAAGATTCGAACTTCCGACAACTGGTTCCGTAGACCAGTGCTCTATCCAGCTGAGCTATGGGCGCTTGTCGCTCGACCTTTGGGCGGAGCGGCGGCGAACCATACTCGGGGCGATTGTGTTGTCAACTCCATGGCCGTGAGAACCGTCGACCCACCAAGCCACGGGTACAGCGCCGAGGGATGAAATGTTTTCGTAGCCGTGGGCCAACCATGACTCGACTGTCTCGCCCGGTGCGCTGCAAACGGCAAATTCCGCGGAATTTGCGCGATTTGGTGCGCGTGGCACGGCTGCTGCTCTAGAGGTAAATACGCTGCGGGCTGCAGCGCTTGTCGAGGGTCTTTCCCTTTCCCTCGGCTTCTTTGCTTGTTTTCCTCTTTGCTTTGCCTTGTTTGCCTAGCTTCGCTTGAACGATCTTTCTCTTTTCTTGGACTTTGCTGTCTTGTTCTTCCTTACAACCTAAAGAGCAGCGGAAAAGTTCCCGTGCTCACCAATATTGGGCGTCGGCCGCGTAGGGGGCGGGCGCCGGAACTTACGTAGCGCGCAGGGTTGACCTAGCGCGCTACGTCGCTTTTGTGGACCGACCGCAGTCGCGAAGCCTTTGGGCGGTTCGTGCGTAGGACTAGGCGATGCTACGATCTCGTGTGATGCGGCTCTGGGGTCTTGGTGTGTTGGCGTTCGCTCTCGCGAGCCCCGCAAGCGCCGCGGACGCGAAGAAGCCGCCCAGCACGCCCATCATGGCGCCTAGCAGCAGTCCTGGCTGGCTCGGCGTGGAGATGACGGCAGCCCTGGACGGCGTGCGTGTCGCGCACGTGATCCGCACCTCGCCCGCCGAGAAGGCTGGCCTGCATGATGACGATCGCATCGTGAAGGTGGACGGCGGCGCCGTGTCCGGTCCCGAAGACGTCACGCGCGTGGTCGGAAGCAAGCACGCCTCGGACGTCGTCGAGCTCACGCTCAAGCACGGTGACGTCGTTCGAACGGCGCGCGTCACACTGATGGCGCGGCCGACGAGCGACGACATCGCGCGAATGGAATACGTCGGAACGTTCGCGCCCGCGTTCTCGCAGCTGCTCGCCGTGAGCGGCGGACTTCCGGACGTGCAGACGCTCCGCGGTCGCGTCGTCGTGCTCGAGTTCTGGGCAACTTGGTGCGGGCCTTGTCGAATGACGACGCCGATCCTCGCGGGATGGCAGGCCAAGTACGGCGCGCAAGGACTCACCGTAGTGGGCGTCACCACCGATCCGGTCGAGCGCGCGACTCTCTTCGTCCAAGAGAACGGCATGCGCTACACGGTCGCGTCGGACCCTGGCGGCTTCACGTCCACGACGTACCGCGTGCACAGCATCCCTTCGATGTTCGTGATCGACAAGCGAGGCGTGATTCGCGACGTAGCCATCGGCTTCGACCCGAACGGCAGCGGCTCGCTCGAGCGCGAGATTGCGACACTCATCGCCGAGCCCGCCCCACCTACGGCCGCCGCCACCTCGAACTGATGGCGGATCCTCGCGCAGTCGTGCGTTTGCTCGACGAGCTCGTGTGGCGCGTTCGGCGCGAGGGAGCTCGGGTGTCCACGGCCCAGGCGATCGATCTCGCGAGGGCCGTCACGCTCGTCGGGATCGAAGATCGCGAGGCGCTCATCACGACGGTGATTTCGGTGCTCGCGTGCACACGGGCGGATCGCGACAGGGTCGAGAGAGCCTTCGTGGATTTCTTCTCCGGCAAACCGGCGCGCACGCTGTTCGATCGACTGGAGCAGCTCGGATTCACGGCTTCGGAGCTGGACGCGCTGCGAGAACTCCTCAGCCGCGCCGCAGAGGACGACGGCCAAGGCGATCACCTCGGCGCGCTGCTAGAGGGCGGGAGCTCGCTCGATCAGTTGATGCAGCTCGCCGGGATGGATCGCGCGCTCTCTTCGCTCGTGTCACCGATGCAGGCGGGCTTCTTCGCGATGCGGATGGTCGACGCGATCGGGGTCACGCGCGCGCGCCAAAAGCTGGCTGGCCTCCGCGCAATGCTGGTCGATGCGCTGGGTGAGCGTGGAGAAGCACTGACGCGAGCGCTGGAGCAGGAGCTCGATCGAGCGGCCGACGACGTGCGCGCGCGCGTGCGAGAGCGCTCGACACCACCGGCTCCGCCCACCTCGAGGAACATCGCCAACAAAGCATTCGAGGCGCTCTCCCAATCGGAGGTAGGCGAGGTGCGTCGAGCGGTGAGGAGCTTCGCGGCGCGCCTGCGTGGAGCCGAGCGGGCGCGCAAGCGTCGAGCCCTCCACGGGAGAATCGATCCACACCGCACGCTCCGCAGCGCGCTTCGAACGGGAGGCGTCCCCTTCGCGCCCGCTCGGCGCAAGCGACGACGCGATCGGCCGCGCCTGGTGATCCTCTGCGACGTGAGCGACTCGGTCCGCTCGGTTGCCACGTTCCTTCTCGAGTTCGCGTACGCGGCGCAGGAGCTGTTCTCCGAGACGCGCAGCTTCGTGTTCGTGAGCGAGCTCGGAGAGACCACCGAGCTCTTCGCGAGACACGGCGTTCATCGGGCGCTCGCCGCGGCGTACGGCGGCGGCATAGTGTCGGTCACGGACAACAGCAACTACGGTCGCGTACTCAGATCGTTCGAAGAGCGCAGCCGCACGTGGCTCGATCGGCGAACGACGGTCGTCGTCTTGGG
>JAYVYD010000365.1:0-12140 GCA_043784605.1 Myxococcales bacterium | reverse complement strand
GGGTCCGGCCGGAGACGAAGACGTGCGCACCATCCACGCGGCGTTCGCGGAGGTCCTCGAGATCCCGGCAGACAGCGTCGTGAGCGCGTCTACCGGAGTCATCGGCGTTCGCCTGCCCGTGCAAAAGCTCAAGGACGCGGCGCCCAAGCTGAAGGCCGCGCTCGTGCCTGCGCTCGAGGGCGCAGCCGAAGCGATAATGACGACGGACACGCGCGTGAAGATCGCGCGCCGCACGATTCGCTTGCAGAACAAAGAGGTCCGCATCGCCGCGTTCGCGAAGGGCTCCGGCATGATCGCGCCGCAGATGGCGACGATGCTCGCGTTCATCACGACCGATCTCGTCATCGAGAAGCACGCGCTGCAGAAGGCGCTCGCGGCAGCCGTAGAGGAGAGCTTCAACAACCTCACGGTGGACGGCGACATGAGCACCAACGACGCGGTGTTCGCGCTCGCGAGCGGGCTCGCCAAGAACGACTGCGTGACGGACGGTGACGCGAACTTCGCCAAGATAGAGGCGACCCTCACGTCACTGTGCACCGAGCTCGCACGCGCGATCGCCGAAGACGGCGAAGGCGCTACGAAGCTCGTGACGGTGAAGGTGTCTGGCGCCCCTACGCACGCGATCGCGAGAGACTTCAGCAAGTCGATCGCGGGCAGCTCTCTCGTCAAAGCGGCTATTTTTGGGGCGGATCCGAACTGGGGCCGTGTGCTCTCGACCGTCGGGGCTCGCGCGGGATCGCAGAGGTACGACGTCGACCCGACGAAGGCGACGGTGATCATCCAAGGCGTCGCCGTCTACGCGAAGGGTTCGCCCACCTCGTTCGACCCGGTGATGTTGCGCGCGAAGATGCGCGAGCCCGAAATAGCGATCGACGTCACGCTCACCGAGGGCCGAGCGTCCGCCACCGCGTGGGGCTGCGACCTCTCGTACGACTACGTGAAGATCAACGCCGACTACACGTCGCTCACGAGCTCGTCATCCGAAGGCGTGGTCACTCGCGACGATCGGCTCACCAACTACAGCCCCGGCTTCAAGCGAGCGCTGTTGGTGGAGGCGCTGAGCTACATCTCTCGCTTCGCCGGCAAGCGCGCGGTCATCAAGTACGGCGGCGCCGCGATGGTGAAGGACTCTCTGAAGGCGAGCTTCGCCTCGGACGTGAACCTGCTGCTGTCTGCGGGTCTGCATCCGTGCATCGTGCACGGCGGCGGACCCGAGATCACGCGCACGCTCGAGAAGCTCGGGAGCAAGAAGAGCGAGTTCGTGGACGGCGTGCGAATCACGGACGCGGCGGACATCAAGGTCGTCGAGATGGTGCTCACCGGCAAGATCAACACAGAGATCGTTTCGTTGATTAATCAAGCGCGCGTAGCCTCCGCCGTCGGATTGAGCGGGAAAGACGCCGGATTGCTTCGCGCCCGCAAGCTGCTCGGCGAAGGCGGACGCGACCTCGGTATGGTGGGCGAGATCACGTCCGTGAACGCCGAGCTGCTCGAGATGATGCTCCAGAAGTACGTGCCGGTGATCTCGCCCGTGGGTCTCGGCGAGGACGGCGAGGGCTTCAACATCAACGCGGACACCGCCGCCGCAGAGGTCGCGATAGCCATCAAGGCAGAGAAGCTCATCTACCTCACCGACGTCGCGGGTGTGCTCGACAACGGCGAGCTCGTGACGGAGCTCACCGTCAGCGAGGTGAGACGCAAGATCGACGACGGAACCATCAAGGGCGGCATGGTCGCCAAGATGAAGAGCTGCCTGCGCGCGATCGAGGGCGGAGTTCAGAGCGTGCACATCATCGACGGGCGAACGCCTCACAGCGTGATCGCCGAGCTCTTCACGGATCGCGGCGTCGGCACGCTCATCAAGCCGGACTAACGTCCTTCGCCAACCGTGCTATTCGCCTTGCAATGACCGAGACACTCCATTTCGCGTGTACCGAGTGCGGCAAGTGTTGCAGCGAGGCGCCCGAGATGAGCCTGTTGGAGGCGCTCTCGCTCGGCGACGTCTTCATCCCGTCGGTCGCCTACAAACTCACGCGCTTCCCGAAGGAAGACAACGAGGCGGGCTACGCCACACTGAAGCTGCACCCGGACTTCGAAGAGATGTCGCCGCGTGACTTCGTCAAGGCGCTGCGTGAGTCGGTCGCCGTGAAGGCGGGCATCGAGGTCACCGGCGAGCCAGGCTGGGACGCGTTCGTCTTCATCACCTCACGGCCGTGGCACTACCAACGCGCGAGCTGTCCTGCGCTCGATGCGGATGGCAAGCGTTGCACGGTGCACGCGCGCCGTCCCTCGACGTGCCGCACGGTGCCGGTCCGCTACGACGTGCCCGAGGCGCTGCTCGTTCGCGCGTTCCACGGCACGGTGACGCGCGGCAAGGCCGCCAAAGACGCCTTCTTGTGCGACACGACGAACAAGGCGCCCGCCTTCATCAAGGACGGCAAGCTCGTGGACGCGGCGTACGCGGAAGATCGCGAGAGCGCCGTCCAGCGCGCGATCGCCGAGAAGGAGCTGGCGTCACGCCTCATCGTCAGCCCCTACTTGCCGCCTGCGCGCGAGGTCATCGAGCGACTCCGCAAGCACGGCCCGTTCAGTGTCTCGTTCCATGCGGCCGTGCTGCACGCCAAGGAGCTTGGCAAGATCGAAGATGCCGCCGCGCGCGCGTTCTGCGAGAAACAAATCGCCAGGATCGATGCCGAGGTCGACAAGGCGATCTCCCGCAAGCGCCCCGACGAGCGCGAGTGGACCACGCGTTTTCGTGGCCTCGCGGACGCTTACCGATCCGCGCTACGCGCACTCTCGGCGTAGTTTTTGGCGTACAATCTTGGCCGTGTCGCAGTCGCAACCACCGGCTCGTCCACCGAGGGCGCGCGGCGCAGACACGCCGCGTCTGCTCGGCCGATATCACGTGCTCGGACGGCTCGGCTATAGCGCCGTCGGCGCGCTGCACCTCGCGCGGCTCGAGGGACCACAAGGCTTCCAGCGGTGGGCGGCGATTCGGATCGTGGACAAGGAGCGCTCGGCCGATCCCGCCTTCACCAAGGAGTTCTTCGAGCGCGCTGCGTTGGGTGCCTCGCTGTTGCACCCGAACGTCGCGGCTCTCTTCGACGTCGGCGAAACGGAGGGCACAGTCTGGCTCGCAACCGAGTACCTCAAAGGAGAGCGCGTCGAGGAGATCATCAGCCGCATCCACCTCGCCAACACGCCCATCTCCTGGGACGTAGCGGCGCGCATCGTCGCCGACGCCGCCGAGGGCCTCTTCGCGTTGCATGATCACAAGAGACCCGACGGCACGATGGTCGGCCTGCTGCACGGGGACGCAGCTCCGCATAGCGTGATGGTGACCTATGCCGGCGAGACGAAGATCAAAGGCGCGTTCGAGCCGCACGCGCGCGGCACCCTCGATCAGCGCAAGCTGCCGTATGCCGCGCCAGAACAGATATGGTCCGAGGCCGTCGACGGTCGCGCTGACGTGTTCGCGCTCGGAGTGATTCTCTGGGAGCTGTGCGCTGCGACCCGCCTGTTCGCGCGGGCAAGCGACGACGAGACGCGTGCGATGGTGGAGGCGGGCGTCGTACCGTCGCTCTGCGATGAAGTGCCTGAATTTCCGCCGGAGATCGATTCGCTCGTTCGACGCTCGCTCGCTCACGACAAGCAAGATCGCTTCTCTTCGGCGCGTGAGTTGTCGCGTGCGCTCGAGGCTGCGCTCGTCGGTAGAGGCGTGCTCACGCGCGCAGACGACGTTGGCGCTTACATGAAGACGCTCTTCGCCGATCGATACGAAGAGCGCAACGCCGAGATCCAAGAGGCGGCCCAAGTCACGGAGGTGTTCCTCAAGACGAAGCGTCGACTCGCTTTCCCCAAAGCCTCGGCCGACACCGGCGGTCTGGTGGATCTGTCGGTGCCGGACGCGGAGATCGAGTCCACCGTGCTCTCGACCTCCGACGAGCTGCCGACGATGCTTCACAATCGGAGCGACCTCGAGGGACCGGACCCCGATCAGACGCTAGAGGACGCCGACCTCGCGACAACCGTAGAGAAGCCCCCCGTGCAATCTGCACGGCAGAAGCTCCCCGAGCCGGAGGTCGGTGCGCCCGAGGCGATCACCGACGAGGTCGAAGCAGCGCCCGACCGGACCGGATCGGACCTCGTCACGAAGGATGTGCCGACGCGCATTCGAGCGTCGTTCGCGTCGATGTCCGGCGCATCCACGGAGCGACGCGCACCCCCGGTGCAGCGTGTCTCGACGCCTCCGCCGCGTACGCAATCGGTGCCGCCTCGGCCGCATTCGATCCCGCCGCCGCCCGCATGGAACGAGACCCCGCCGCCGCCGGCCTGGAACGCTCCGGCTCCGTTTCGATCGGCGCCGCCGCCGATGATGGTGCCTCCTTTCATCCCCGCGCCGCAGGTGCTGCAGTTGTCGGAGCCGCCGCGCGGAAGCGCGATCTTCGCGGGCATCGCCGTCGCCGTCGTGCTCTTTGGTGGCTTTCTCATCGCGATGCAATCGCACGAGAGTGGCTCGAGTACGCCACCCCTCGTGGTGAGCGTTTCGCCAGCGAGCGCGCCGGTCCGCGCCACTCCGCCGAGTACGATCGCGATCAGCCCCGTTCCGAGCTCCATCCCGACGATCCCAGACGTCAAGGCGACGGACCTTCCGATCACCACGGCGACAACGACGAAGAAGCCGACACCCCAGCCGCGCGTGGTCGTGCGAGCGCCCATGTCGAACGACCCGCCGAAGACCGGGCAGCTCACCGTCATCTGCACGCCCGCGTGTGATCAGGTGATGGATGGCCCAAAGGCGTTAGGCCCGACGCCTATCTTCAAGCGCTCCACCACCGTCGGAACGCATCACTTGACGTTGCGTGGGGAAGACGGAGCCAAGAAGACCGTGAACGTGGACGTGGCCGAGGGCGAGACCGCCGTCGTCAAACAAGCGATGTGAGGAAGGTCCGCGACGTCGGGCCCGTAGGTGTGGGGGGACCGATCCACGTCGAGCCACTTCACGCTGTCGGATGTCCACGCTACGATCCAACGCCCATGATGTCGGTCCCCTCATGACAATGCCGAGCGAGGCGCCCGTTCGCGCGGGCGAGGTGCTCGCCGGCAAGTACCGCGTGGAGCGTGTGCTTGGGCTCGGCGGCATGGGCGTGGTCGTCGCGGCGATGCACATCCAGCTCGAGGAGCGCGTTGCCATCAAGTTCCTCCTACCGGAGGCGCTGCAGAACCCGGATACCGTGGCGCGTTTCGCGCGCGAGGCACGCGCCGCGGTGCGCATCAAGAACGAGCACGTCGCGCGAGTGAGTGACGTCGGCACGCTCGACAGCGGCGCGCCCTTCATGGTGATGGAATACCTAGAGGGCCAGGATCTGAGCGACGTCGTGAAGTCGCGCGGTCCCCTGCCCGTTCACGAGGCGCTCGACTACCTGCTGCAGACCTGCGAGGCGATCGCGGAGGCGCACTCGCTCGGCATCGTGCACCGCGATCTGAAGCCTTCGAATCTCTTCCTCACGCGCGGCTCGGACGGCGCACCGCTCGTCAAGGTGCTCGACTTCGGCATCTCGAAGGTCAAGCCGCGCGGCGCGTCGATGCAAGAGGCCGCGCTCACGAAGACCGCTAGCGTGATGGGCTCGCCGCTCTACATGGCGCCAGAGCAGATGGTCTCGACGCGTGACGTGGATGCGCGCGCGGACATCTGGGCGCTCGGCGTCGTGCTCTACCAACTGCTCGCTGCGACGGCTCCGTTCTCGGGCGACACCATGACCGAGCTCTGCGCGCGCATTCTCCAAGAGCCTCCTCCGCCGCTCTCCAACGTTCGCTCGGACGTGCACCCGGGCCTCGAGGCTGCGCTGCTGCGATGTCTCGAGAAGGAGCGTGATCGCCGCTACGCGAGCGTGGCCGAGCTCGTCACGGCTCTCGCGCCGTTCGCCGGTGCGCACTCGCGCGTGTCGGTGGACAAAGTGATTCGCATGGCGGGCTCCGCGAGCATGGCGCTCGCGATGATGCCGACGTCGGTGTCGGAGGTCTTCCACCTCCCGCAGCCGCAGAGCGGAACGCCCCAACGCGCGCCGTCACCGCAAGCGTTGCAACCGGGATTCCCGGCGCAGAGCTCGACTCAGTCGTCCTGGGGGCAAACAGCCGGCGCGCAGTCCTCGAGCAGCGGACGCTTGTGGCTCGTCGCGGGCATCGGCGGCGCCGCGGTCTTCGCGGGCGCGCTCGTGGGGATAATCTTCGTCTTCGTGGCTCGCGGCAAGCCCTCCACGGTGACGGCGGCGACGACCGCTCCTACGCACGTGACGGCAACTACCCTCGAAGAAGACACTCCCGTCGCTCCGCTCTCGCACACGCCTATTGTGACGACGACGATGGGCGTCGGCGGCGGTGCAGTCACTCGCAAACCGCCTCCGCCTCCGAGCGCGAACGTGTCGGCTCCGCCGCCAACAGTGACCGTGACGCCAGTCCCCACCGTTGCTCCTACGCACGTCGCCCCGCCCGCAACGGCGAAGCCGGACATTTTCTAATGCGAAGGGCCGCGTTTCTTCGAGTCCTCGCCTTCTCGGGCTTCGGACTTGGCATACTCGGGACGCACTCCTCTCCGACGTTCGCGCAGAGTGAGCCTTCGGCGACCGACATCGACACCGCACGCACGGCGTTCCAACAAGCGCTCGAGCTGCGTGACAAGCGACACGATCTCCGCGGTGCGATCGACAAACTCAAGGCGGCGTACGCGCTCGTCCCGACGCCTCGCATCGGGCTCGAGCTTGGAAAGACCTACCAACAGAGCGGTCAGCTCGTGGAGGCGCGCGCCGCGTTCCTCGACGTGGACCGCCTGCCCGAGTCCGTCGTGGTGCAGGGCGCTCGAAGGCCAGAGAGCGCCGAAGCCAAGAAGGCTCGTGATGACTGCCGCACGGCCGCGAACGACCTCGACGCGCGCATTCCATCCATCGCCATTCGCGTACACGGCCAAGGCCAGGTCACAGTCGACGGTGTGAACGTGCCGGCCGAGTCACTCACCGTTCCTCGTCGTATGAACCCGGGCAAGCACGTCGTCGCGCTGATGGTGGATGAGGGTGTGGGCTCGCGCAAAGTCGTCGATCTGCATGAGGGCTCGGAGACCGCGGTCGTGGACCTCACCGTCCGCGCTCTTGACAAGGATACCAACGCTCATGACGTCACGACGAATACGCCGCCAGATCTGACGCTCGCTGAGAACCCGACGCGAAAGGCCGCTCTCGGTTGGTCCTACGTGATGATGGGAGTCGGGCTCGGGACCGACATCGTCGCGTACTACATCACGACGAACGCGCAGAAGGACTGCAGCACGAACAAGGTGTGTCCGTCGCTGGGCAGCAAGTCGACTTCGATCGCCTTCGCCGTAGTCGGCGACGTGCTGATCGGCGCTGGCGCCATCACCTTCTTCGTCGGTCTCTTCTTGCCCAAAACGGTCGCGCCCACGACCCCGCAGGTCGGCTTCGCGCCTCTCGATGGCGGCGGCTTTCTCTCGACACAAGGCCGGTTCTGATGCGCATCACTCACGCCGTATTGGCCACCGCGTCCTTCGCTTCGATGGCGTGGGGACTGTCCGCGTGCACCGTGATCACGCTCGGGATGTGGAGCGGCTACACGGACGGAAGCGACGGAGGCTCGATCACGAACCCGCAAGCGCAAACGGCGTGCAACACGACCTATCTTTCGTCGCTCAGCGCATGCGGCACGTGCATCAGCACCAACTGCGCGCCGGGCCTTGCCGCGGTCTGCAAGCTCGACGCGGGTCACACGACACCTTGGCCGGATACGGACCTCTTGACGTGCGCGAAGAACCCGACCGTCGGCTCGTTCGACTGCAACCAATTTTTGAAAGCACCGGACGCGGCGCCTTCGCAAGGCACCGATCCTGGGGCGCTCGAGAGCAACGTCACTCAATGCGTCAAGAATAGTTGCCATGACGCCTGCCGACGATGCGTGATCACGTACCCCGGGTGCAGCAACTCGACTGCCATCACGCTCGGCGAAGAGAAGTCGCGGGGCTGCGGCAAATGCATCGTCAACAATTGCCCTGTCGAGCTCGCGAACGCCTGCGGCGCCAACCTCGACCAGGCGCCGATCATCGCTTGCGCGCAGAACCCGACCGACAACTGCCAGGCGACAGACTGCTCCGGGTTGCACAAACCCGACGCTGGGAGCTCGCAAGCTGCGTATTCGTGCATCCTCAACAGCTGCGCGAACGAGTGCCAGTGAGATAACCGCGCCCGGCTCTGGTAGGCTCGGCTGCGCGAATGGGGTTGCCGGAAGAGTTCAAGCCCACGCAGCGCTACACGATCCTGCGAAGGCTCGGTGCCGGCGGGATGGGTGTCGTCTACGAGGCGCTCGACAACGAGCGTGACGTGCGCGTCGCATTGAAGACGCTGCGCGCTCCCGACGAGAGCTCGCTGTTGCGCTTCAAGTCCGAGTTCCGCTCGCTCGCGGACATCGGCCACAAGAACCTCATCACGCTCTTCGACTTGGTCTCCGATCAAGGCAAGTGGTTCTTCACGATGGAGCTCGTCGCGGGAGCAGACTTCCTCTCGTGGGTGAGGCCTGGCGTCGTCAGCGACAGCATCAGCGACGCGAGCGGCGAGACCGTGCGACGCAACCTCGCCGACACCATCGCGGCCGCCACAGACGCGACGGGATCCGTGCTCGGTTCCCAAGATCGAGGGCGCCTCGACGCGCCCCGGCTACGCAGCGCGTTCTTGCAGCTCGCGCTCGGTCTCTCCGCGCTGCACGCCGCCGGAACGGTGCACCGCGACTTGAAGCCGACCAACGTGACCGTCACGCCGCAGGGGCGCGTGGTGATCCTCGACTTCGGCTTAGCGACCGACAGCGCCGCCAGAGGGCCGCACTCTGGCGAGGCGATCGTCGGCACCGTCGCTTACATGGCGCCAGAGCAGGCCGCGGGGATCCGCGTGGGCCCGGAAGCGGACTGGTACGCCGCGGGCGTGATGCTCTACGAGGCGCTCACCGGCGTGCTGCCTTACCAGGGGAGCGCGTTCGAGGTGATGTCGAACAAGCAGCGTGATCCGCCGACGCCTCCGCACCGCATCGATGTCACAGCACCCGACGACCTCTCCGCGCTGTGCATGCAGCTGCTCTCGATCGAGCCCAGCGCGCGCCCGTCGGCCGCGGACGTCCTCAGCAAGCTCGGCAGCGTCACCGGCCGAAGCAGCCTCGCCCCCGCAGCTGGCAATTTCGTGGGCCGCGACCGCGAGCTCGTCGCGCTCGGCCGCGCGTACGAAGACGTGCGACGCGGCACCGGCGTCACGATCTACGTTCACGGCGAGAGCGGGGTGGGCAAGACCGCCCTGGTCCGGCACTTTCTCACGAAGCTCGCCGCCCGTGACAGCGATACGCTGATCTTGCCGGGGCGTTGCTACGAGCGGGAGAGCGTGCCGTTCAAGGCGATAGACGGCGTCATCGACGCGCTCGCGCGCCAGATGATGCGCATGCCGAAGGGCGAGGCCAGCGCGATCATGCCGTTGCGCGCGGCGACGCTCGGTCATGCGTTTCCAGTCTTGAAGCGGTTCGTTCCAGTGAACACAGCGCCGCCGCCGAGCTCCGAGCCCTCGCAGATGCGCGCGCAAGTGCTGGCGGCGCTGCGTGAGACGTTCCAACGGCTCGCGGCGCGCACGTGCGTGGCGCTCTTGATCGACGACCTTCAGTGGGCGGACGCGGACAGTCTCTTGTTGCTGCGCGAGATCATGCGTCCTCCCGACGCGCCCGCGCTTCTGCTCATCGCGACCGTCCGCACGACGGCGACCCTCTCAGCGCAGTCGATGCCAGCGAGTCGCCTGAACGTCGGCTCGTCGATCATGCCTGGAGACGTGCGCGTCATTGCGGTGGAGAGGTTGCCCGCCGATGACGCGCGAGCGCTCGCGGAGCTACTCTTTAGAAGAGCGAGCGGGGCGACCGGGGAGCTCACGCAGGCGCGCGCCAGCACCATCGCGGAGGAGGCCGGCGGGCACCCGCTGTTCATCGACGAGCTCGTCCGTCACTCGTTGGGCGACAGCACGGCGGCTCCGGCGACGGGCCACCTCAAGCTCGAGGAGGCGTTGTGGGCGCGCATCGTCACGCTCGATCCGGTCGCGCGCGCGCTCGTCATTGTCGCGTGCTACGGGGGCACCCCGCTCGATCACGCGGTGGCAGCGGACGCGGCGGGCATCAAGGATCAGGCCGAGTACGACCGTATCGTCGCGGCGCTGCGCAGTGCGCACCTCTTGCGAACGACCCAGGCGCGCGGCGAGCCTGCGATCGAGCCGTACCACGACAGAGTGCGGCAAGCGCTGCTCCTGCACACTCGCCTCGACGTCACACACGACGCGGCCGCCATTCACGCGCGCATCGCGGGCGCGCTCACTCGGGGCAAGAGCACCGACTACGAGCTGCTTGCCCAGCAGACCAAGGCCGCGGGCGATCTGGAGAGCGCCGCTCACCATGCCGAGCGCGCCGCCGAACACGCCGCGAGCGTGCTGGCGTTCGAGCGAGCGGCGCGACTGTTTCGAGAGGCGATCGACCTCGGCAATCGACCGAAGTCCGACGCCGAGCGCTTGCACGTCCGTATCGGCGACATGCTCGTGGCCGCAGGGCGCGGGGCCGAAGCCGCGGCAGCTTACGAGCAGGCGGCGACGTTCGCGAGCGAAGACCGCGCGCTCGACCTTCGCATGCAGGCGGGCACGCAGCTCCTCGTGAGCGGTCGGATCGACGCGGGTCTCGAGCTCATCACAAAGCAGCTCTCAAGGCTCGACCTCCCGTCGCCGGCGAGCGTGAGCCGCGCCTCGCTCTTGCTCCAACGCGCGCGCCTCGCCGTGCGCGGGTACTCGTTTACGCCGCGCCTCGTTTCGAAGATTCCATCGCGCGAGCTGCGGCGCATTGACGCTTGTTACTCACTCTCGATGGGCCTCAGCGCCGTCGACCCGCGTCGCGCGATGGCGTTCCAATCACGCGGGATCCTGCTCGCGCTCGACGCGGGAGATCCGGTGCGTGTCGCGCGCGCTCTCACTCTCGAGATCGGCTTGACCGCGACGGCCGGTTACGCGTCGCGACCGAAGTGGAGCGCGATCGTCGGAGAGGCGCGCAAGGTGCTCGACGTGCTCATGGATCCACATGCGAGCGCGCTCGTGTTGGGCGTAGAGGGAGTCGCCGAGACACTCTGCGGCGAGTGGGCCGCGGGCCTGGCGAAGTGCGACGCTGCGGCCGAGGTGCTCCGCGCGCAACCCACCGCGAGCGCGTGGGAGCTCGACGCCACGATGATCTACGCTCTTCGCGCGCTCGCGATGATGGGCCGCGTAAAGGAGCTCAGCCGGCGCGTGGCCGAGCACTGCCTGGACGCAGAGACCCGCGGCGACAACTTTCTCGCGACCAACGTCCGTCTCGGCGGGATGGCGCTCGCGTGGCTCGCGGCGGACGATCCAACCGGCGCGCAGGACGCGGCAGACGACGCGATGCGGAGGTGGAGCACGACAGGCCAGGTGCAGCGACTGCAAGAGCTGCTGGCGCGTGTCGATACGGACCTCTATCTCGGAGAGGGCAAGACCGCGAACCTTCGCGCGGAGCGTGTGTGGGCTGAGATCGAACTCTCGAAGCTCGACCGGATGCAGTTCAGCTTCGTACAAGGGCGCTCGATGCGCGCGCGCACTGCGATCGCCTGGGCACGCGACGACTCCACGCGCAGGCGCACGTTGCTCGACCAGGCCGCACGCGACGTGAACGAGATGGCGCGCACGGGTGCACCATGGGCTCTCGCGAACGCGACTCTGCTGCGCGGTGCGATCGCCGAGGTCGCCGGTGAGCGGGAGCGCGCGCTCGTGTCCTACGACCACGCCATCGTGGAGCTCGAGGCGGTCGACATGAAACTGCACGCGCGCGTCGCGATGCTTCGCGCAGGCGAGCTGCGCGGTGGCTCAGAGGCACAAGCGCAAGCAAGAGAGGCGCGGGACTGGATGAGCGATGAGGAGATCGCCCGACCCGATAGAATCGCTAGCGTGATGGCACCGTCTCGGTGAGTGGCGGGGGCCGGAGTCGAACCGACACGGCATTAAGTGGCTGGTTTACGGCCAGTTGGGCTCTCCACGTGCCCTGCCCTGCCAGAAGAAGAGGCAGAGCGCCGA
>JAYVYD010000364.1:0-10603 GCA_043784605.1 Myxococcales bacterium | reverse complement strand
TCATCACCGACTCTGGGAAAGTGCCTGTGACCACCGCGGTGGACTACGTCGTGCAGGCCGCGGAAGCGGTCGCGGAGGCCCACGCACTCGGCATCGTGCACCGCGACCTGAAGCCGAAGAACCTGTTCTTGACGACGCGCCTCAACGGCACCGCTCTCGTCAAGGTGCTGGACTTCGGCATCTCCAAATCCGCGGGCTTCGATGACATGTCACTCACCTCGACGACGCAGGTGATGGGCTCGCCGAACTACATGTCTCCCGAGCAGCTTCGCTCCGCGCGTGACGTCGATCATAGAACGGACATCTGGGCTTTCGGCGCGATCCTCTACGAGATGCTCACCGGGTACGTCCCGTTCGTGGCGACGACGGTCACTCAGCTCACTGCGATGGTCGTGGCCGATCAGCCGCGCCCGATGACGGAGTTGCGCCCAGACCTACCCGCGGCGCTCGTCGGTGTCGTGATGAAGTGTCTCGAGAAGCAACGCCTTGATCGCTTCTCGAGCGTCGCCGAGCTGTGCGACGCGCTCACGCCGTTCACCTCGCCCGACGGCGCGGCCAAGGTACGCGACATCGTGCGCAACAACGGCGAAGTGCCCAGGCCCAGCCAACTGCCGCCGCCGGAGCGATCGAGCATTCGTGTGCTGGGCCGCGCAAGCACGACCGAGAGCGCGTGGGATCGCACGCAGCTCGCCAATGGCATCGCGCCGCGCGGACGCTGGATGCTAGTCGCGGCTGGTGTGGCGACGCTCGCGGTCATCGGCGTGGTCGCGACGTTTGCGTTGAAGAGGCCGAAGGACAGCGGCGCGCAACCTACGAATCCTCCGCGCGTCATCGAAACGACCCTCGCGTCGAGCGCTCTCCCTACGCGCGATCCCGTGATCCCGCCGCTCGTCACCGCCACGGGTGGAGTCGATCACCCAGTGCCGATCGGCATCCCGTCGTCAGCGGTGATCATCACCAAGAAACCCGACGCAGGCACGATCGGCAAGCGACGCGACAGTGCTGCCGGCGATCTGCTCCCCAACGTGAGAAACTGAGGCGCACGATGAGACTCCGATCGCCCATCGCTCTCGCCCTCTCGGCGCTCGTCACACTCGGTTGTGGTGCGTTGCTCAGCCTGCCCGATCCGACCCTCGATCCGAGCCTAGGCGCGAGCGACGCACAGAAGCCGGACGGACCCACCGGCGACGCCAGCAACGATCAGTCCACGCAACCCGACACCTCGCGCGTGGACGGCGGAGGAGACGCGGGCGCGGAGACGCTCATCGCGAGACCGGGCTTTCATCCGTGGGGCCTCGCGATCAACGACACGTACTTGTTCTTCACCGAGTACCTGACGCCGCCGTCGATCAGCCGCGCGAACAAAGACGGAACGAACGTCATCAAGCTCGCGTCCGGCATCAACGGCACGGCCGCCGCGGGCTTCGCGCCGACGCGCATCAAAGCAGACGCGACGGACGTCTACTGGTTGACCGTCGGCTACAACGGCAATCCTGCGGTGCTCAAGTGCGCTGCAGCCGGATGCGGCGGCACGCCCACAGACCTCGTCAATCCACCGCTGCAATTCTCGCCGTACTTCTTGGCACTCAGCACGACCCACGTCTACTTCTCGCTGGGCAACGAGCTCACGGTGCGGCGCGTGTCGAAGATGGGCGGCCCCGCTGAGCTCGTCGCGACTCTCGCGGACAAACCCAGCGGACTGTATGTCGACGCAGACAAGTGGCTCTACATCGACGACGACGACGGCAGCGTCACGAAGGTCGACATATCCGGCGCGTTCGTCGTGAGTACGATCGTACCCGCCGGTGCGCCAAAGCCCTCCTCTGCCATCACCGCGACGGCGAGTCGTGCGATCTACACGCAGTTCGCCGACCCTGGTGTCGTGTCTTGGGTCTCGACGAGCGGCGCGGACTCCGGCGCGGGCACCTACGTCGCACAAGCGAGCAACCCGATCGACATCGCGAACGACGGCGTCGGCCTCTACTGGGCGAACCAAGGGTCCGGCGGCTTCGACGGAGAGATCAGTACGTGCTCGCTCGCGGGCAACTGCACGCCCAAGGTGCTAGCGACAGGCTACGAGGTCATCAAGCAAATGGCCGTCGACAACACGCACGTCTACTTCAGCTACAAGGGACTGAGCGGAGACGGCGCGATCATGCGGGTGCACAAATGATGCGGGCGAAGCCCACGATCCAGCTGTTGGCGTTCGCCAAAGGCGGCGACCAATGATGCGGGCGAAGCCCACGATCCAGCTGTTGTCCTTCGCAAAAGGCGGCGACCAATGATGCGGCGATCACTAGCCGCGCTGGCGTTCGTCGCGGCGATCTCTCCGGGCGTTGCCTTGGCTCAGAGCGCCGCAGACAAGGCGCAAGCGCAGACGCTCTTCGACGACGGCCGACACTTGATGGATCAAGGAAAGTTCGCCGAGGCTTGCCGCAAGCTCGAGGGGAGCCAGAAGCTGGACCCTGGCGCCGGCACGCTGCTGAACCTCGCCGCTTGCTACGAGAAGAACGGACAGCTCGCGAGCGCGTGGGTCACTTACAAGGATGCGGCGGTCGCGAGCGGAGATCGTCACCGTGACTGGGCCAAGCGCGCGAACGACAAAGCCACAGAGCTCGCTCCGAGCGTGCCCAAGCTCACGATCGCCGTGACGGGACAGATGCCGGGCTTGGTCGTGACGCGCGACGGTGAGACGGTCTCGCCCTCCGCGTTCAGCACGGAGCTACCCATCGACGCTGGGCCACACACCATCGAGGCGCGCGCGCCGGGACACAAGTCGTTCGCGGAGACCGTCGACGTCGCCAAGGGCGGCAACAAGACCGTCAACGTTCCCGCGCTCGACGCGGATGCGATACCCATCGATGTCGCCAGGCCGCAACAGGTCACGGCGTTCGACGCGCCCGCCCACGAGAACAAGACTCAGCTCGTCGTCGGCGCGACGGTCGTCGGCGTAGGCGTGATCGGGCTCGGCGTGGGCGCCGTGTTCGGCTTCGTAGCGCTCGGCAAGAAGAGCGACGCGGCGGCGAACTGCACCGCAGACTACTCGCGCTGCAACGCGATGGGAGTCCGCCAAGTCGATGACGCCAAGAGCGCCGGCACGATCTCCACGGTCGCGCTCGTCTTGGGCGGAGTGCTCGTCGCCGGCGGCCTCGTCGTCGCACTCACTGCGCCGAAGAGCGAGAGCGCGGTGCATGCTTCGATCGGGGCCCCTGGCGCTCCCGCCGGAGTGTCTCTCGGCGGGAGCTTCTGAACCGGCTCTCTACATTGCCAAGCCACCATCGACGTCGATGGTGCGGCCGTTGAAGTAGTCGCACTCGAGCACGAACTTCACGGCGACCCACAGGTCCTCGGGCAGCCCGATGCGGCCGACGGGGATCGCCGCCACGAGAGCGTCGCGCGCCTTCGGGTTCATGCCTTGAGTCATGGGCGTCTCGACCATGCCCGGTGCGACTGCGCCGACGCGCACGCCGTAGGAGGCGAACTCGCGCGCCCACGTGACGGTGTTCGCGGCGAGTGCGCTCTTGGCCGCCGTGTAGTTCGATTGCCCGCGATTTCCGTGTCGCGCGACGCTCGACATGTTGACGACGACGCCGGGCTTGTAGCCCTTCTCCACCATGAGCGCGACCGTGTCGCGGACCATGAGCGTCGCGCCGGTGAGGTTGACGCCAATGACCGCGTCCCACTGGTCCTTCGTGAGCTTCTTGACCGCGCCGGTCTCCTTGTCTTTTTTGACGAGCAGCCCGTCGCGCAGGATGCCGGCGTTGTTGATGAGGCCGTTGAGGCCGCCCATCGCGCCCTCTGCCCACGTGACGAACGCGCCTACGTCGGCCTCGTCCGCGACGTTGAGCTTCTTCTGGTGAATCTTGCCGGGGCCCTTCGCGAGCGAGACGGTCTCCGCAAGACCCGCCTCGTTGACGTCGCCGATGGCGACCTGCGCGCCCGCCTCGACGAGGCGAACCGCGAAGTGCCGTCCCATGCCGCCGGCCGCGCCGGTCACGATGATCTTCAGATCGCTGAGCTTCATGTGCGTGTCTCCCTTTACGAAGTCCGGTCCATTACCATTTCTGTTTGCGCTTGCCGTCCTCGATGCGACCGAGATCGAGGTCCGAGTTGGCGAGGCGTGAGGCGACCTCGAAGACCGCGCACGACGCATGAGTCATCGCTTTCGGATCGGCCGCTTCGGGGACGTCGGCCGCAGTGTGATGCACGTCGAAGTACTCGCTGGCGTCTTGGAGCACGTCGAGGATGGGCACGCCTCGTTCTCTCAACGGCGCGATGTCGGCGCCGCCCGAAGCGTCCGCGTCGAGCCAATCGATCGTCGGAATGCCTGACAACAAGGCCTTTGCCGAGGGAGTCGCGGCAGGGCCGCCTAGGAAGCGAACCGCATACGCCATGCCCGCGCCGTGATCGGACTCGAGCGCCGCGACGTGACGATCGAGCTCGGACTCGTGAGCCTCGAGATAAGCCTTGCTGCCCGCGCCGCTGTTCTCCTCGGAGGCGAAGAAGACGACGCGCACCGTGCGCTTGGGAGTGCCTTGCGCGAGGACGCCGCGCGCCGCAGCGAGCACGATGCCGATGCCTGCGCCGTCGTCCACTGCGCCGCGGCCGAGATCCCAAGAGTCGAGGTGGCCTCCGAGCAGCACGATGCCGGGTCCGCGCCCCTTCACTTCGCCGACGACGTTCGCGGTCGCGACAAGGCCGAGCGTCTTGGTCTGCAGGTCGAGCCGCAGCAGCGCGTTCGGATCGCGAGCGAGCGTGCGCGTGAGCAGATCGGCGTCGTCCGTGGAAAGCGCGCCAGCGGGAATTTTGGCCGTACCGTCCTCGTAGCGCATGACACCCGTATGCGGCAGGCGCGAGTGATCCGTGCCTACCGAGCGGATCACGATCGCGGTCGCGTGCTTCTTGGAGGCCTCTATCGCGCCGTTGATGCGCACGGGCACGCCGTCGCCGTAGCCATGACCGTCCTTCGCGCGAACGATGGACACGTCAACGAACGCGATCTTGCCCGCCAAATCCGCGGCATTCTGCAGCGCAAGGAGCGAGTCGAACCTCACGACAGGGGCGCGCACGCCTCCCTTGGGAGTGGACACGCTGCCTCCGAGCGCCGTGACCGAGAAAGCGACAGGCGGGCTCACGATGGAGGCGGACTCGGACACCCGCGCCCACGCGGCGGCGGTGACGGGCTCGGTGTGTACATCGGACAACCCAGCCGCCGTCATCGCTCGCACTCCCCAAGCGACGGCGAGCGGATCGCCTGCGCTACCCGTGAGACGGGGACCGACCTCGTCGGACAGAGAGCGCATCGTCGTGTAGGCGAACCCACCGCTAGGGCACGTGAGAGTCGGTGGCGGCGGACTCGGTGGCGGCGCCGTCGGTTGGGTACGAACGAGGACCTCACGAATGACGACGCGCTCATGCTCGTGCACGCAGGAGGTCGCGAGCAGCGAGACGAGGAGAGCGCGTTTCACGACTTGCCGACCATGGGGAGGATCGCGGTGCGGAAGCGATCGCTCCACGGACAAGGCTTGCTCGTCGCAGCGTCCAAGCGCACCAGGCGCGTCGTACACTCCGCATGGAGCGTGTTGCCGTGCATGGCCTCAACGCGCGCGCTCAACACGACGCTCGATCGCCCGAGGTGCGTCGGCGTGAGGAGCACCACGAGGTCATTGAGGCCGCGCACGGGCACGAGGTACTTGATCGCGTGCTCGGCGACGACGTGGAACTTGTCCGGGTTCGTCACGAGGTCGTCGTCCCAGTGAAAGCCGAGCGCATCGAACAGCTCGCCGCGCGCGCGCTCCGTGAAGAGCAAGAAACGCACGTTGTGGAGGATGTTGAGCGCGTCGAGATCATCGAAGTAGACGTGCTGCACGGAGCGGAACGGAGAGAACATGGGCGTCTTGCTGGTAGTCGCCCACAGGGTAGATGTCCACGCGCAACGGCGTACTTGGGAGCGGTGAAATAGTGCACGACGTGGCCATGCGAGCGCACCTACTGATCTTGTCGTTGCTAACGGCGTGCGCCCTGAATGCGAGCCCGCCTGCCGATCCGAGCCCGCCGGTCTGGCCGCCGCAGGGGGAGGCATGGCCGCGACAGCTTCCGCCGAATTACGCAGAGCGGCGTGGCGTGTCGCGCTTCCCGGAAACGACGCAGCAGCAAGCGCGCGCGTGCGCGGCGGGCGGGCTCGCGTTCGTGGTGTTCGAGCAAGACGGGCGAACGCTCGGCGCTCCGGAGTGCCGTTATTCGGTGCACATCACTCGAGACTGCTGGCCGGGTCGCTGCACCGCGACCCTCAGGAGCGTGGACGGGCGCGAGACGTGGGCGGGTCCTTGTCGGTCCACCAAGGGCGGCGGCTTCCACTTCGAGGTCACCTCGAGCTCGGGTGAGCGTGGGGACTTCTACTATGACTCTCCACGCGACGAAGGTTCGTTGAGAGTCGGTGAGCGCATCACCGACGGCCGCATTGTCAAGTGACTTCCGGGCTCACTTTCCGGTGAACTTCGCTTGGCGGCGCTCCATGAAGCTCATCATCCCTTCGCGCGCGTCGTCGCTCCCCATCAGCTTCATGAGCTCCGGCAAGAGGGCCTGCGCGGCCGCTTGCTCCGTCAACGATCGACGCGCGGACGCAAGCGTCGCCATCACGCCGAGGGGTGCCTGCGCGGCGATGGTCTCGGCGATCGCGATCGCGCGATCGAGCTGTTTTCCGGGCTCGGTGACCTCTTGAACGAGGCCGATGCGTAGCGCCTCTTGCGCGTCGAACTCGTCGCCCGTGAGCAGCCAACGCATCGCATTGCCCCACCCCGCCGTGCTCACGAAGCGGAACGTCGCGCCGCCGAACGGGAAGATGCCGCGCTTGATTTCGATCTGCGCGAACTTGGTATTCGAGGCCGCCACCGTGATGTCTTGCGCGAGGCACAGCTCGATCCCGAGCGTGAGGCAGCGGCCATGCACCGCGATGACGGTGGGCTTCGTGCGCACCTTGCCGTGCACGCCCCAAGGGTCGATCTCACCGCCGCCGAGGAGTGTCTGCTGACCGCTCATGATCAGCGGCGCGACGTTCGCGAGGTCGAGGCCCGCGGTGAAGTGCTCGCCGTTCGCGTGAATGACGCCGCAGCGGAGCTCGGGATCACGCTCCAGCTCTCCGAACGCTTCGCCGAGCAAACGCAGCATGTCCGCGTCGAACGCGTTCATCTTCTTCGGGCGGTTCACCCCGATGAGCCACAAGTGTCCGCGACGCTCGGTGACGATCGTGTCTTCGCTCATTGCCTGTGTCTACCACGGCGCTCCGTTGCTACGTTGGAGGTCCTGTTTCTCGTGGCGCTCGCCGAGCTGAACGGCACAGTCGAAGACGAGGCGACGCACCTCGCCAAGGACCTCGGCGTCGCGCTCTACGAGGCACGGATCATGTTGTCCGGCGAGCGACCCAAGGTGCTGTTGCGCACGGCCGACCAAGCGCGCGCTCTCTCGCTGCTAGGCCAACTGAGGGCGCGCGGTCACGGTGCCGTGGCGTGCGACGCGAAGGCCATCGTATCCATCGACGCGATGGTGCAGGTCGAGCAGTTCCGCCTGAGCGACACCGCAATGATCTTGCCCGGCGGCGAAAAGCTCGTCTTCACGGACACGCTCGCGATTCTGCGCGCCGTACGCGGAGAGCACACGACGCAAACTCACACGACGACCGAGCGTACATTCGCCGTAGGTCGCGCGATCGCGAGCGGCGGGTTGTTGATAAGCAAGAAGAGCACGCGCACCGACACCAAGACGCGCGAGGAGCGCGAGCAGGTGCTCTTCCTGTTCCGCAAGGCCGGCGACGCCTGGGTCGTACGGGAGAGCTGCACCCTCTTCGAAGGCCTGGCCGAGCTCATGGCGGCGAGCGTCGCAGAGAACCTCGTGCGCCTCATCGCCGAGCTACGTGCGCGCGCACCCGACGCGACCTTCGACGATCGGCTCACACGATTTCACACGGCGGACGCACAAGCGTCGTCGCGTCTGGACGAGCAAGCGCACCTGCTCGCGCTCGCGATCGTGCGGCTCGGTCGCGGTCCGTATCGGTGACCGCTACGGAATCAGCACGTCATCGAAGCCGGCCACGATGGCCGACATGGGCGGATAGACCACTTGGCCGAAGAAGGCGTTGCTCGTGTCGGCCTCGCCGAAGATCGCGTTCGCGTTGAGCGTCGCGGCCACCGTCTCGCCGTTCTTGTCGGTGACACGGAGCTCGCAGAGCTTCGACGATTGAAGGTGGACGTCCAAGGTCAAGAACGCACCGGCCGGCGGGTTCGCGAACTCCTGGCTCTGATAGTCAGTGGGGTTGACTCCGTCCACCTGCGCCAACGCGAGCGCGAGCTTTCCGTTGGCGCGCGCCGAGACCCAGATCGCGACTTGCCGTTGAGCCGTACCCGACATACCCGTCTTCGCGAGGCCGAAGCCCATGAGGCGGGTCTCCTGGCTAGGCCCGGAAGTCGTCTTATAAGCAGGAACGTACACACCCGCGATCATTCGGTAGTCGCCGAGTGGATTGTTAACCAAGCTGATGGGTGCATAGGCAACCGCCGTCCTACTCGTCGCGAGGATGGTGGCGGGTGTGGTGGTCACGAGGCTCCACGGAGACGTGCTCCCCATCACGAGCTGCGCGACTCCGCCTCCCGTCTCGTTGGGAAGGGGCGCGATCGAGGCGACCGTGCCGTTGATGAGCGCTAACGTCTTGCTGCCGTTGTCGAAGTCCATGCAGAACTGCGGAGCGGGCATGACCTTGGCGCAGAAGTTCGCATCGGACGGCGACGCGTCCGGCGCGTCGGCCCCACCATCGTTGGAGGTCGCGGCGACGAATCGATCCGCGCTGCAGGCACAGAGCACGAGAACGTAAAGTCGAGACGAGCGCATGATGGTCAAAGCATAGCTCATGGGTCGATGACGAGGGTTCCGAACGCGTCCGGAACGTGAAAGTCGGGCCTGCCCGTGCGCGTCGGGCTCCACGCGAGATAGAGCCGCTTTTTTTTGCCCTCCATGCGAAACAGATTGAGCTGGAGTCTGGTGCCCGGGGCGAGCCCGCTGACGACGCTCGGGATGCGCGCCTCGATCGTCGACGTGTGCGCGACCTCGTCGGTATGGGTCGCAGACACGACGCCGCTCGACCACGCGAGATCGGCCTTCGGTGGAGAGCTCTCGCGATCGATCGACGCATCCATGAAGTGTCCGAGTGGACCCAGTTCCAACTCGAAGTACTTCTTCGGGTGACTTGCGGACGGCGCGAGGAATAGCTCGTTGCAGTCTTCTTCGTAGAGCTTCGTTCGCTCGACGCTCGTGGGCGCGCTCGCGTCGGAGAAGAGACCGGCACCGTCATTCTCGACCAACATGTGGATGACATCTTTCGACCAGACGAACCGCACGTGCGTGACGACGCTCGTCTTCTTGCCAGACCAGTCGGTGTCCCATGTCGCTGGCGTCGCGCGCTTCCACGCGGGGTCGTCGCCCTTGCCGTCCACCGTGATCGTCTCCGGGCCAAGCGGCGCCGCATGCACCTCGGGCTTCTGCGCGACGGACGGCGCACCGGCGCTGTGAATCGAGAACGACATCATGGAGTCGAAATCGACCCGACGCGGCTTGTCGAGCAAACCCTTGCCATCGCCATCCACCACCGGACTCGAGATGTCGATGTCGAGCTTGCGCGCTGCCGCCTCGAGGAGCGGCGATGTCGTGTGACCGCCGAGCTCGCGCCCGAGATCTGCGTTGTCCCACATGCCAAGCATCTGCGCGCCGATGCGATCGACGAGCACGACGTTGGTGCCGCCGATCGCGTAGAGCTCGTCGGATGGGAAGAGCTTCTGGAAGCCGTCGCCGCCCATCGCGGGAGCTCCCTCTGCGAGCACGACGTCCGGCGTGTTGATCTCGAGCGCGTCCGCGATCCGCTCACCGAAGATCTCGAGCGCGTGCACCCACGCCGCGCGATCCTCGGGCTCACCGCGCTTCTGCGCCTTCATCAGCGGAACGATCTCTTTGTGCGTGCGCCACTTCTGATTGAACGCAGGTGACGCGTCCGAGAGATCGATCGTGCCCTGCGTCCCTTTGATGCCGAGCGAGAACACGGCGAAGCGATGCGCTTTGACCTTGGGCAACGAGATGAACATGCCGTGGTCCAAGTGAAGGGCGAGTATCTTCGGCATGAGCAGCGTGGGGACGTTCGTCTTGTCCATGCCGAGCACCTTGATCGGCTTGCCAGGCTTGTCGCCCTCCACGTCGAAGACGCCGTCGTCGTCCATCGCGACGAGAGGAACGCCCTCCTCTGCGCACATCTTCTCGTAGCCGCCGACCTTCGCCAGGCGCTCCCAGTCCTTGTGCGTCGCGCCCCACCCCTCGGCCACCGTGATCTTGGTGAACCCGCGCGCCTTCAGGCACTTGATGACTCCACGCGTGAACTCGGGATCGGTGGTGCGCCCCTTCACACCGTCGTCCGCGCCGTTCTTGATGTAGTCGAAGCCGCCGATGTTGGGCTTCAACAAGATCGGCGTCGACGGATCGCGCTTCGGGACCTTGGCCTCGCAGATGCGTCGCCCGAGCTCCAGCGCCGAGGTTCCAACGAGGACGGTCACGGGGTCGTGGTCGGCGG
>JAYVYD010000363.1:0-11470 GCA_043784605.1 Myxococcales bacterium | reverse complement strand
GCGTCGCGGGTGAGCCCTACGAGCACGGCAGGCCGGAGCTCGACACGGCTCACAATCGCGTCTTCGTCGGATCCTCGGATCGAGGCTTGTATGCGCTGCGCTCGTCGAACCTATCGACAATCTGGCGCTTCGAGACCGCCAACATCGTGCAGTGCGAGCCGCTCTACGACCGAGAGCTCGACGTCGTCTACTTCGGCTCCAATGACGGCGGCCTTTACGCGGTTCGCGCGTCCGACGGCGTGCTCGTCTATCGCTTCAACTCCGGCTTCGAGATCGGCAAAAAGCCTGTTTTGTACGGCGAATCGCTGATCTTCGCGAACGCTTCCGACCAGCTATTTTCGATCGAGCGGCGCACGGGCAAGTTGCAATGGCAGGTGCACCGGAGCCCCGCAGCAGGCATGGAGCTCGCGGGATACTCGGGGCCGGCGCTCGATCACGGAAAGGTGTACTTCGCGTTCTCCGACGGACACGTGGGCGCGTTCGATGCGCGCGACGGCTCGGAGAAGTGGTCGCCCGTGGACCTGGCCGCAGAGGCCGAGCAGTCGTCGGGCGATCAGACCCAGCGCTACCTGGACGTCGACACGACGCCAATCGTGGCGGATGTCGCGCCGATCGGGCGCGTCGTGTTCGTCGCGAGCTACACCGGCGGGGTCCACGCGCTCGACGCGGAGAACGGCTCGCGGGTCTGGGTGAACGAGAAGGTCGTGGGAGTGAACGACCTCTTGTACTTCGTTCAGCGCGCGCACCAACCGCACCCGAGCGGTCCGGACACGGGCGGTCCGCGAGTCCCCGAAAAGCGACTGTTGTTTGCCTCGAGCGCGCAGACGGGATTCTGGGCCCTGGACCCCACGAACGGACACCAAGTCTGGCGGCTCCCGATTCCCGAAGGCGGCATCACGGCACCGGCGACCGTTGCCGGAGCGATCGTGTTCGGCAGCAGCCGCTACGGCCTGTTCTTGATCAACCCCGAGAACGGTCGGGTCATCGACGGGATCGACACCGACACCGGCTTCTCGGCCACGCCCGCGACCTTCGGCAACCGAGCTTATGTGCTCTCGAACACCGGCGCGATGCTGGCGATCGGGATCGACACTCCGCTCGGCAAGCGTCCCGAAGCAAAGTAGCCGCTAGCGCGGGACGGCGTGAAAGGGGCTACTTTGAGCCCTGTTTTGCCCTCCACGAATCGCGCATAAGATGCATTATGTAAACTTTACCAACAGTGCGCTTGTGTTACGAATTTACAGTTCGTGTTACTCGACAAAGAAATTGCAACCGCCGAGGTGTGCTTCGCGTAGTCTCCCGTGATTGGGGTGGCGATAGCTTCCACCCCTCACAAGGAGAAATCATGAGACTTGGACGCATTCTTGGCGGACTCGGAGTCGCTGCCGTCGGTATCGGCGTGGCGATGTTCTACCGTGAACCTGCAGCACACTCAGCTGACCACTTGGACTCGCCGGCCACTAAGACCGACCCCACCGTTGACATCAACGACCTGTACACTTGGATGGACGGAACGAACGCCGTGTTCGTGCTGACCAGCAAGTTCGACACGGCGCCGACGACCAAGTTCTCGGACAAGGTCCAGTACGTGTTCCACACGAACAGCGGCGCCGCGTTTGGCGCGACCACGACCCCATTCGACCTGATCGTCACCTTCGACACGGCGAACAAGATCCAGGCTTGGTACGGAGCCGGCGGCTACGTCACCGGCGACGCAAGCGGTGCGGGTCTAACGAGCCAAGACGGCAAGTTCAAGATCTTCGCTGGCCCGCGCGCGGACCCGTTCTTCTTCAACCTCGAAGGGTTCAAGAACACCGTCGCGACGGTCGAGAGCGCCGCAGGCATGCTCGTCTTCGATCCGGCGGGTTGCCCGGCGATCAACGCCGGTACATCCGCGGCGCTCGTAACACAGCTCAAGACCGACAAGATGGGCGGACCGCCGAAGGACTTCTTCGCGAACCTGAACGCTTTGGCGATCGTCATCTCGATCGACGCCAAGCTCATCACCAGCGGCGGCCCCATCGTGAGCGCATGGGCGTCCACGAACTCGAAACCCTGAAAGGAGGAAAAGACCATGAACAAGAAAATTATTCTCTCGATGGCCTCTTTCGCCCTTATCGGCGTGGTGGCTTGCGGCGGCGATGACACGGTGACCCCGCAAAAAGACTCGGGGCCCAAAGACACCTCGACGGGTGACCAGAGCAACCCGCCGTTAGACAGCGGCGCTGACTCCAGCACCAATCCGACTCCGCCGAAGCTCGGCGTCCAGATCGACCGCATGGGTCGTCCCGCGGCGAACACGGCAGCGAACAATACCTTCCAGCCCGACCTCACGGTCGCTGGTAAGGCGAAGGACGCCTACAACGCGGCAAGTGACCCGTCGACCTGGAGCGGCTCGTTCCTCAAGGAAATCGGCACGAACCTCGCCATCTATGACGGTCTCGACACCATTTGTGGAAATCAGCCGCTCAACGGTCAGACGGCCGTCGTCGGTCGCTACAACGGCCTCGCCGGCGCCCTCGCCGATGACCGTCTCTTCCTCAACACGGCGAGCACCACGTGCACGACGTACTTGGGCGTCGAGCTGAACGCGACCGGTCTCGCGAAGAACACGGACTGCGGCGGCCGCGCGCTTCCGTACGACGTCATCGACGTGACCTACAATGTCGTTGCCGGTGGCAACAACATGATCGGCGACGGCATCTCGGCGGATCCGGTCAAGACCGGTGGCAAGACGTTCCCGTACCTTGCACCAGCGAAGTAGTAGCGCCGCCGCGGTTCTCCTCGTGCTCGGTGCTGCTTGCAGCAAAAGGCACGAGGAGCCGGCGGCTCTATCGAATGGAGGAGCCGCGTCGGTCTCGATCGACGCGGCTTCGCCGTTTCCAGAGCCTCCGAACACGACCTCGCCGTCGATCGCGGTCTCCAACCTGAGCGCAGACATCGACTTTCAAACCAAGCACCTGGACGATCCCGTTCTCAGCGGACCCCTCGTGACGTCGCTCCTGATGCGGGCGCAATTTCTGGGAATCATCAAGGACCTCGAGACCGCGCAGACGCTGGTCGACAAGGGCGTCATCGAGCACCCGAAAGACCCAAACGCGCACCTCGCGAAGGCGGGAGTTGCGGCGAGCTTTCACGAGTTCGGACTCGCTTCGAGCGAAGTCGAGCGCGCGGCCGTGCTCGGCTCTGCGTTCGAGGTCAACCGCATGAAGCTCCCTATCGCGCTCGCGATGGGCAAATGCGAGATGGCCGTTGGCTTCGGCGACAAGGCAGACGATGCGCTTCCTCTCGACATGGCAACACACGCCGCCATCGAGCAGCGCCGTGGTAACGCGGCCGAGTCCGAGCGACTCTTCGCACTCGCGCGCTCTCGCTACCGTGACGTGTCTCCGTTCGCGATCGGCTGGATGGACTTCGAACGCGCGCGTGCCCTCGATCGCCAAGGCGACAAGACCAGCGCGAGCCACTACTACCAAGAGGCCGTGAGCATCCTGCCGGTGTACGCGCACGCGGTGATCCACCTCACCGGATCAGTGCCCCCTGCCCGCGCGCTCGAGCTGCTCGCCGCGCTCGATCCCGGCTGCGACGACCCAGACGCCCTCGCCGCCAAGGCAGACGCGCTGCGTCGCGCTGGCCGCACGGACGAGGCAAAGCTAGCCAACGACGTCGCACGCGCCCGCTTCGAGGAGCTGCTCCGAAAGCACCCGCTCGCGTTCGCCGATCACGGCGCCGCCTACTTCATGGGCATGGGCAAGGACCTGCCGCGCGCGCTCACGCTCGCCAAGCAGGCCGCCAAGAACGCTCCCGCAGAAGAGTCGCTCGACATGTGGCTCACGGCCGCGCTCGCGCTGAAGCTCCCGATCGAAGCCTGCGACGCCGTCAAGCAAGCGGCGACGATCGACTGCGCGCTCGGTCCTGACGTGAAGGCGCGTTTCGACGCCGCGAAGGCGAACTGCACCAAGTGACACGGGGCGTCTGGCTCGCGCTCGTCGCGTTCGTGATCGCGACTCTGCTGCCGCGCTCGGCGCTCGCGCACGGGACCGGCGTATCCAAAGCCGAATACGCGATCGACGACCACGTGATTCACGCCGCGATCGTCTTCCGGCGAGAAGAGCTCGCGAACGCGTTCGCCGTAGAGCCCGCGCGCGGCGTCGCCGACTCGATCACGATCACGGCCGAGAGCGGCAAGTGCGTGGCCGGCGCGCCGACACTCTCGGAAGACGCACCGGACGGCTCGCGCGTCTCGTTCGACTTGACCTGCGCGGCTCCCCCATCGCAACTCCACATCTCGTCGGGGTACCTCGATCGCTTTCCCGTCGGGCACACGGCGTTCATCACGGTCACCCGCGGCTACCAGAAGAGTGAGGCCGTCGCCTTGCTGGCGCAGCCCGACGTAGACGTCGAGGTAAACGCGGAAAGGCGGCCATTTTCAGCCATCGTTCGCGTCGGCGTCATTCACATCCTCACGGGCTACGACCACCTCACGTTCTTGTTCGCGCTCTTGTTGGTTCCTCCTCCCGCGGCGAACAAGCGCAAGCAGCTCGTCTGGGCGCTGCTCGGCGTGCTCACTGCATTCACGATCGGACACACGTTGTCGCTCGCGATCGCCGCTCTCGGCGGGGTCGCTCCGAGCCCGCGGATCATCGAGCCTGCCATCGCCCTGTCGATCGCGTACGTCGCCATGGAGAACTTCTTCGTGAAGGGGTGGCGCCATCGTTGGCTCCTGACGTTCCCGTTCGGCCTCGTGCACGGCTTCGGGTTCGCCGGCGGCCTCCTGGATCTCGCCGTGGATCGCGCCGATTTGCCGCGCGCGCTGTTCGGATTCAACTTGGGCGTGGAGCTCGGACAGCTCGGAGTGCTCGCGATCGCCCTGCCCGCCGTGCTCGCCCTCCAACGACTCTCCAGTTACGGCCTGATTCGCCGCGCGCTCAGCGGCGTGATCGTCGCGTTAGGGCTCGTGTGGTTCGTCCTGCGCGTCACCGTCGGCCCGTAGTCCGTTTTTTTTTGGACGCTTTCGGGCCTCTCACACGTAATCTCGACTCATGAGTGGATGGGTCGCGCTCGTTGGGCCTGAGATCGAAGAGAACCTCTCTCTGCGGTACATCGCATCGTCGTTGGCGACGGCCGGTTACCGTTGCGAGATCGTGCCGTTCAACTCCGAAGGTGACTTCGCGAGCGTGATCGCCACGGTGCTGAACGGATCCGAGCCGCCCATCTGCGTGGGCCTCTCGCTCGCGTTCCAGTGGCGCGCGCGAGACTTCCTCGCGCTGGCCGTGGCGCTCCGCGAGAACGGGTACAAGGGCCACATCACGATGGGCGGCCACTTCGGCACGTTCGCCGCCAAAGAGATCATGATCGACTTCCCCGAGGTCGACACGATCGTACGGCAGGAGGCCGAGCTCACGATGCTCGCGCTCTGCCAAGCGATAGACCACGGTCGTGACTTCTCGCAGATGCCGGGCCTCGCGCTCCGCACGGCAGATGGCGCGGTCTACCTCACCGAGCACCCCACCCTCCCTGATCTCAGGATGCTCCCGCGCCCGGATCGCCGCGGAGAACCCGCGTCTTGCTTCGGTCATGGCATCGCGCCTCTCGTCTCGAGCCGAGGCTGCTACGCGAACTGCTCGTTCTGTTGCATCGCCGCGTGGCACGAGGAGAGCCTGCCCGGAAAGCGTTACCGAGTGCGAGACGTGGATGACGTCGCGGACGAGATGATCGAGCTGAAGAAGGAGCGCGGCATCGACATCTTCGTGTTCCACGACGACAACTTCTTCGTCCCCGGCCACAAGCGAAACAAGGAGCGCTTCTCGGCGCTCGCGGACGCCCTCGAAAAGAAGGGGATCGGCGATTTCGCCACCGTCGTGAAGGCACGACCCACCGACTGCGATCCCGAGGTGTTTCACATCCTGAAGCACCGCCTCAACTGCATCCGCGTCTACATCGGCATCGAGACGGACGCAGACCAAGGCCTGCGCACGCTCCGCCGCTGGGCCAAGAGCAGCCAGAACCACGACGCGATCGGGCTCGTGCGCGAGCTGGATCTCTACACTTGCTACAACATGCTCATCTTCGATCCGGACACCACGCTGGATGATCTCGAGCGCAACATCGCGTTCATGCGGCACGCGCCTGAGTACCCGTCGAACTTCGGGCGCGTCGAGCTGTACGCCGGTACGCCGCTCCTCGATCGCATGCAGAAGGAGAACCGCGTTCGCGGCGACTATCTGCAGTGGGACTACGATCTCGGGAGTCCGGAGGTGGAGCGCGTCTTCACGCTCGCGATGGATTGCTTCATGTCGCGCAACTTCGGCGACGAGGCGCTCTCCAACCGCATCATGGGGACGCGCTTCGACGTGGAGGTCGTGCGTCACTTCCACAAGGACGTCTACGATCCCGCTTGGCTCGCCGAGGGCAAGACGCTCAGCAGTATTCTGGCGCTCGACGGCGCGGACGGCCTCGACGCGATCGTGCAGCACGTCAAAGCGGGAGCGCCCGCCTCGTCGGACGCGGCGCTCGTGGCGCGCGTGTCCTGCCAGCTCCGCGCCACGGAAGTGCTTGTCCGTGATCGCTGTCGCCAGCTCGCGCGGGACATCTCGAACACCGTGAAACAAGGCTTCTCGCTCACGGAGCTCGGCGATCGCGTCGCGACGCCACTGCAGACGCAGCGCGCGATGAGCGTGGCCATTGGGCACTGATGCCGCCGGAAGAGCCGTTGCGGCGGTGACGACGCGCGGCGCGAGTGGTCGCAGCGAGACGCAAGACGTGACGATCACGCCAGACGCCTCACGTCCCGACACGGGAGCGATCGACGGCGGCCCCAACCCGTGCGGTCCCAACGCGTGTGGGCCCAGTGCGGCTCCATGGTCGTGGACCCTATCCCTCCAACCTGCAACGCGAGGCTGCGACTTCGGGAAGACGCCGGGTCAAAAATGAGCAGTACGAGAGAGAGCACGCTCCGTCACCTGAAGCACATGGTGGCTGCGGCGGCGGTGCTCGGCTGTGAGAAGCCCGAGGCGAGCATCGACAAGGATCGGACGGTGGACGGGTCATCGACGGCCGCGACGTCGGATGCACGGGACGCGAACGTCGCCGACGCCTCGGACGCGTCGCTTCTGCCAGACGCGAGTGACGCGTCGATCGCGGACGCCTCCGTTCGCGATGCGAGCCGACCGCTCAGGATCCCCCCAGCATGTCCCCCCGGCAGGATTCGCGCGGCTGACGGCACCTGCGGCTACATGGTCGTCGATCCCATCCCTCGTCCGGCTCGCACCGCAAAGCCCTGAGAGCCTATGCACGAACCATCCAACTCCAAGCGTCGCCTCGAATTGATGCCCGAAGTGCTGCCCGCGCCGACCCAACAGGTCGGCAACGCGAGCGTGCGAGCGCGGACCATGGGCCACATGCACAAGATGATGGCCGCTGCAGGGGCGCTCGCGGGCTGCTCGCGCGCGTTCACGCAGGGTGACAACACGATCACGATTTCGCCTACGACGAGCGCCTCTACGAGCCCCACGACCGCGACGATTCCGTCGGCTCCCTCCACGATCGGGACGCCCCCCACCACGCCGATCCCGACGGTGCCTTCGGGTCCCGCGACCGGGTACATGGTCGTCGACATGCTGCCGTCGCCTGCGCGCTGCTACGGAGTGGGGGCGTCCGTGAACTCGTCGGCGGTATGGAGGCAAGACACTACGGGGCTCTACGCGGAGCTGACTCTGACGGCGACTGTCCCGGCGAATGCGTTCCAACCCAAGAGCGCGAGCGTGTGGGGCGGCGCGCTGATGGCCGCCGGCGGCACCGCCACGACGATGCTCATCAAGGTGCGACCGAGCCCCGGAAATACGTCGTTCGGCGCGTCAGTGGACGTCTTTTGCGGCCCCTCCACCGGTGCGGTGGTAGCGACCGTGCAGCTCTCAGGTCCGAAAAAAGTCGGCGGCAAGCTCCCTGTCACGGTGATCGACCGATGACGAAGAAGCGCTCGTTGAATCTGCTCACGGGCGAACCTCCCGTCGTCTCGGCGCGAACGAGCGTCCGCGCGCGCACGCTCGTGCACCTGCAGCGAATGGTCGCCGCCACCGCGCTCGCGAACTGCACGAAGCCCGTGCAATCGGACACGACCATTACCCCCAAGACCACGATGGCACCCGACGCCGGCGTTGGCGCGACGACTGCGGCGCTACCCACGGGCTACGCGGTCGTCGACCCGATGCCCACCCCCGCGCGCTGCTACGGCGCCGCCGCGGGCCTCATCGGTAAGGCGCAGTGGAAGCAAGACGCGACGGGCATGTACGTGGAGCTCACGATCACGATCGCGCCGCCCACGGGTTCTGCTTTGGGGTTACCGCCTGTCACGTCGTTCGAGAAGGCGAGCACCAGCGTCATGGGCGCCAACACGATCTCGTCGGACGTTCTGCCCACGGGCTTTGTCGTGCGCGCTCGTCCGCTCGCGGGCAACACGTTCATGAGTGCCTCGGTCGGAGTTCAATGCGGCGCGGGAAAACTACTACCGGGCGCCGTGGTGGCGACGCTCTCTCTCCCCGCGGCGAAGCGGAAGGTCGGCGACGTCATCACGGTCGTTTTAGTCGACCGCTAGCGTCACGTCGTCGGAGGCGTGATCGCGTTCTGTTCGGCGATTGCGGTGGCGACGACCTTCGATGGGCCTTCGCTCGTGACGCACCACAGCTGATGGGCCGCGCGCGTGGCGCCGACATAGAGCGCGTGTCGCGCCTGCGGAGTGTCTGGGAAGCAAGACGCGCTCGTCTCGAGCAAGATGACCTCGTCGAACTCCAGGCCCTTGGTCTGGCGGATGTCTGTCACGTCGAAGCCGGACTCCCAGGTGAAGTCTTGCTTGGCGACGCGCCGCACGTTGGGCACCTCCGCGCGCGCGAGGCCTTCGTAGTAGACGTCTGCCTGTTGGGCGAAGCGCGCCACGAGCGCGACGTTCGCGGTGGGATCTTCTCGGGCGAGCTGCTTCAACGCGTCAGCCAAGAACGCGACAGCTTCGCCGCTCGATGCGTACTCGAAGAGCTCGACGGGCGGTCCGTTGCGCGAGGCGATGGGCTCGGCCTCGTGCGCCAAGGGCCCAAGCACCGATCGTGCAAACCTAGTAATTTCAGCCGTGGACCGATAGCTAACCTTCAACGGCTCGAGCGTCGCGACCTCGCCCAGCTCGTTCATGAGCGCGGTCCAGTCGAACTCTCCACGGGAGTCGTCATCGTCGTCCAGCATGCGCTGCGCGATGTCTCCGGCGAGCGTGATGCTTCGGTCCTTGTCCGCGAGGTTCAACAGGACACGCAGCTCGATGGGCGAGGCGTCTTGCACCTCGTCGATGAAGAGGTGCGCGTAGCGATACGGGATGCCCTCGTCGTCGATGAGCGGACCGCGGAACAGCTGGTAGAGGCGGAGCAAGAGCCCGTAGTCCTCCACGTCGATCGACGGGAGTTCGCCGTCGCGCTCACCTTCCGAACGCACGCGCGTCTGCCGCACGCACCAGTCGTGCACTTGATCGAGCTGGCCGGAGCCGAACCCCTTCGCTCCCTCGAACGTTCGCCCGAGTCTCACGCGAGAGGTCAGGAGCTCGTCCCAAGCGCCGACCACGGCGCGCGACTTCAGACGCAGCTCGTGTCCGAGCTTCTCCATCGCGCCGCGCGTCACGTCCGGGAGCTTCTGCGCGTCGAGGTCGCCGAGCCTTCGCTTGCCTGAGAACCAGCTCGCGAGCGCCGAGACGCGAATATCGGGCGCCTCGAGGTTCGCCGTGAGCTCCCACGCGCGTACGACGATGTCGCCGTCCGGCCACTTCGCCATCTGTGCGGCGAGGATCGCGGTGAGATCGCGATCGAGCTCGTCGCGCAGCTCGACCATCGCCGCGAGCATGCGCGAGTGACTCTTGGCGCGCACCACGACCGACGGCGTCTCGTCGCTGAACTGCGACGGCAGTCTAGGAAACAGACCGACCGCCACGCGCTTGGCGAACCGCGCGAACGTCGTCACGGGCACGCCGTCCACCCCCAGCTCCGGGAGCACACGACCGACGAAGTGGCGCAGCGCCTCGTGAGGAACGACCACGAGCATTCGATCGGCCCGGAAACGCTTGGGATCGGCGAACGCTAGGTACGCCGCGCGGTGCAATCCGACGGTGGTCTTGCCGCTTCCGGCGGAGCCTTGGATCGCCACGAGCCCGGAGCTCGCGCGTGCGATGAGATCGAACTGGGCCTTGTCGAGCATCGACGCGATTGCAGGCAGATGCTTGTCCGTGCGCGTGCTCGCGACCTCCAGCGATGGCGCGTGTTTCGCGGAAGAAAGGCGAGCGACACGAGAGTCGACGCGAGACCACACGCCGTCGATCTTCCGGGAGAACGTGCCTTGCGGTGCCGTGACGCGGACCAACTGTCCTTGCACGATCGCTACGCTTCGTCGGGCCGTGACCAACCCCTCGACCTCGCGATCGCCAAGCGTCTCCTCGTAGTCATCGCCCTCTTGATAGCGATAAAAGATGCGGCTCACCGGCGCGTGCCGCCAATCGACGATGCGCACGCCCGCGGACGAGTCCACGTAGGAGCGCGAGCCGATGAGGACGTCGCGTCGCTTGTCGTTTTCGACGAGGCGAATATGGCCGAAATAAGGGCTTCTCGCGTCTACGTTGCCGACCGCGCCCTTCCCTCTCTGCGCGCGCAGAGCGCCCACCGTGTGCATCTGCTCGAACAGAGACGGTAGGTCCTCCGGCTTGGCCGTGGCCACCTCGTCACGCAGCTCGAGTAGCCGCGCGTCGTCCTGGGTAGGCGGGCCGCCCGCTTGGTTCGCCTTGGCGGTGGCGAGCGCTCGCTGGACGATCTCGAGCAGCCGCAGCTCCTCGCGTACGATGCGCGAGCCGTCGACGTCGCCTTCGAGTCCCCGGACCGGGGCGAGCTCTTGAGTGGACATGGGTTGCAAAGGGATCCGGATCTGCGGGATCCCGACCCGAGGTGCAAGTCAAAAACACACTTCCCGCGAACGTGACCGCGTACAGCTCAGAGCAGGAAGTGGTCGCCGAGGTTCAGGACCGTGAGGTTCATCCCCTTGATTTTGGCGCACTCTCGCTCGACCTGCCGCTCGAACACGGGCTTGATGTGATAAAGAAGCGTGGGTAGCTCTTTCACGTATTTGTACTTGCGCATGTCCTTGGCGAGCGTCTCGGGAGTGTGGTGGCCGCTGACCTTCGCGAGCTTGTGCTCGGAGTTGGGGAAGCTCACTTCCATCAGCATGGCGCGGAGCTTCGGCGTCTCGTTGAGGACCTCCCAGAGGCGCTCGGTCGGGCCTGTGTCCCCGCTGTATGCGATCGAGCCGTTCTTGCCCTCGATGATGAACGCGCCGCACTCGATCGTGTGGCTGACGAGGATCGAGCGGACCTTGTAGCCCGCGATCACCGTCATGACCTCGGGCTTCAAGAGCAGGTACTCGATGGTCGGCTTGCTCGCGGTGGGCAGCTTCGTGA
>JAYVYD010000362.1:0-12718 GCA_043784605.1 Myxococcales bacterium | reverse complement strand
TCATCCCGACGGACGAAAAAGCGATCTCGCCGATGCAGCTCGAAAAGGAGGTCCGCGGCCTCGGGTGGGTCGGCGGTATCGGCACGTACATGAAGCCCGACGACTGGTTCGTGCATGCGGACGTGGGCGGCAATCGACGATGGGACGGACAATGAAACGCATCGCCGTCTATTGCGGCTCGGCGCCTGGCCGCCGCGCCATCTACATGCAGACTGCACGCGACGTGGGGCGCAGACTCGCTCTCCTGAAGGTGGGCTTGGTCTATGGAGGAGCGCGCGTCGGCACGATGGGGGCGCTCGCAGACGCCTGCCTCGAGGCCGGGGGTGAGGTGATCGGTGTCATCCCTCGGACGCTCGAGAAGCGAGAGCTGGCTCATCACGGCGTCACGCAGCTCTTCATCGTCGAGGACATGCACGAACGAAAGGCGAAGATGGCGTCGTTCGCCGACGCGTTCCTCGCGCTCCCTGGCGGCGCCGGCACGATGGAGGAGCTCTTCGAGATGTGGACGTGGTCGCAGATCGGTCTGCACGACAAGCCGTGTGCGATTCTGAACCTCGAGGGCTTCTACGACCCGCTCTTGATGCAGGTCGAGCGCATGGTGGAGGAGGGCCTCATGCAGCCCAACGTGCGCGACATGCTGCACGTCGGGCGCACGTTGGACGAAGCGTTCGACGCCTTGTCGCTACCATCACTTGGTAAATAGCGCGGAGGCCGCAATGCCTGCGCCGTGCACGGCCTTCACGACGTACTTCGCGGACACGCTGATGGGCACGGGCAGCCTGTAGCAGTTGCCCTTTCCGCCGAGCGAAGACTGCGAGCCACCGCCGCTGTCGCGGGCGAGCACACCCTGCACTCCGGGGATCTGCGACGTCGCGACGAGCGCGATATCGACCTCCTGGATGCCAATGCCGACCGCGAGCACCGTGTAGCACTTGCCCGGCTGCAGAGTCAGCGAGATCTCTTGGATCTGGCCCTCTTGGAAGTTCGCCGCGTTGATGTTTCCTTCGCGCGCCATCCCGGCGGCTTCGTTGTTCGCGAAGTTGCTCAGCGGAAAAGTCGCGACGCCCGCGAGCATCGGATCGATGGGCTGCGCGGGCGGTCCGCTCGGAGCCGCGCCGCCGAACGGTTGCTGTTGAGGAGGCTGCTGCGCCGTGCCCGATCCGGTCGCGGGCGCCGTGGGAAATCCAGTGGGGAAGCCCGTGGGGATCGGGAACGGCCACGCGGGCGTGCCTGAGGCGGTCGGCTGCGGCTGCGCGGTCGGTTGCTGTTGCGGCTGCGCGGTCGGCTGCTGCTGCGGGTACTGCGACGGCGGCTGCTGCTGCGGGTAGTTGTTGTTGTAGGTCGGCTGCGGCTGCGCTGGGTAGCCCTGCGGATATCCTTGTTGGGGATACCCTTGTTGCGGATACCCTTGTTGCGGATATCCCTGTTGCGGATATCCCTGTTGCGGATAACCGCTTTGCTGCGGAGCCACATAACCCACTTGCCCGGGGCCAGGCGTGGTCGGCTGGGACTGCCCTCCGCACGCGAACCCCCCGGCTAGAAAGGGAACGAGCAGAGCGACCATACCGAGAGGAAAAAGAGCCTTGCGCATGCGGAGCACAGTACGACAGAGCTCGCGCTCTCGCCTCGTGATTTCGCGCAAAATGACGAACTGAGGCCTTCCGTTCTCGACGCCCATGCGAACAGACGGTCACGATCACGACGCTCCTTATCGCGCCCCGATCCGTGGTATCACGGCGTTTCATGGAGTCTCAGCTCCGAGAGCTGCTCGATTTGGTCGTACGCTGGGTGCACGTCATCGCGGGCATCATGTGGATAGGCAACTCACTCCTGTTCAACTGGCTCGATCGAAACCTCGAGAAGCCAACCGACGAAGAGCAGCGCATTGCGAAGGCCAAGGGCGAGGTCCTCGAGGGTCGCATCTGGCTCCTTCACTCCGGCGGCTTCTACGACGTCGTGAAGAAGCAGCTCGCCCCAAACTCGCTCCCCGCGGCGCTCCATTGGTTCAAGTGGCAGAACTTCTCTACTTGGTTGAGCGGCATTGGCCTTTTGGTAATCGTTTATTACTCCGGCGGCGCAGCTCTCCTCGTCGACGCGCAGGTCCAGAAGCTCAGCCCGTTCATCGGCGTGACGATCGGCATCTCGTCCATCGTGGCGTCGTGGTTCTTCTATGATCTGCTGTGGCTGTCACCGCTGCGCAATCGCGGCTGGATCGCCGCCTCCCTCTCGTTCGCTTGGATCGGCTTCGTTGCATATGGTCTCACGCACCTCTTGTCGGGGCGCGGCGCGTTCATCCATATCGGCGTAATCCTAGGCACGGTCATGACGGGCAATGTCTGGTTCGTGATCGTCCCGAGCCAACGCGAGCTCGTGGCCGCGACACAAGAGGGCCGCGTGCAGGATGCCTCGATCGGGCTGCGGGCCAAGCAGCGCAGCATCCACAACAATTATATGACGTTCCCGCTGCTGTTCGTGATGATCAGCAATCACTTTCCCACCACGTACGGCACGAAGTTCAACTGGATCATCTTGGCGGTGCTCTCGATCGGCGGGGCGCTCGTCCGCCACTTCATGAACATTCGATTCTGGTACGGCGCGTGGGGCCCGGCGATGACCGCCACGATCGCCGCCACGCTGGGCGTGCTCTTCTTCCTCACGCGCCCACCCCCGCGCGTGACCACGGACCGGCAGGTCTCGTACGCGGAAGCGCGCGCCATCGTCGAGCGGCGGTGCCTGCAGTGCCACTCCGCCAATCCGACCGACGACACCTGGCGAGTGGCTCCGAACGGCTTGATGTTCGACACGCCCGAGCGAATGGTGATCATGGCGCCGCGTATGAAAGAGCGCGCTTGCGTGCAGAAGACGATGCCGCTCAACAACAAGACGAACATGACCGACGAAGAGCGCGCGGCGATCGCGCAGTGGGTCGACGAGGGCTCTCCGACCCAATAGGTGTTACCGTTCCGATCATGCGTATTCTCCTCGCGTTGGCGATCCTGGTTGCGTGCGGAGGTGACGACGCGATCGTCCCGAACACCGCTTTCGACGCGGCCGTCCACGACTCCACGCTGCCGCAGAGCGACGCGCAGAACGACTCGCAGAGCGCCGCAGACGCGAGCGACGCTGCGAACACGCGCGGGCTCCACGTCGAGGGCAACAAGCTCGTTGATCACGGGAAGGTCGTTCGCCTGCTCGGCGTCAATCACTCGGGCGGCGAGTACGCGTGCGAGCAGGGTTATGGAATCTTCGAGGGCCCCACGGACGACACGCTGGTGTCGCCGATGCTCACGTGGAAGGCCAACACCGTTCGACTGCCGCTCAACGAGCAATGCTGGTTGGGAATCAACGGCGTCAAAGCGCAATATGCGGGCAAGAATTATCAAGACGCGCTCGCCGCGCTCGTGGCCGTGTTCCGCAAGCACAACATGTACGTGATATTGGACTTGCACTTCGGCGCGCCCGGAACGCACCTCGCAGACGCGCAGCAGCCGATGCTCGACGCCGACCACGGGCCCGCCTTCTGGAAGGAAGTCGCCGCGGCGTACAAGGGAGACGCGGGCGTCCTCTTCGACGTGTTCAACGAGCCATACCTCGACTCCAGCAACATCGCCGGCGGCACCGATCCGTGGGCGTGCCTGCAGAACGGCTGCACCGCGAAGCTGCAACGCGGCTCGACTGGCGACTATCAAACCGCGGGGACTCAGTCGTTGGTGGACGCGATCCGCAGCACCGGCGCAGAGAACGTGATCATGGTCCCCGGCCTCGCGTACACGAGCGATCTGTCGGGCTGGCTCACGCACGAGCCCAAAGATCCCAAGGGCAACATCGCCGCTAGCAATCACCTCTACAACTTCAACGGCTGCTCGGACGTCACCTGCTGGGACTCTCGCTACAAGGCAATCTCGCAGACGGTGCCGCTCATCACCGGCGAGAACGGCGAGGACGACTGCGCGCACGGGTTCATCGACGGATACATGGGTTGGGCGGACGCGCTCGGTACTTCGTATTTGGGTTGGACCTGGAATACTTGGGATTGCAAGTCGGGGCCCGCGTTGATTACCGATTATACGGGCACGCCCACCGCGTTCGGACAGGGCCTGATGAAGCACCTGCAAGGGCTGTAGTGCGAGGGGCGTACGACCCGTGCTAGTCGTCTGAGCCAAATGCCCAACGCGTATATCTCGGGAACTGGCGGCTACGTCCCTCCGCGCGTCGTGACCAACGACGATCTGCGCACTCAGTACGGCATCGACACGACGCACGAGTGGATTCTCCAGCGCACGGGCATCGAGGAGCGGCGGTACTCGGAGGTCGGGGTAGCGACGAGCGATCTCGCGCTGCACGCGACGCACCAGGCGCTCGAGCGCGCGCAGCTCAAGGCGCACGATCTCGACATGATCTTGTTCGCGTCGCTCTCACCGGACATGCATTTTCCTGGCACCGGACCGATCCTCCAGAAGAAGCTCGGCTTGACCGAAGGTCCCGACGCGAAGTTCGTCCCCACGATGGACATCCGCAACCAGTGCTCCGGCTTCTTGTATGGGCTCGCGACCGCGACCTCGATGGTGCAGTCCGGCGCGCTCAAGCACGTGCTCGTCGTCGGCGCGGAGACGCACTCGGCGGCGCTCGATTTTTCGACGCGCGGACGTCAGGTCACGTCGCTGTTCGGTGACGGCGCCGGAGCCGTGATCGTCAGCCCCACCGAAGAGAACCGCGGCGTGCGCAAATGGGTCTTGGGCGCAGACGGGCGCGGCGTGGACGCGCTGAAGCTCGCTCTCTGGGACATTCGCAAGCGGCCCTACGTCGATCAGGACGCGAACGGCAACGGCACCGTGCCACCCGAGATGATGTGGCCGCAGATGGACGGCAAGAGCGTATTCAAGAACGCTGTCGAGCGAATGTGCATGGGCCTCATGCAGGTGCTCTGGGATCAGCAGCTCTCGACGAATGACGTGGACCTCTTCTTGTTCCACCAAGCCAACATGCGAATCAACCAGTACGTCGCGCAGCAGATGGCCATCCCCGACGAAAAGATCATGCACAACATTCAGAAGTACGGCAACACGACGGCCGCGACGATCCCGCTGCTTTTGGCCGAAGCCGAGGGCTCGGGGCGCCTGAAGCGGGGCCACAAGGTGGCGCTCGTCGCTTTCGGAGCCGGGTTTACTTGGGGAGCGGCCATCCTCGATTGGTGAGACGCGCCCGATGCGTGTAGCCTGAACGCATCATGCGGTTCCGCGAGCTCTCTGTCCTCACGCTCGTCGCGGGACTCGGAGCGACGCTCTCCCAGTGCGCGCACGCGATCGCGCCGGACGACACCGCTCCGGTTCCGACGGCACGCGACGGCGGACCGTCCCCTGGCAAGGACGCAGGCTGCGTCACGCAGTGCGGCGGCAAGTGCACCGACACGCAGAACGACTCGAACAACTGCGGCAAGTGCACCAACGCGTGCCCAGCGGGAGCCACATGCAACGCGGGCGCTTGCGTGTGCGGCAGCGGCGGCAAGCTGTGCGGCGGCAAGTGCGCGGACACGCAGACGGACGTGACCAACTGCGGCATGTGCGGCACCGACTGCACCAAACTCGGCAGCCTAGGCACTTGGAGCTGCGTGACGGGGACCTGCACTCTCGGCTGCAGCGGCGGACAGATCGCGTGCACCAACGCCTGCTTGGACCCGCAGACGACCGACACTCACTGCGGCACCTGCAACAACGACTGCACCGCGACCGCCAGCGCGTGTTGCGGCGGGACGTGCAAGGACCTCACGACCGACCCGTTGAACTGCGGCAAGTGCGGCACGTCGTGCGGGGGCGGCAAGTGCACCAGCAGCGCATGCTGCACGCCCGAGCCGACCGGCACCTGCAGTCAGAGTCCGTGCACGCAAGGAGTCGCGCTCGTCTCGGGCTGCGACGGCACGGGATGCGTGGCCAAGGTCTGCGCGCAAGACGCGTTCTGTTGCAGCTTTACGTGGGATAGCGCGTGTGTCTCCGAGGTGGACCAGTTCTGCGGGCCTCAATACAAGTGCAAGTGCTAAAGCCCTGGGGCCTCCCAAAGTTGCCTCACGATCCGGCCGTTTTGTAAGCATGCTGACGATCCGGGGGCGTGGACGCCTGGCGGCGAGCGTTTCACGGCTAATTTCAGGGTGGATCGTGACCGATCGTGACTCGAAGCTGACCAATCCGTGACAGAGCGGGCGGTACCTTGAACGGATGTCTGATCTCGCTGTCCCGGCTGACGACAAGAGCGATCACAAACTGCAGATGGCGAAGTCGATCCCGTTCTTCGCGATCCACGCGCTCGCTGTCGCGGGAGTGATCTGGCTGGGCTGGTCTTGGTCGGGCTTCGCGCTCGCGATCGGCCTCTACTACTTGCGCATGTTCGGAGTGACGGCGGGCTACCACCGATACTTTTCGCACCGCACGTTCAAGACGAGCCGCGTGATGCAGTTCTTGTTCGCGTGCCTCGCAATGTCGTCGTCGCAAAAGGGCGTCCTCTGGTGGGCGGCGCATCACCGTCACCACCACAAGCACTCGGACGAGCCCGTCGACGTGCACTCCGCGCTTCAAGACGGCTTCTGGTGGAGCCACGTCGGGTGGATCCTCTCGGCGAAGTGGGATGCCACGGACGAGTCGAAGGTGAAGGACCTCGCGAAGTATCCGGAGCTGCGTTGGCTGGACAAATGGTTCTTGCTACCGCCCACGGCGCTCGGCCTCGGGCTCTTCTTGATCGGCGGATGGTGGGCGCTCGTGTGGGGCCTGTTCGTGTCCACCTCGCTTTTGTGGCACGGGACGTTCACCATCAACTCGCTCACTCACCTCTGGGGGAGTCGGCGCTACAAGACGGCGGACAACAGCCGCAACAACCTCATCCTCGCGATCATCACGATGGGCGAGGGCTGGCACAACAACCACCACTACTACCAGAGCTCGGTGAAGCAGGGCTTCTTCTGGTACGAGGTCGACGCGAGCTATTACATCCTCCGCGTGATGTCTTGGCTCGGTCTCGTGTGGGATCTGAACACGCCGCCGGCGAAGGTTCGAGACGCGTACAAAGAGGACGCGCACCGAGAGGCCGCGCTCGTGATGGTCCGACCGCCCGCGTTGCAAGACGCCGAGTGAGCTCGGGACTCCGCGTCAGTCCTGTTTGGCGTTCGCGGCGAGTCGATCGACGAGCCAACGCGTAGCCGGCCCCATCACGAGCCCTCGCTCATGAACGACGGCGAGCGGTAAGTCGATGACGTCTGCCGATGCGCCTGGACGGATGCGGATCAGCTTCTTTTTTGCCAGATCCGCGCGCACCATCTGCAATGGCATGTTCCCCCAACCGAGACCGGCTCGCAGCATCTCGAGCTTGGTGGTGAGGTCCGCGACACGCCACGTTCGCGGCGAGAGCACCCCCTGATCGGGTGAGCGCGTGGTGCCTCGCTCGGAGAGGACGATCTGCACCTCTCGCTCGAGTCGCTCTGCGCTGACGCGACCTTTGATGCCCGCCAGCGTGTGCGCGGCGGCGGCCACGGGGACCATCTTGACCGTCGTGAGGTGGTGCTTGACGAAGCCGGGGCGATCGAACGGACCGGCGACGCCGATCTGACACGTGCCGTCCGCGACGCGATCGAGCACCGCGCCCATCGACTCCGTGTGCACGCGTAGCTCCACGCACGGGAACTCCCGCGCGAACTCGGAGCACGTCACGACCAGCGCTCGTAGCGGGAACGTCGCGTCGATGCACACCGAGACGATCGCCTCGAGGCCGCCGGACAGCCCGCGCACGGCGCCGCGGAGCTCCTCCACCTCGCCGAGCACGCGACGCGCGGCGGCTAACACGGCACGACCCTGCGCCGTCAGCGTGGGAACCTTGCGCGTGCGATCCCACACCTCCATCCCCAGCTCGGACTCGAGCGACTTCATCGCGTGGCTCACGGCCGACTGCACGCGCTTGAGCTTGCGCGCGGCCGCCGAGAACGAGCCTTCATCCACGGCGGTGACGAGCATGCGCAGCTGATCGAGCGTGAGCGCGTCGAGCATCGTGTCCAACCGTCTACGCCATTTTTGCGAGCACGTCCGCGATCGCCTTTCGATGACCGCTCACGTGCAAGACCACCGACGTCACGTGCCCCGCCTGGACCCACCGTAGCTCCGAGCCCTTCCAATGGCGGTGCAGCGCGACGACCTCGCGCAGCGGGATGAAGCCGTCGTGACGAGCGGCGACGAGGATCGCGAGCTCGGGGCGCGCGACCGGCGGATACGACGCGAGCGTGACCGGCGCGAGCGCGTGCTCGAACGCGCGCTTCGCCTCGAGCATGCCGCCCTTCTCCTTCGCGAGCGCGCGCCAATTGAACGCCGTGGCGAGAGCGCCCTTGGTGAAGATCGGCGTCGCGGTGAGTCCGGTCGCGCACGGCACGATGCCGATCGGAAAGCGCGTCGTGGTCGCCGCGGCGAAGGCGGCCATCATGCCGCCCTGACTGAAGCCCGTGAGACATACCTGCCGCCCTTGCCGGTCGAGCCATGCCGCGAGGGCTCGACACTCGTCGACCGTGGCCAGGTTCATTGCGAGCTGCTCGGCGACGGTGCGCACGAAAGGCCCATCTTGCAGCCTCGGCTTGCGTGCACCATACATGGGGTTCTCGAGAAACACCGCGGCGATCCCGGCGCGGAACAGCGGCGCGCAGAGGCGCCAACGCCGGCTGAACCCCTCTTCGTTCGTCGCGGCGAGCACGACGACGGTCGGCGGATTCACCTTCCCGAGCGGCGTGACAACCTCGACGTACGCGCGCTTGCTCTCCTCGGGCAGCTCGAGGGCGAGCGGTGAGTCGAACCAACCGCGCCGGACGGACACACCGTCCTTCTCGATCGCCGCGCCGTCCCACTTCATCTCGAAGGGCTCGTCGCTGCGCGCGGGCCGATAGTGCGCCACCTCACCGACGACGCGCTCGATCTGTGCCTCGTCGCCGAACCCGTCTTTGAACAGCTTGCCTCGACGAAGCAGCGCGATCATCACGTGATCAGTCCATCGATGAAGCGTCTCGCGCATCCGCTTGGCGGCGCCTGGTCACGCCTTCACGAGCTTGATGCTCGCGGAGTTGATGCAGTAGCGGAGCCCCGTCGGCCTCGGTCCGTCGTCGAAGACGTGCCCGAGGTGACCGCCACACTGCGCGCACAACACCTCGGTGCGCCGCATGCCGTGGCTGACGTCCGAGTGCTCCTCCACCATCGCGGCGTCCTTCGGCTGGAAGAAGCTCGGCCACCCGCAGCCCGAGTCGTACTTCGCGTCGGAGCGAAAGAGCTCCGCGCCGCAGCCCGCGCACGCGTAGGTGCCGACCTCGTGGTTGTCGTAGTACTCGCCCGTGAACGCGCGCTCGGTGCCCTTCTCGCGCAGCACCTCGTACTGCGTTGGCGAGAGGACCTCTTTCCACTGCTCTGGAGATTTCTCGACCGCGTATTTCTTCATCCGAGCGCCTCGCTGATTCTGCTCACGAGTTCTTCTAGCACGTGAATGCGTGCGTGATATTTGTCCTGTGCCGCGACGAGGGTCCATGGGGAATGTTCGGTGCTGGTGCGGTCCACCATCTCCGCCGCCGCGGTTTCGTACGCGCCCCACTGCTTTCGGTTACGCCAGTCCTCGTCCGTGATCTTGAAGCGCTTGAAGCCGGTCTTCTCGCGCTCCTTGAAGCGCCGCAGCTGCTCGTCCTTGCCGATCTGCAGCCAGAACTTGCACACGACGAGGTTGCTCTCCGCGAGCTGCTCTTCGAAATCGTTGATCTCCGAGAACGCGCGGCGCCAGTCGCTCTCCTTCGCGAAGCCCTCGACGCGCTCGACGAGCACGCGCCCGTACCAGCTGCGGTCGAAGATCGTGACCTTGCCCTTGCGCGGCATGTGACGCCAGAAGCGCCACAAATAAGGCTGCGCGCGCTCTTCGTCCGTGGGCGCAGCGATCGGGACCACGTGGTAGCTGCGCACGTCGAGCGCGTGGACGATGCGGCGGATAGCACCGCCCTTGCCTGCCGCGTCCGAACCCTCGAAGACGCACACGACGCCGATGTTCTTCATGCGCTTGTGGCGCGACAGCCGGTTCAGCTCGCCTTGGAGTTTGTCGAGCTTGCTCTCGTACTTCTTCTTCGTGAGCTCTTGCGCGAGGTCGATTTGATTGACCAGGTTCTTGTGATCGAGCTCTGGCGTCACGGGCGTAGCGCGGCGCACCGTAGCGTCCGGCTCCTGCTTCTTCTGCTGCGCGGACGCCCGCACTTGCTCGAGGCGGCCGTTCATCGCGTCGAGCAATAGCGTCGCGCTCGTCAGCGAGCGGTAGCGCGCATCGGTGCCCTCGATGATGTGCCACGGCGCGTGTCCCGTGCTCGTGCGCCGAATCACGGACTCGGACACGCTCTTGAACTCGTCGTACTTCGCGAAGAACTCCCAATCGCGCTCCGTCACGCGCCAGCGTGTTGCCTTGTCCCTCTCGAGACCAAGGAGGCGCTTCTTCTGAACCGCTTTGGAGAGGTGAAACCAGAGCTTCACGAGAGCGACGCCCTCGTCCGTCAACATCTGCTCGAGGTTCACGATGCGATCGAGTTGGTCCTCGAAGGCCCCGTGCTTCTGCGTCCCGACCACTCGATCCAAGATCGGGTCCGAGTACCAAGAGCCGAAGAAGAGACCGAGTTTCCCCTTCGGGGGCAGCGCGCGCCAGAACCGCCACATCGGAGGACGCACGCGCTCCTCGTCCGTGTGCTCACCAAAGCCGTGCGTGATGATGTGACGTGCGTCCATCCACTCGCTCAAGACGTGGGCAGTCTCGCCTTTGCCCGCGCCTTCGACGCCGTTGATGAGCACGAGCACCGGGAACTTCTTCGTCACGAGCACGTCGAGCTGCGCGTTCAGCAGCGACTCTCGGAGCTTCGGCACGCGCCGGTTGAAGGTCGCCTTGTCGATCGCGTGCCCCATCTCGGCGGATTCGAACATAGGGCGCAGTATACCGATCTGGTCCGTGGAAGATTGCCCTCTCGTTGTTGGCCCACACGCGCAATTTGCCGCAAAGATGTGCCCCAATGCAGCGATTTCTGTTGATCAGTCTCGCCGGCGCACTTGGCACCGGAGCGCGCTACCTCGTCGGCCTCGCATGCACTCGCGCCTTCGGGCCAGACTTTCCGGTAGGTACGCTCGTCGTCAACGTCGTGGGCTGCTTTCTCATTGCGTTGGTGATGCAGGTCGCCGCGCGCGACATGATCTCCGAGACCACCCGCTACGTCCTCGCGACGGGCTTCATGGGCGGGCTCACGACCTACTCCGCGTTCAACTACGAGTCGACGCGCTTCATCGAGCAGCGCGCGTGGGGGCTCGTCGTCGTGAACGTCGGCGCGACGCTGTTCGTGTGCGTTCTGGCGGGCTTCTTGGGAGCCGGACTGGGAAAACGGGTTTGATAGCCCATCGATTGCATCGATGGTTGATGTGAGTTAATTCACGATTGCGTAGATGACCGCCGCTCCCTATGTTCTCGGCTCAACAAAGGGAGACGCGATCATGGGATGGAATATCGATACTTCGCACTCGAGCATCGGCTTCACGGTTCGCCACATGGTGTTCGCGAAGGTACACGGGCGCTTCGACAAGTGGACCGCCACGCTCGACATGAACGACGCGGACATCACGAAGTCCACGGTGACCATCGAGGTCGACGTCGCCAGCGTGAACACGAACGAAGAGAAGCGTGATGGTCACCTCAAGGCCGCCGACTTCTTCGACGTCGCCGCGCACCCCAAGCTCGTCTTCAAGTCCAAGCGCGTCGAGAAGAGCGGCGAGCATCTGCACCTCGTCGGCGACCTCACCATCCGCGGCAATACGAAAGAAATCGTGGTCGAGATCGAGCAGACCGGCAGCGGCAAGGACCCCTGGGGCAACGCGCGCGTCGCGTTCAGCGGCAAGGCCAGCCTCAATCGCAAGGACTTCGGACTCAACTGGAACCAGTTGCTCGAGGCCGGCGGCGTGCTCGTCGGCGAGAAGGTCGAGATCGTGATCGAGATTCAAGCCGTCAAGAGTTGAAAAAGGGGGCGCCTGGAGAGGTGCTGCGGATTCGCTCGGCGACGCGCAGCACTTTTCTTGGGGCGCCCTCGCCTGTCTCGATTTGATGCGTGTTGCTTCTTCGGCGACCGCTGCGCCTGCGGGTCATCTCGATAAAAGCGAACGCGCGCTCGCTGGCCGCTGGGGGTCCCAGGTGGCCGGGGATGAGAGGGGCCGAGGTCAGCCTCCGATTTTTGTCCATGTCGAGGCGCAGACGTTGCGATCGGTGCCTGCGACGCAGAGGCGGTAGGCGTCGCCTGAGTCGATGCGTACGAGTGTCGAGACGCCGTTGCACTGTGCGCGGGACTCGTTTTTGTTGCTCGTCTGAACGGTGCAACCGGCGCGCACCATGGACTCGGTGAGGCGGCGAAGTTCGTTGTCGGGGTTGGTGGTGCCGGAGCGCCAACCGAATGTTCCGTCCGAGCCGGCGACCTCCTGCACTACGGGGCGCGTCGCGACGGCGGGGGCGTTGTAGACGACGCCCGAGCGACCATAGGAGTTGGACGAGACGCCGCCCGAGTAGAAGCCGCTATGACCGTAATAGCCGCCACCGTATCGGCCTCCGTAGATGCCTGCGTGGCAGGCCGTCAGCGAGAGCGCGGTCAAGAGGAGAGCGACATTGGTTCTCGTCGTCATGTGAACACCTAGCTACGGTTCGTTCGCGACCCGCG
>JAYVYD010000361.1:0-8964 GCA_043784605.1 Myxococcales bacterium | reverse complement strand
GGCGCCCGTTTCGTCGCAGAGCACCCAGTCGAACGAGTGTGCTGCCGCCTGATCGAGCACCTCCCAGCCGCTGTGCGCGCGTGACCTGCAGCCCACTCGAGGCAATCTCTGCCAAGTGGTCGAAGAGGTCTCCACGCCTATCGAGCACCAACTCAGATCGCGGCGGCGGCTTGGACGCAGGCTCTTCAGTCTCGACGAGGCAACACGCGCGCCGCCGAACGCGGCCGGCGAGCGTATGAACGCAGAGAGCGATCGTGGGCGAGCACCGAAGTCGGTCGTCGGACGGAGGAGCTACCCACAGGCGACCGTGCGGGCGGCGAACAACCTTCTCGAGGTCAGTGGCGTCGAGTGGCTTCTTGAAGGTCAGCGGCAGAGCCGCTGGTAGGTCGGAGAGGAAGACCATTCGATCCGCGATAGGATCGGACCAGGGAAAGTTTGCGGCGAGCTCCTGCGCGCCGAACGCTGCCTTGTCCACCACGACGACGGCTACAGGCGCGCGATCGATCCAATTCGCTGCCTCCGCGAGGTCCATCACCGAGACCACCTCGAGGGACGGCACTCGTGCCAGCGCGCCAACGTCGCGTGCTGAGGTTCCGACCAACAGGACTCTCGGTACCACGCCGGTCCGAGATTCCGCACGTGTGATGACCTTCTCTTTCACCTTCAGTGCGAGTTCGCGTTGCAGCTCGAGCAGGTGTTCGTGGCGCTCCGCCTCTAGCGCGTTCTCTCGCTCGATCGCCCGTAGGCCGCCACGAGCACGTTCTCCTCCAGAGGATCGAATCGGAATCGCCCGACCCATGAACGCCGGGCTCCCCAAGGTCGGATCGAAGAGGACCACGCGGTGCGCATGTTCGCGCGGCAGCGACAGGGTCGTCCTCATCGCGCTCCACGTCGCGTGTCCGTGGAGCGCGATTGCGACTTCGTAGGCGACCTCGTGGTCCGCCAATGTCCTCGTGCTCGGCGGAGTTCGCCACGCGCCCTCGAAGCCGACTATCCCTTCGAACAGAAAGAGCGAATCAATCTCGAGGTCCGACAGCACGTGCACCCGGCTAGGTGCCTGCGAGCTTCACGAAGGCGTCGCGCAGCGCGCTCATCTGTTCGTTCGCGCGTGACTCAGCGGTCGCGAACTCTTCGCCTTTGGCGATCTCGGTGACGACATCAAAGTAGAACTTCACCTTGGGCTCGGTGCCGCTCGGTCGGGCGAGGATGCGACTGCCGCCCTCCAGTTCGAACCCGACCATGTTGGTCTCGGGCAGCGGCAACTCGGTCTTGCTGCCGTCACTCGCGATGCGCTCGCGCGCGACGAAGTCACTCTTCGCTACGACGGACAGCGGTCCGATGCGATCCACCGACACTCCGCGCAGTCTCCCCATCAACGCGCGGATCTCGGCCGCGCCCTCGGTGCCCTTTCTCGTGACGTTCACCTGAGAGCTCACAAAGAGCCCAAATTCACGGTGGATCCGCTCGAGTTGCTCGAGCACGCTCGTGTCTTCGCCACGAAGGACGGCGGCCATCTCCGCGAAGATCATCGCGGCGGACACTCCGTCCTTGTCACGCACGACGTCGCCCACGGTGTAGCCCAGCGCCTCCTCGTACCCGAAGACGAACCGTAGGCCTTGCTCACGCTCCAACGCCATCGCGCGGTTGGCGATCCACTTGAAGCCGGTGAGCGTCTCTTCGTAGGCGACGCCGAGCTTGCGCGCGATGGCTCCCAACATCGGCGAGCTGACGATCGATGCGAGCACAACGCGCTTGCCGTCTTGAGGCCCACGCGTGAGCAGATAGTGCCCAAGCAACACCCCGACTTGATTGCCTGTAAGCTGCACGTATTCGGGGCCTACTTTCGCGGGCACTGCGACTGCCAAGCGATCCGCGTCTGGATCGTTGGCGAGTACGAGGAACGCGTTTTCTTTCTTCGCGAGCGCGAACGAGAGATCCATCGCGCCCTTCTCTTCGGGGTTCGGGAACGCAACGGTCGGGAACGCTCCGTCCGGCTCGGCTTGCTCCGGGACGCTGAACACCTTCGTGAAGTGCGCCTCCGCGAGCGCCAAGCGAGCGAGCTTGTTGCCGACGCCGTGGAGCGGCGTGTAGACGATCGGGAGATCGCGTCGACCGCCCGCGCGAATACTGAGCGCTCGCACCGCATCCGTGTACTTGCGCTCGACGTCTGCGCTGACCGTCACGATCAGGCCTTTTTCAATGGCGATCGCGACGTCCATGCGAGGCACCTCGATGCCCCTCGGCGCGGACTCGATCGCGTTGGCGATGTGCGCGTCGGTCGGCGGGATGATCTGCGCCGCGTTCGCCCAGTACACTTTGTAGCCGTTGTACTCCGGAGGGTTGTGGCTCGCGGTGACCATCACTCCGCCGACCGCGCCGAGGTGCTTCACTGCGAAGGCCGTGAGCGGCGTCGGTCCGACCTCGGAGAAGAGGTGCGCGACGATCCCATGCGCGGCGAGCACGCACGCGGTGTCCTCCGCGAACTCGCGGCTCAGACGACGGCCGTCGTAGCCGATCACGACGCCGCGCTTCTTGCTGTCGTCGAACGACGCGAGCAAGTGCATCGCCACCCCATGCGTCGCTCGGATCACCACCGCGCGGTTCATGCGGTTCGGTCCTGCGCCGATGACGCCGCGCAGACCTGCCGTGCCGAACTCGAGCACACCGGCGAAGCGATCGGCGAGGTCTGCCTCGGCTGCCGCGTCCCCTCGGTCCACGACGGCGACCAACGCGGTCAGCTCCGCGCGCGTCGTCTCATCTACGTCGCCTTCGATCCACTCGTTTGCCCGTCGTCGAAGCTCGTCTTGCATGTACCACCTTGCATAACTCGCCGCGCGCGCGCTGACGATGCCATAATCGCGCCCGACCTCCGATGTTGCGATACGCGATCCGAAGGGCCTTTTGGGCCATCCCGACGCTGTTCGCGATCAGCGTGGTCGTCTTTCTCCTCGCCTCGCTCGTGCCTGAGCCCACGGAGCCCCAAGGCGACGCGCGCACCGAGCTCCTCCGCCACGACCCACGGGGCTTCGATGCGATCGCGGAAGCGCGCCGCGAGCGCTTCTTGGACGTTCCGCGTTTCTTCAACACCGCGCCGCGCGACATGCGATCGGTGGTGGACGACTGCGTGATGCACCTCGCGCAGAACGACGCCGAGGCGCCGATCGCCGCGCACACGCTCGCGATAGTCGGGGGCGCCGCGTTGCCGTACCTGCTGCCCACGCTCGACAAGCTCTCTCCGGCGGCGAGAGGTCGCGTGGCGATGGCGCTGCGTCCCGTGGCTGAGCGAATGGGCCTCGGCGACGACCCGCTGCTCGGCAAGCAACAGTCGGCGGCCCTCTTCTGGTCGCGCCTCTGGGAGGACCGCTCCGTCGAGTTCACCCACCCGAGCGCGCGGCGCGCTGCAGCGCGAGTGTTGGCGCACGGCGCGGACGCACGCGATCGCGATCTCTTGGCGCTCGACACGTTCGTGATCGAGGACGTCATGGCGGCGCTCGCCGACGCGCAGGACGCGGAAGGTCAGGTTCGCCTCATGGCGGTGCTGCAGCACGTCACGGGCAAGCAGTCCTCGCTCCCAGCGCCGAGCGATTCGGTGGCGGTGGCGAGCGCGATCGCCGACTGGCAGCGGTGGTGGTTTTTGCATCGCTCCGACTACGTGGTGCTGGACGGAGTCGAGCGCGTGGCAGCGGCGGTGAGCGAGACACGCTACGGCAAGTGGCTGCTCTCTGCGGGGCGCGGGCAGCTCGGCATCAGCTCTCAAGACGGGCAGCCGATCGCCACGAAAATAGGGGCACGCGCGGGCATCACGCTCGAGCTCACGCTTGCCTCGATGCTCGCTTCGTACGCGCTCGCCATCCCCATCGCCGTCATCAGCGCGTGGCGCCGTGGTCGCGCGTTGGACCTCGGGCTCGCGTTCGCGCTCTTCGTTTTGTATTCGTTGCCGACGTACGTCTTCGCGGAGCTACTCCTGCAGGCGGGCTCGTCTGGCGTGTTCTGGCCCATCCTCGCGATGACGCTCGGCTCGCTCGCGAGTCTCTCCCGATACCAGCGCGCGGCGATGCTCGACGTGCTTCGGCAAGATTACGTACGCACCGCCCGCGGCAAGGGCATGACAGCCGCCCGCGTGCTCATCGTGCACGCGCTCCGCAACGCGATGATGCCGACGCTCTCGCTCGCGGGTCTGCAGCTCCCGACGCTCTTCGGGAGCGCGATCGTCGTCGAGGAGGTCTTCCGCCTCCCTGGGCTCGGCTACGAGACGATGCGCGCGGTCGAGACGGATGACGGCGCATGGCTCATCGCGGTCGTCCTCTTGTTCGCCATCGCGACCACCATCGGCATCCTCGCCACGGACGTCGCCTACGGCTTGCTCGACCCTCGCCTGCGTGAGCGGCTCGTGAAGACGGAGATCGCGTGACTCCGCGTCCTGCGGGCTCCATCCGCCGCGCGTTCTCGCGGCTCGCAGGCGCACGCCTCACGCTCGCCTGTGCTGCCTTACTTTCCTGCATGGCGCTCGTCGCAGTGTTCGCGGACCTGCTCGCCAGCGATCTTCCGATCGTATGTAAAATACATGGAAGCGTGTACGTCATGCCGTGCGTGACCGCGCCGCCAGAGCTGACGAGGCTCTCGCGTGACACGCGGCGAGGCCAGCAAGCCGGAGACTGGGCCATCAACACGCTCGTCCGCTTCGGACCCTACGCCACCGATCCCGACACGGCGCCGCTGTCACCGCCCTCTCTCGGGTCCGCGCACCCGATCGGTACCGACGCGCGAGGGCGCGATCTGTTCGCGCGGTTGGTGCACGGCACACGCACCGCGCTCGGGCTCGCGTTGTTGGCCGTCGTGCTCTACATCGCGGTCGGCGGTGTGCTCGGCGCGCTCTCGGGCTTCTTCGGCGGCGCGCTCGACTTCGTCGTCGAGCGACTCACGGAGGCACTCAGCTCGTTTCCGGTGCTCGTCCTCGTGCTCGTGGTGCAAGCGCTGTTGACGCACCCGACGGCCATCTCGCTCTTGCTCGCGATCGCCGCCGTGCGGTGGACCGAGGTCGCACGGCTGGTGCGCGCGGACGTGCTCGTGGCCTCGCAACAAGACTTCGTGATGGCCGCCCGTGCGCTGGGAGCGAGCCCGGCGCGTGTGTTGTACAAGCACGTCTTGCCGCAGGCCGTGGGCCCGGTGATCGTCGCGGGCGCCCTAGGAATTGGGCAGATGGTGCTCGTCGAGTCGTCGCTCGACTTCCTGCGTTCGGGTCTGCCGGACTCCGTACCGTCGTGGGGAGAGTCGCTCGCCGAGTCTCGTTACTACCTGTCCGCGTGGTGGCTGCTCGTGTTTCCGGCGCTCTTGGTGCTCGCAACAGTCGTGAGCTCCAACGTCGTTGGCGAAGCGCTGCGCGACGCGCTCGATCCGAGGTTCAGCCCGACGTTCGCGGGTCAAGCGCCGCTCACCCGACCGACCTCACGTCGATCACTTCACTGAAGCGCAGATCTTCCAGAGCATGTCGGCGCGCTTGAGATCGTCTTTGTTCGTGCCGAGGAAGAACCCGTCGCAGTTGATCGTGGACTTGCCGATCTTGCGCGTGAGGTGAACGTGGGGACCGTCCTTCGCGTAGAGGAACCCGTAGCCGTCGGGCAGCTCGCGCTTGTCCAGGCCGGTCGAGCCCGGCGGTGGAACGGTGACCAGCTCCTGCAGGTTGCTCGCGTCCGCATACACGCTGACGAACGGTCCGCCTTCCACGATGGACTCGAAGCGTGCGCTAGCGTCGCCTTCGGCGTTCGTGCGCTTCAGCCCATCGGGGACCGAGACGGTGAGCTTCACGCCGCCGCCGAGATCGAGGCTCGTCGGCTTCTGCTCGCGCTCGGTCCAGCCTTTGTCGTGACAGGCGACGATCCCCACGAGCAGGAGCGATCCGCGGCCGGACATCACTTGCACATCTTCCAGATCATCTCGACGCGCGCCGCCTTGTCCTTGGTGCCGCCCGGGAACGCGGCGTCGCAGTCGATGTACACCGCGCCGACCTTGCGTGTGACGTGGACGTGCGGGCCGTCGCGATCGAACACGCCGCCGTGCCCTCCTGACAGCTCCCGCTTCTCGAGCTCCTTGTCGGTGCTCGCTTTGATGTAGTCGTCCGCGGTGGCCGAGATCGGCTCCATCCCCTTCGAGAGGATGACGCTCGGACCATCGTTCGGCGTCGGATCGAGCATCGCGACGAGTCCATTCGCGTCGCCCGATCGCTTGACGCCATCGGGCACCGAGATGTGCACCTTCTGGCCCGCGAGGTTCACCTCGATCGGTTTGAGTTCACGGCCAGTCCAATCCTTTTGACAAGCGACCAGCATCACGACGAGCAACCAAGATGAGCGCATGCGTGCAGAATACATCAGCGCACGCTCCGCGGGGGTCTGAGCGATGGCGGGACCGAGTCACGTTGGCTCCTCGGCGGGACCGACTGTGGAGGCGCGACTTTGTCGCTGACCTTGCTTGCCTCGGCGACGATCTTGGTCGCGGCGGCCGCACGCGCGCTCTTCTGCGAGAGAGTCGCATTGTCGACGACGGCGTGACCCTCGAGCAGATCGAGGTACTCGAGATCGAGCTTGCCGCCGCTCGGCAAGATGAACACTCCGAACAGGTGAGCTTGTCGCGCCACCTCTGCGACCAGCGGTCTTGGCACGTGCAAGGCCGCGTGCGTGATCAAATGCACCACGGGATCGCGCTGCTCTCGCGTGCGCAAGAGTTCGAGCTCCGTGGCGAGCTGCGCGAACACGCGCGCGGGGTTACGCCCGCGCTCTCCCTTGAACGAGAGAATGTGCGCAGCGGGGAGCTGCCCCGGTCTCGCGCGTTGCACGTCGTAGAGTCGCGAGTCGAAGAAGCGCATCCACACGTCTTCGCCCGAGAGCTGCAGCTTCTTACCGAGCGCGATCGCGAGGCCGCGCGCGAACACCTGTCGCTCACCGCGCATCGATGCGGAGGCGTCGATCACGAGGTAGTGGAGGCGTCGCGCCTCGTCGGGCGCCTGCTCGCGTGTATAATACAACAGCTCGTTCTCGATCATGCGCCGCGCGAACTCGTCGGGGTCCCACGCGAGCTCCGTCAGAACCAGCGAGTCTAGCGAGCCCTTGCTTCCGATGCCGGCGTAGCCGTGCACCGCGTGCGTGCCCGTGGCCTGGTTGCGGTGGGTTTCGAGGATGCTCGGCAACAGCTCGAGCGAGAAGTTGACGATGTCGTTCGCCGCGGGACTCGAGACGGCCGCGAGCAAATCGACGTGCTGCAACGCACCGGCCGCGCTCGACTCGGGACCGAGCATCCCGAGCAGGCGCAGCGTGTCGAGATCCAGCGCGTCGGCCAACGTGAGCACGTGCAAACGCGATCGCGTCATCGCGTCCAACGCAGCGCTCTCGAAGGCACGCGGGGCGCTCGCGAAGAGCTGCTCGAGCTGACCGTCGAGGTCTCGCACCATCTCGGGATCGAGCGGCAGCGTGGCTGGGTAGGGCGCGCGGCCGATTCGCGGCGCGATCGACCCGATGACGCGCGCGAGCACGACCACGATGAGATCGTCCGAGAGTCGCATCGACCGTGCACGCGCCGACGCCTCGCTCTGCGCGATCTCTCCCACCATCTCGCGGTAGACCGTGTGCAGCTCTTTCACGCGCGGGAGCGTCGCCGTCACGGCATCGGTCGCGGGCCGAGGCCCGAGGTCCAGCTGCTCCTTGGGCGCGGCGTACAACAGTCCGACGTCGTGCACCATGAAGAGCGGAACGTGCAACCCGAGACGCGCGAGGTCTCGGTACCAGCGCAGCGTGCGCACGACCATCATCGGAGATGCGGCGCGCACGACCGACAGGGCGAGCCCGCCGAGCGGTCCCGTGACCGCGATGTCCTTGATGAGCGCCTGCGAGACGGGCATAGACGCAACAGCCTACCGCTTGAGCGCCTCCAGCAACAACGTCACCATGCGATAGGTGAGGCCCCAGAGTACGTGCTCGCCGAGGCGCAGGCAGGGCAGCTCGAGCTCCTTGCCCTCATGGCGGTACGTCATCGTGCCCGCGCCCTCGAAGCGAGCGAGCTGACCGATGGGCACCCAGAGCGTGGTCGCTACCTCTTCGTTCGGCGAGAGCGTGACGTCGTCGGAATCCAACGCGAAGATGATCGGCGTGACGACGAGCCCCGTGAGGCGTCCCTTCGCCATCGCGGGGAGATGCTCGAGTCGTCCGGTCGTCGTCGCGCGCGCGGATAGATCGAGCCCGACCTCTTCGCGCGTCTCTCGCATGGCAGTGTCGAGCATCGTCGCGTCGCTCGGATCGTGGCGTCCGCCAGGGAACGCGACATGACCGGACCACGGGTCCCCAAGGCGCTCCGCCCGCTTGATGAAGAGCAGGTTCGCGTCTTCGCTCTCGCCACGCGGTGCCAAGATGAGCGCGACCGCCGCGCGCTCGCCGCTCGAGTCATCGGCGCGATCCATCGGTGCGCTATGCGCGAGACGGGCCCTGATGCTGGCGAGATCGAAGCGCTCCACGCGGCGTTGTTAGGGGAGGGATGGGCTTTCTACAAGCGCCGGCTTAAGGTGCCTTCGTGACCCCGCGCGGCCTGCTCCGACTCCTTGCAATCTACACGTTGTGCGTCGCGCTCGGCGCGCTCGCGATCCGGCGGGTCGTTTCGCTGCACGCCGAGCAGGGCGTCTTCGTCGTCACCGTCTACAAAGACGGGTCCCGCATGGCGCGCAAGGTCGTGGCCAGCCTTGATCCCGCGCTCATCGCCGACGTCGCGCCCGACGGTACGGTGGTCTACGAGAAGATCACGGGCGCGTCTCCCATCCTCACGTTTGCAGAACCGCTCTTTGCGGCTTCGCTAGTGAGCGGTCACGACGGCGTGCGCATCACGCTCGATGGCAAGACCGCCTACGTCACGCCCGACGATCTGGTCGCGCGCCAAGGCTACGATCACGGGCTCGGGCTCGAGTCTTTGAACATGGCGTTCGGC
>JAYVYD010000360.1:0-7251 GCA_043784605.1 Myxococcales bacterium | reverse complement strand
GAGGGGTGGTCGCGATCGACGGCGACGCGCCCTGTGGCGCTCCAGACTCGGGCTTTCGCTCGTTCACGTGGAGCGCGACGCTCCAAAAGTCGCGCATCGACAAGGCGCTCGCGGCGACCGGCATGTCAGCGCCGCCAGACGGGTTCACGCTCGTCGGCTACTCATCGGGCGCGTCGATCGCAGAGATGGTGCACCAAGGCTGGCCCGAGCTCTTCCCTCGATTGGTGATCATCGCACCTCCAGAAGACGTCGCGGTCGCTCGTTGTTGAAGGCGCGGGCGGTCGTCGCGATGTCGTGCCGCATGGACGTGCCCTATCGAATGAAGGCGGGAGCCAAACAATTGATGTCGAAAGAAGTGCCTTTGATCTACATCGAAATACCGGGTTGCACGCATGGGCAAATCGCGGACGGTGAGCGCGTCTTCAGCGAGGCGTTCGATTGGCTCGACCAACCCCATTGAGTGGCAATCACGCTCTATGTCTTGATGGTACCGACCCTAAGGGGGTAGCAGAATGAACCGATCACTCCGGCGGGCGTAAACCAAGTCTGCACGCCGCCCGCTTGGAGTCGAATCGCGCCGGGCTCCAAGCTCACTTGTGCTGGCGCAGCGGGGGCGAGTGAGGCGCTACTCTCCTCCACGTAGAGGTGCAGGTCTCGCGTCCATGACTGCCAGAGGAGGTGCGCTGTCGCGAGTCCAATGCTCGCCGCCATTACACCTCCAGCGACTCCCATACCGCCGATGCCTTGGCAGCTCGTGCTCGTGCCCGAGTCGTGAGCGCAAAACACGACCCCGAGCATGCCGAAAAAGAATCCGCCTAAATAGGGAAGGACCATGATGCCTATGCTGATCCGTGCGAAGCGTGGCGTGCCGCGCTCGGTGACAGGGTGCACGATCACGCTCGTTCCAGGCGGAACAGGGAGAGCGACAGAGACATCCACGCGCTTGTGATCGGTGCCGCCGTTAGCGGAGAGATCGATATAGTCACCGCTCGTCGCGCGCACCCATCGCTCACACGGCAGCGCGCACAGTGTCGCGCCGGTGCGATCACGCAGCGTCCACACCTCAACTGGCAGTCGCTTCAGTACGAAGTACCCAGCGATGACGAAGCGCGAGCGCAGTCGATACATCCCGATCCTTTCGGATCGCGTCGACCCTATATCTATCTATATATATACCGCACAGGACGAGCGCTAGAGTTGACGAAGAAACTCGGAATGGCTCCCGGGGCAACACTGACTGCGCTCGTCGAGCTCGCCGAGAAAGTGTCGCCCGCGTCGCCCTCGGATGCCTTCGAGCCCTTATGGCTTCGTCTCGGGGCGAGTCGAATCACTTCGGCTTCCTCCTCGATGGCGATAGGACCAAAGACGAGCGCCCGATCGTCTTAGTCGTGCCGAGAGGCGATCTCGAATCAACCGAGGTCGTCGCGCCGAACCTGCGTGCGTTCCTTGGCCTCGTTGCCGTTGCAGATAGGGAGTGCGTCTCGCGTGGTGCGACCGACGCCGAGTGGGCGGCGTTCCGTCGCGAGTCTTACGGCGACGACGCGGCACGGCTTGCCGAGATGGATCGCTTGTCGACGCTGCTTTGTACAATCCCCGGAGTGGTTCGTCCCACGAGTCCCTCGAGCGTCGCCTTGGCGCATACGACCTACACCTTCGAACGCGATGAGGACGCGGCGTCCACCAACCGTGAGCGTCACGAGTTGGATCGGAGTGTGCGCGTTGCGCGCGACCGAGTGCTTGCGCTTGCCGATGGTATGGTGGACGGCCGAGTGCTCGAAGCTTGCAGACGCGAGGCACGCCGCAACATCATCTCTGATCGGCGCTCTGCACGCCTTTGCGGCGTGCGATGAGACTGCCGCAATGGAGGCGTCTCCGCCTGGCGACGCGAATCCACACTTTGGAAAGCGCCAGGCAGAGGAGTGTCAGGCGAGCTCGGTGCGCATCTCAATCCCTGGAAACGCCCAAAACTTCGCATTGACCCGCCGACTCAGCCCTCGAAGACCTCGTCCACGAGCGACAAGCCGCGGTCGATGATGTCGAATGACTCGGCCAATTGCGGCTCATTGATCGTCAACGGCGGGTTGCACATCACGGTGCCCCACTGCAGCACGGTGAAGAGGCCCTCGTCGCGATAGAACTTGCCGAGCTTGCCCATCACCGGATGTGCGCCAGCGTAAGGCACCAAGCGCTCGCCCTTGGAATTCTTTTGCAGTTCAATGATGCCGAACAATCCGATGTTGCGGTGCTCTTTGACGCACTTGTGCTTCTTCTGGATGCGCGCCATATGAGCATTCATCACGACGCCCATCTTGGCGCTGTTCTCGACGAGCTTCTCCTTCTCGAGCACGTCGATGACCGCCATTGCAACAGCGAGGCACATCGGGTGAGCGTTGTAGGTGAGGCCGCCCCAGAAGACGTTGTTCTGGAAGTGAGCGGCGATCTTGTCGCTCAATCCCATCACGCCCAAGGGCATATAAGAGCTCGTCAGCCCCTTGGCCATCGTGACGATGTCCGGGACGATGCCGCCGTGCTCGAACGCGAAGAGCTTGCCGGTGCGTCCCCAGCCGCACATCACCTCGTCGCACACGAGCAGGATGCCGTACTTTTCGAGGAGCGCCTTGAGGCCCTGCAAGTAGCCCTTAGGCGGAGGCAATATCCCGTTGGTCCCGGTGACCGTCTCGATGAACATTGCGGCGATCGTGTGCGGGCCTTCGTATTGGATGACCTCGTCCAAGTACTTGAGGTTCTCGGCGACGATCTCTTCGTCGCTGTCTCCAAATGAGTAATTGTATGGCTTGGGGTCCATCACGCGGACGACTCCGGACATTCCCGGCTCGTTGGGCCAGCGGCGCGGATCGCCGGTCAGTGACATCACGCCATGCGTCGCGCCGTGGTAGCTGCGATAGCGCGCGATGATCTTGTGACGGCCCGTGAACAAGCGCGCCGCCTTGATGGCGTTCTCATTCGCCTCGGCGCCTCCCAATGTATAAAAGAACGTGTTGATGTCCCCAGGTACGAGCTCGGAGAGTCGCTTGCTCAATCGAGCGCGCACCTCGGTAGCCATCCCCGGATAGGCGTAAATCAGGGTCTCCGCCTGCTTGTTGATCGCGTCGATCACGTGCGGGTGGCCGTGCCCGATGTTGACGCTCATCAATTGACTGTTGAAATCAATCCAGCGTTTGCCCTCTGGCGAATAGAGATAAATCCCCTCCGCCCGCGCAATGGGCATCGGATCGATCTTGCCAGTCGCCGACCACGAAAAGAGACTGTGCTTGGTGCACAGCTCGATCATCTCTTTGGATTCCATCATGACAATCTTCTCTCTTGCCCTATCCCTTCATGGGAGGGGCCGCCGGGTGAGGGCGCGCAACGGTCACTCGCGATTCTCGGGGGGGGCTCTCTAGGCGCGGTTCAAGACATCCAAGTCTGATCTTTTTGCAGTGACCACTTGGTGGTGATCTTCCGCTGGCGCGTCCAGAATCGATATCCGTCCCAACCGGTGATGTTGCCAGCGCCGAAGGCCGAGTCGTTCCAGCCGCCGAAGCCGAACGGCTCGCGAGGGACGGGCACTCCGACGTTGACGCCGCACATGCCGGCGTCGACCGCGCCCATCACGCGTCGCGCGACGTCGCCGCTCGTCGTGTAGATGCACGCCGCGTTTCCGTAGGGATTCGCGTTCTCGATCTCGATGGCGCGCTCGAGGTTGGGGACGCGAATGATGGATAGCACTGGCCCGAAAATCTCTTCGCAGCCTGAGGGCATCTCGGGAGAGACGTTGTCCAGGATGGTGGGGCCGACCCAGTAGCCGGGGCTCGCCTTCACGCCGCGTCCGTCGAGCAGCACCTTCACGCCGCTCTTCTCGGCGTTGTCCACATAACCGACGATACGCTTCAATGCGGCTTCGGTCGTGACCGGGCCCATGTCCGTGCCGGTGACGATCTTGGCGGCGCGCTCCACGACTGCCTTGATGATGTGCTCGACGTCACCGACGGCGATGAGCACCGAGGCGGCCATGCAGCGCTGCCCCGCGCACCCCATGAACGAAGCGACGACATTGTCTGCCGTGACGGCGACGTCCGCATCGGGGACTACAATCAAATGATTCTTCGCGCCGCCCAAACACACTGCGCGTTTGCCCGTGGAGCTCGCGCGGCCGTAGACGGCCTTGGCGACCCTGGTCGACCCGACGAAGCCAAACGCCTTGATCTTCGGGTGATCGCAGAGCGCCTCGACGACCTCTTTGCCACCTTGAACGAGATTGAGCACTCCCTTGGGCAAGCCCGCTTCTCCGAGCAATTGCACCAATCGCATCGTGCTGAGCGGCACGCGCTCACTGGGCTTCAACACGAACGCGTTCCCGCCGACGAGCGCCTGCGGGAGCATCCACAGCGGGACCATCATCGGGAAGTTGAACGGCACCACGCCGGCCACGACACCGAGCGGCTCGTAGGTCACCTCGCACGTGACGCCGCGACTGACCTCCAATGCGGAGCCCACAGCGAGGTTCGGCAATGAACAGCCGTACTCGAGGCACTCAATGCCTTTTTCCACCTCGGCCTTCGCCTCATTGAAGGTCTTGCCGTTCTCGTGCGAGAGGAGCCAACCGAGCTCCTCGAGGTTCTGCTTCATGAGATCGCGGGCGCGATAGAGGACGTGCGCGCGATCGCGGATGGGGACGTTGCGCCACTCCTTGAAGGCGGCTTCGCCCGCGCGGACGGCTGCGTCCACGTCGTCCTTGCCGCCCATCTTGACGGTGGCCATCGCCTTGTCGTGACGCGGGTTCAGCACCTCGAGCGTCGCCTTGCTGGTGAGAGGATCGCACCACTCGCCCGCGATGAAATTACGCGCGGTCACGAACTCGGTGAAATCGTAGCTCTTGGCTTTGAAACTCGGGATCATCGGTGCTTCTCCTGAACTGAACGAAGCGCAAATTGTCGTCGCCTTTGGCGAACGACAACAACTGAGCGGATTGGCTTCGCCAGCGGTGAATCGGTAGCAGATCCGGGCCGCGATGGCGAGACGCCGGGTGGCTGGCCGAACGCCTCATGGCTTTGCCCGTCGCGTTCGCCGATTTACCGACGGCGCGAGATCGCGAGCGGGCGAGCGTGCGGCCAATAGAGTTCACGACGCGCTCCGGTCGTGATCGAAGTGGGTGCGGCGTCCGGTATCAGAAGGAGGGCACACAGTGATCGTACGAACATTTTATCGTTGGAGAGAGTTCAAACGGAACCCTGGAAGCCGACCGGATGGGTTTTCGATCGGTCGTCGAAATCCAACGCCCAACCACTTCTTGTGACGGACGGTCGTCGGTCAAATCAATCCATCTTGGTGTGATCAATCTCGCTCGTTGCGGGAATACAAAGCAAGGACCGGTCCGGTGGGATTGTCTTTTGGGCGATCGTTCGTTGTGGTCCTACTGCTCGCGAGAATGCGGAGGGCACGCATCCGTCGTCTTCACGTCGTTGCTTTGTCGTCACCTACGGCCGCGAGGCTTGCCGACATCAACGAAGATGACCGCGCAATTGACGGCGGACGCAGTCAGCGGCCATGGGGGCGACGACGAAGATGCTTGTTCTCGACGATACACCGGATCGTCTCGCCCGCGCTTCACGTTGCGCGCGATGCGACGCATGCTGGGGTGACAACTCGAGCGGCTCTCTCGGCGACGGCACCACCAACCCGAGCGGCAAGCCGGTGCACGTCGTGACGATTGCGTGATGTCCGACTGCAGTGATAGGTGAACGGTCCAGAGTTCGCGAAATAGGCGCGCGAAGAGAGGGAGGAGGGTTGCGCGTTCTCGAATCGCGCTCGTCGCTCTTGCTCACCGTAGGTCGCCGAGTCTGTGCTGCAACAGCGCGAGGCCCGTGAAAACGGCCGTCTCCGCGCGCAATATGCGATTACCGAGCGGCACTGCCTTCGCAGATTTGGCGATGAGTTCGCGCTCCGTGTCGGACCAGCCGCCCTCGGGGCCGACGGCTAGTGCATAGTCGCCTTCGCTACGCTCAGAGTCCGCCGCGAAAGGGTCGCCGGGCGCGGCGGTGCGATCGTCGAGCCAGAACCGCTCAGTCGCATTGACCCAATAAGGCGCCGCGAGCGCGCTCGCTAGCGGAGTGACGGATTGAACGTCCGGCACCGAGGCGCGCCGGCACTGTCGGCATGCTTTGATGGCTTGGACGAACCAGGTGGAGGGCTTCTCTTTCTCGATGTCGGTCGGCTTCACGCCGTGGTCCGAGAACACCGGCACGATACGCACGCACCCGAGCTCGGTGGCCTTCTGCACGACAGTCAACATTCGCTGCTTGGCGAGCACCGAGCACACGAGAGTGATGCGCGCGCCGGACTCTGTGGTGCCAGCCATTTTCTCATAAACGAGCGCGCGACCGCCTTCTTGCAGGCTCGCGCGGAAGCCGACGCCGTCGCCGTCGATCAGCGTGAATGCCTCTTTCTCGTTGATCTCGCGCACGGCGAGCTGCTGTCGTTGCGACGCGCCCAGTGAGATCGTCTCACCGACGAACGCCGGCCGCCCAAAGCGAATGGGCGCAAGCAAAGCTGGGGTTGGAGCCGGACGCTCGTTCATACGGCGGGTCTTAGCACCCGTGGCTCGGCAAAGCGCGGCATCAAGTCGTCAGTGTGTTAAAGCATGTAATAGCCAATCGGAAAGCTCATCGCCTCCGCGCCCAACGCGTACACCACAATGCGCAGCTTCGGTGCGTTGCGAAACGCGAGAAAGACAGAGGACCCAACCTAGAGCGACAAACAGTTCGATTGTGATGCAATTACGCGGCAAGGGTGAGCTCCCTGCGGTGGACGGCTCCGAGGTTGACGACAGCGGCGTGACGGCGGAGGTCGAAACCGTTCTTTCGGATTCCGAGGTAGCGAGCGCGGCGACCCTGCTTGCGTGAGAGGTGCGCGAGCGCATGTTCGACCTTCACGCGCTCGCGTAAGCGTTTGCGTCCCTTTGATGAGGCAATCAACTTGCGGAGTCTGTGCTGCAATGGCTCATGCGCGATTGAAACGGTGCGCCCGTAGCCGGGCTCTGCGGTCGTGCATTGTTTTCCGAGCGGGCAGCGCTCGCAGGCTATCGGGTTGAACTCTACGGTGCCGCCGATCGCAAACGACTCGGTCTGCCCGTTGGGACAAGTGAGAGTGCGCGAACGCATATTGATGACGAAGTCGCTTTTGGGGAAACGGGAGCCATTGCGCGATACCCACGGTTTGCAGAGCACTTCGCCACCTCGCGCGAAGACCTCA
>JAYVYD010000359.1:0-3253 GCA_043784605.1 Myxococcales bacterium | reverse complement strand
ACATGGCTCACCCTGGCCAACGACTCACTGGATGCAACGTCCAACCAAAAAATCTTCTACTACGCTAACTGTAACTTCGACGCCAAAACATACCCGTTCAGCAAGTGAGGTCGGAATGAGCAAGCAAATTGGTGTTCTCGCGTATCTTCTTGTCGTGGGATGTTCAACCTCTCCGAGTGAAGACTCCCTGGGAGCTGCTACTTCGCAACAAACCCAGCGTGTAGACAATACAGTGCAGGGTTTCCTGATGCCCTTCGGCTTATCGAGATTCTACCTTGGAGCAGTTCAACAGGAGGTCTACATCGGAGGTATCGATCGAATCACTGGCGCTAACGGTGGTTTTGCAACATTCGTTAGCACCGGTGGGACCTTTGGGGTCTCGAATGCAAATTCACCGGTCTGGTCGATGCCGCCCTACACCCAAAGCGCTCAAACACACAACAGCACCGTTCAAGGGTACTTTGTTAGTGCAGGCCTTTCTCCTCAACAAGTTATTGGAGTATCGATCAACACGCTCGTCGAAGGGCACGAGAATCTAGGTGGTACGGCTGACCCAGTGTTCAAGGGGTACACCTCGATTCTGCAACGCGGAGTTGAGGGGGTCCCAGTGGTGGATTCAAGTGCGAGTGCAATGGTGCGCGGCGATGGTTCAGGCGGTGGACCGCTCTACATTGCGCAGGAGCAAGTGTACTGGCCGGCTTTCCCTCACACTGTGGTTGACGACGCGCACAACCTGCAGTCGCTCGTCAACGATCCAGTTCGCTTCCCTGCCTATGTCGCTCAACTCCCGACCGGCGCCAAGCCAGGAACTGTCGTCATCCGCCACTCGCGGTGGACAGAGTCACTTTCGATTTTCGCATCGTATGACGTTTTGGATGGCCAGGTCATTCGCCACTTCGATGCGAATGCCATTGAACTCCATCTCCCTGATGAGGTTCGCCAACTTCCTCCCGCTGACCCATTCCCCTGATGAGATACCTCGTCCCAATCGTGTTCGTCGTCGCATGTTCGTCCGCAGCGTCGGGAGCAGGCGACTCGGGCGCAGACGCGTACGACAGCGCGACCGACCAGGAGTGCGCATATCGGTCCGAAATCCTTCTGCAAGGGGTTCATACCGACACATCGCTACCGTCTGGGGCCTGCGGTGGAGCACACGACTGCCTTTATGCGATCGGGCATGAATGTCGTGGTGCATTGGGCAGGGTCGACAAGGTCGAATGCGTCTGCGCACACGAAATTTGGGCATGTGGCGTCATCACTCCTGGTGCTACAGTCTGTTCTCAAGATGCGTCGCCGGATTAGCTTGCAGTTCGTAGTGGCACCGGCCGTCCTGCTTCTACAGTGTGCGCCGACAGAGGACGCTGCATGTTCGTACCGTTCCACAGCAATGGTACAAGGCTTCCATACCGAAGACGCCCTTCCAACCGGAAGCTGCAATGGGACACACGACTGCACCTATGCCATTGGTCATGCATGTGGGGGGGGTGAGTTGGGGCGTGTCGACCAGGTCGAGTGCTCATGTAGCAACGGCCGCTGGAGCTGCAACGTCAAGACGCCAGGCGCGACCGCTTGCCACGATGCGATGACCGACGCCACAATCGAATAGCTTGCGTCCGAGTAAAGCAAGTGCATCACATCGCACTGCCGCACCATACCGCAACGGTCTCGGACACGGTACAAGGCGGAGGTCGCCTCATCGACGACCTCCGCCCCACCCATCACCGATGCGTTCCATTTGCACTCGACAGAACATCCAGCACGCCGCTCGCCTCTCTCCTCGTCAAGCTCTGCGGCTCGCCTTTGCCGGTGCGTTCGAGCAACATCGCGCCAAGTTCGGGCAGCGCGATGCCTCGTCGTCGCGCATGGGCGTGAATCGCTTCGAAATGCCAGACGAAGTCACTGACCTCGTTCAACCTGGCGATCACGGCATGCGCCTCGACGTAGTTGAGCGTCTGGCCGTGCGCGCCCTGACGCTGACGGATCATCTCGCGCGGGAATGGCTTGGTCAGGAGCTCCTTCTTCATTGCACCCTCCCAACGTGCTGCTCGAGCACCTCGCCGGCCATGGCTTCGATCTCGAGACGCCGCGCAGGCACTGCGGCTTTGGCCGACGCCGTGATCGCATTGACCAACGAGTAGACGCTAGTGCGCTCGGGCAACGCGGCGACGTGATCTTCGACCATGACCTGCTTCTCGAGAGCACTGCGCTCGGGGATGGTGAGCATGCGCATTGACTCGATCTGCGCGGCCACGTCGTTGACCATGAAGTCGACCGCGAGAGCCCACTGCTTCATCACCCCTTTGGCTCTGACTATTGCTGAGGGGATAGATTCTGCGATTCCATCACGCAGACGTTGTGCATCGCCGACGTGCCGGAACGACATGCCATTGCCGCGCTCGGGTGATCTCATTCCATTTGAACACACGAGCCTCCAGATCACGGGAGCCACGTGTATGGCCGACTTGCCGAAACTCGACGTCGTGATGTCGATGCCCAGCGCGCTGACGTCGCCGACCTTGATCGCGACCTGCTCCGCGGGCAGCACCAACCGCATGTTGTCGACCAAACCGCTGGCGACACCCTTCACGCGCACTTCATCCAGCATGCCGTGCCGCACCAGCGCAGTTCGGATGGTGGTTACGAGCTCTTCGGGATCGAGCGGCGCGTACCGACCAGACACGATCGCAGCGACTTCTTCGCCACGCAGGCGCAGCGTCGCAGCAGATCGATCGTCGTGCTCGCTCAACATGTAGTTGATGTTCGCGAGCTGCAGCGGCGCGGGCAGCCTGCGCACGAACTCTGCGGGCACGCCGATGCGGCTCATCAGGTTCGAGAACGCGTTCTGTCGCAGTGGCTTCGGCTCGTGGTGCCTGGCGAGAGGTACGAGAGCGAACTCGCCGTTGTGGGGCGCGACCGCCCACGTTTTCAAATCGATGACGGGCAGATCGTGAGCATCGCCATCGGCGCGGTGCGCTTGGATGATGCGCTCGGCGGCGGTGTCGAAGTCGAGTTCCTTGTCCTCGCGCCAGCTTGAGGCCATGTCGGCGGCGATGCGCAGCGGAGGCGGCAGAGAAGAAGACGCGCTGATGTTGGTTCCGTTCATGGAGAGATCCTGTTGGTGGAGCGCGCATGGAGACGCAGCGCTGATGGTGAAGAGCCAACCGCAGACCCCGCGGAGCTCGACTCGGCCCAGCCCCAGACGTTCAGACGCCTCCACGAGCGTTTCAGCGCACGCCCGCGCCTCGACAAACCG
>JAYVYD010000358.1:0-4235 GCA_043784605.1 Myxococcales bacterium | reverse complement strand
GTTGTAGACCGCCACCGCGAGGACCTTCTTGGCCCGATCCTGGCTGATCACGTACTGGTCCAGGGCCGCCTTGATCTGGCGCGGGTTGGGCAGCTTGGCTGCCTGCGGGCGCGTCTTGGGCGCCTCGAGCATTTCCTCTTCGATGATCTCCTGGCACAGGTTGATGCACTCGTCGCAGATATACACGCCCTGCCCGGCAATCACAACGGCCCACACATGGGTTTCATTCGAGTGGCGCTGTCGGACCCAGAGAGGCGAGAACACTCTCAAGGCGAGACTGCGAACAAGCTCCGCCAGATCCTCGCGGCGCGCTACCCTGGTGTCGAGTTTCTTCAGATGCCGGGAGGTCTAGTCGCGAGCGTCTTCTCGAACGGGTACATCGCACCGTTGGTCGTGGAGGTGCGGGGGCAGAACCTCGATCAGCTCCATGAGCAGGCGCGTGCCGTCGCAGATGTTGCCCGGACGGTGCCTGGGATTCGTGACGTGCGCATCACGCTGGAGACAGACTATCCAGAGGTGCGCGTCGACACCCAACGAGAAGAAGCTGGGCTTGTAGGAGTGACGGCGCGATCCGCGGCGCAAACGACTTTGGACGCAACACTCGGCAACATCAACACGCCTAGCGTTTGGATCGATCCCAACAACGGGCAGTCCTACTACGTGGTCACGTATTACGACCGCAAGTTCGTCGCGGATCCGAACGCGCTCTCGCAGATTCCGGTGCGTATCAGTGATGACGGCAAGCCAGTGACTCTGGGTGCCTACGCGAATGTAAGGCGATCGACAGGTCCGGTCGCGGTGGAGCGCAATCAACTCCAGCGGGCGGCTCACATCCTGATGCAAACCGAAGATCGCGACATCGGCAGCGCGTCGGCGGAGCTCGAAAAGAAGCTGCGCGAAGATCCTCGAATGCGCAACGTCGACTTCAGCTTCGTGGGCCAGGTAGCGCTCATGCGCGATACGTTCTCGGGCCTCGGGCCCGCACTCGGTCTTGCGGTGATGGTGGTCTTCATGATCATGGCCTCGCAGTTCAAGTCACTGCGCCTACCGTTCATCATGCTTTTCACGATCCCAGTTGCACTCGTGGGCATCGTGCTCGCGCTAATGGCGGCAGGTCAGGGACTCTCGATTACTGCGCTCATGGGAGTGCTGATGGTGATCGGCATCGCGGTCTCTAACGGCATCCTTCTGGTAGACGACGCCAATCGCCGCCTGGGTGAGGGCGCAAAAAAGGTCCCTGCCATTCTTGCGGCAGCTCGCGCTCGCGTCATCCCCATTGCAATGACCAGCGTGGCGACCATCATCGGCCTCATGCCTACTGCGCTGGGTCTCGAGCACGGATCAGAAGCCAACCAGCCACTTGCGCTCGCGGTGGTCGGAGGGCTCACTTCCTCGACAGTGCTGTCCTTGTTTCTGGTCCCCGTGATGTTCCTCATTTTTGCAAAAGAGGGTGTGCATTTGGAGGACGAGAGTGCGCCGACTGACGTCATGAGCGGCGAAGTCGGTCACGCCGTCGCCGCCAGATGAACGCCGCGAGAGGAAGCGCTCCGAGCCACGCGAAGTTGCCCGTACCGAGCGGTGCCTCCACACACGAGCAGCCCGCATCGGCCCCTACCGGTTGAGCGGCTGGGGGAACTCCACCGTCCGGCTGATCGGTCGGCTCGCTTGCGATGACATCTGGCGTGAGCTTCACCGTGGCCGCGGTCCAACCTTGCACTTCTGCGTGCGGCTTTTGGTTCGGATTCTTCCAGCCCATCCGCTGGACCGGCGCGTCCGTCGCAACGGCCACTGCAAGAAGTTCTAGTGCATCTCCGACGTTCTCGGTTGGCGTGTAGGAGAGCGTATCCGTCGTGCCTTGAGCGACGCGCTTTCCTGCCTTGAAGAGCTGGATCGACGCGATACCCGCCGGATGACTTGCGTGCACCACGATGGGTTGGTTGTGTGGATGCGTCGTGGGCGAGCCGTCGAAGCTCACTGTCGGGCGCTTTGCGTACGGAGTCGCCAACGGATCGCCGAGAGTGATATTTTGCCAATATAGAAAGCGTTCGCTCAAGAAGTAGCTCTCTCCCAGCGAATAGCCGAACGTGTAGAGCAACATCGAGCCCGCATTCGGAAACACGTTGTTGAGGGGCTCCGCAACGGTCCCGTGGGTGCCCGTCGCTCCCGCGCGCACGAAGCGAGCACAGGAGGTCTGCGCCTCTGACTCGGGGCACTTGGTGCCGTCCGCCGAACACGCAAAGTTCGAGATCGCCGCCCCGTACGAGGTCAGGTTGTCCGTGATGGCGCCTGGCACGAAGGTGTTGCCCGCGATCGCGTTCTTCACGCTGTCCGACGAACCGGTGAAATATGCGGCAACCGTATGGCCCGACAACGTTCCATTGAACGGAGTCTCCCATTTGCCATTGAAGCCGGCGCTGGTGAGCATGCGCGTCGTGAACTCGCACTCTGGATCGCGAGCGGCGCGGGCGCTGTCCTCCCCCTGCATGCACATGATTTCCGCTTTCGGAAAGGTGCCGTCGCTCGCGACTCCGCGGTCGATCAAGTCGTTGGCATCTTTGTAGTCGAAGCCGTCCAGCGAGGTGACGACCACCAGATTGCTCTTCGACCAGTCGTAGACGTTGTTGATGAACGTGAGCGAGTTGTTCATGAGGTCATAGCCGCCACCCATCGCAGCGCTCGCAGAGTGAAACGCGGGCGGTGGGTTGGCGCGCGTGATCGAGTTCGCGTCGCTGTACCAAGCCTTGTATGGGTTATCGATCGTCGAGTCGGCGGAGTAGTCCTGGATCGCACTCGCGTGGAGCGGATTTGCAACGGTTGCGGTGCCCGAGCCGGGTTGCCCCATCCCAGCCATCTCCGACTTGTCACTGATCTTGGTCGCATGACGAACTTGAACCAAGGCTTGCAAGCTTGCGCCGTAGGTCGGCAGCGCCACGTTGTAAGGTAGGCCACGAACGATGACGACATAGTCGACGAGATCGGGATGTGGCAGCGCCGAGATGCAGACATCGAGTGGCGCTTGGATTTTTGACTTGAACGTCGGGACGTCGATCGTCGTGTCGGTAGCTTTGACCCCGGTGACGGCGCACAAATGTCCGGGCGGCAGTGAGCGCGCCAGCCCGTAGTGCTTGGCCACGGCGGTCGCTTCGGGAATGTCGCCGTTGTAGAGCACGACGACATTCAGCGGTCCGCCGCCCGCGTAGGCGACAGAGCAGAGAGAGAAAACCAGCGACCCGATGACCAGCCCTTGTGCGCGCATCACCAAAGCCTACATGCGCGCGCCCTCGGTGTCAGAGAAGTTCTGGCGCTTGGATCACTTGACGCCGAAGCCCGCGAGCCAGCTGGGGAACTCTCCATCATCGAAGACCCCTTGTGATCCATCGGCTTTCCCACCCATTGCCGCTTCACATACAGCGACTGGCTTTCCTTGCGCCTTTGCAAATGCAATGTGTTGTTGCATTTGCCACCGGCTTCGGACGGCGCGTCGAGCACCTCGACACGTCCATCCGCGTTCGCGCGGCCGTCGGCTGCGTCGGTGCCTGCATCCGTCGAACCGTCTTGGACTCCGGAATCGCCACACGCGAGCGTTTCCGAGCCACTTGCTGCGGCGAGTAGAACAACGACGGAAACATGGCGCGCACAGGCTCATGGTTCGCCGCCATGCGCCCATCCCGGCCTGCGCAATGGAACGTGCGCTTGATCTCTCCCATGGGCAAATCGGCATGGGCAGCGTACGTCCATTTGGTCGGAGCGCTGTCGGCGTACTCGAGCTGCAGAATAGAGCGATTGCCGGTGGCCACGCGTCCGCGAACCCTGCAACGTGTGGGCACTATCGGTAGGGAGGGCTAGTTTTGCTCATCCAACACACGTTATGTGAGCGTCGGAAGTCCAAGTCCGTGGGCACTTCCTTCTCGTTTCCGCATGTCGAAGATGGAGAATGCCTTATGAGTCACCTAGAATATGGCGTGTTGTTCTTGGTGTGCGCGGCGGCTTGCGGCGACAGTGCGAACGACCTCGCTTCCGATGCGGCGACCGATACGGCGTCTGATGCGAAGGGCGGCGGCGACGCGAGCAATGACGGAAACAGTGGATTCGATGCGCCTCCGGATGCTCCTCTGGATGCGAATGCTGACGCCAGCGCCGCGCTGAAGGTCCTCTTCAACCTACCGGTCAATGGCGCGTCCGAGGTGTCGGTCAATAGAAAGCCCAGCGTCACCTTCAACCAGGCGATGGACGGC
>JAYVYD010000357.1:0-9813 GCA_043784605.1 Myxococcales bacterium | reverse complement strand
GATTGTGGATCCATCCCCGTGTGAATGGCGCGTCGTGCGTATCGGGCCCCTTCCTGGCCGTCGACGACGTAGAGCAGCACGAAAGGTAGATCGAGCTGAGACTCTTCGAACACCGCCGAGGCCAGGGCGAGCGCCTCCGCGGTGGTCTTCGCCTTTGCGCAGCGGCTGGTGAGCGCATGGACGGTTTTCGCGCGCCGCTCCGAGAGCATTTGGGTCGTCGATTCGGCGACGGGATGAAACACGCCACTGACCTTGCCGGACTCGTCCGTGATCGGGCTGAAGGAGAAGGTGAACCAGGTCTCTTCCGAGAAGCCGAAGCGGTCCAGGAACATCCGCATGTTGGTCAGGTAGGCACTCTGGCCAGACCACGCGGTGTCGTACGCGGCTCCGATCACGGGCCACGCAGACTTCCAACATTGGCGAAAGTCATGGCCCAAGGACGCGGGGTGCTTGTCACCACAGATCGGCCAATAGCCATCGTTATAGATGTGTACGTGTCCGGGACCCCAGATGACGGAGATCGGGGAGTTGGAGGCGACGACGAGACTGACCATCGTTCGCAGACTCTGCGGCCAGGAGTCGATGTCACCGACGGGCGTCTTGGACCAGTCCTTCGACTTGATCAGCTTGCCCATCTCGCCGCCGCCGGTGAGCCAGTTGACGATGGGTTGCTCGGCGTCTGATGTCTTGTTCATACGCCCCCCCCCAAGCCGTACGGCGTTCATATTACCTCGTCGGAACGCGCAACGCTAAAATTGCGGAGCGGACCTCAGCCTCGTGGAAGGTCAGAGGCTCGATGACCGAACGGGAGAGGGCAAGCGTTGATCGCAGCGGACATGCAAAACGGCAGGCGATCCTTTGCCGCGCTCAGAATGACAAAGTCAGAGGTTGTTGCTGCGAATGGGCCGGAACCTGGCAAAGTAGGTCGCGCTGACCTTCGCGAGCAACGCGGGGGAGCCCGTCTGCGACTCTTCGAGCACATACATCGCGGTGTGAGCGTTGTTGGCCCATCCGGCGAAGAGCACGATGTGTCCGCGGGGGACTTTGTTGAGTGCGTCGCCGGGGAGCAAGTCTTCGTAGCTCGCAAGCTGGGTCGTCGCTGACGTGTCGTAGGGCGCGTACGACGCGGTCGAGTACGTTTGGCTCTCGCCCCAGACCATACTGACGAAGCCCGAGCAGTCGCGTCGGTAGCCGTCCGTCGTTTTTGATTGGCTGTACATGATGTCGCGGTCTACCCAGTCGAGGCCTCGGTTCAGCAGCTCGACGCGGTTCTGCGGAGCGTCGTTGAGGATCTGAGCGCGCACCGCGGCGCACGAGCTCGACGCCATGTTGGCGTGGGTGCAGCGCGAGATCTGACCCAAGGCCTCGGTCGCGGTGTCACCCGTGTCTTCGGCGAAGCTCGTTTCCGGAGCCGCAGAGCACGCGGCGAGCGAGAGCGTGGAGCCGAGCGTCACGAGCAGGCGGCTGATCGATCGATTCATATCGACATGAATTGCAGACCTCATGCCGCCCACGTCTCGTGAACGGCCGCGAGCGCGAAGCAAAAACGCGCGGAGATCCTTAGATGTCGCACCAAGTAGCGTGGATCAACGTCGTCTCGGTGTCGTGATCCAGGAGTAGCGAGAAGCCTGCGAGGTGACCCTCATCGATCGGAATGGTGCCGACCTCCCCGCCGAGCGCGGGCAAGTACGTGCTCCAGCGCCGACGACACGCTCATCGCTGAGGAGGACGAGGGGCTCGTCACGGCGCTCGAATCGATCCGCGCCGGCAAAGCTTCCCCCACGACGTAGCGCGAGAACGCCTGTCGCTAAGTAGCGCTCACTCGGCGACCGACAAGCCGGAGACGATCTTGCCTGTTCCAACGTCGAGCGACACGGTCGGCTTCGCGTCCGACAGCGGGTTGCGATAGATCTCCAAGCGACTGCTCGTATCGCTCGCCACTCCGACGAAGAGGGAGCCTTTGCGTTCCATCACACGAAACACGAGCGCCCCGCCGTCGATCGTGATCTTGTTCGAGCATGCACTGCTGGCGGTGAGCGTAGTGGGAGAGGACAGAATACAGAGGAAGCTCCCAGAGCCGTTCTTCAGCCAAACCGCGACCGCGAGATAATTTTTCGAGAGCACAGCCGCCGTGGCGAGGTCGCTCTGGTTCGGTTGGCCGAACGCGCTACGGAGCTCGTACGCAGCGACTTTCTGCGGGACGAGCGGCGTTTGGTAGAGGTAGACGGCGGCTCCGCCCGATCCCACGTCGGCCGTGGCCACGAACAGGCCCGGCGCGCCGAACTCGAGCGCGCCCGAGCCGAAGAGGAAGGGGCCGGCCGCAATGTTGCCGGTCGCGTTCTGCGCTCCTTCCCAGTAGTACGTCCGCGAAGCCATCGCGCCGCTCGCCCCGCCGAACAGTATGCCGGTGGACGTGAGAAGTGGGTGGAGGAGGCCCTCGTTTGCGGTGCCGAACTTGGCCGATGCGGTCGTCCCGATAGTCATCGTGGATGCGCTCTTGAACGTCTCGATTGCGCCCGCGCTGTCGTCAGCCGTGACGAGGATGTCGAGCGTTGGCTCGTACATGAGAGTGCTAACATTGATCGTATCCACCGGCGCGACGAGGAACGCACTCTTGTCGATGGTCTTCGGCGTCGACGTCGATGTGAGCATGAGTGGACTATCGAAGATGTAGAGGTTCGTTCCTCCGGCGACGAAGACGCGTTTCTTCGTGGCCGCGACAACGCCTTTCGCGTCGCTGAGCGGGATGGTCACGTCGGGTGTACGAGGCGCCTTGATGGCATCGGGGTCGTCCCATGCGACCAACGCAGCTGGGCCAGAAGGATTGAACAGGGATGCGAACATACGAGCGGGCGGCGCGACGAACGCGTCCCCGCCAGAGTCCACGTCCGCGCCACCGTCACCCCCGCCTCCCGTAATGGGCGGAGCGCCCTCATTGCCTGCGTCTGTCGGCGCCACGAATTCGTCGCCGCAACCCACGAGGAAGAGTGCCGTCACCGAGAAGAGAAGTCGTCGCATGAGTCCCTGCCAAGTTCGAGGTTGATAAGCGCCGGATCGCGCGTCGTACGCGACCTCGCGGAGCATGATGCCTCAAAGACGAAGACCTTGCGAGTCACACGGCGACGGAGATCGCAGCGGAGCGCCCTGCGCCTCGTGTCGGGCTCGCGAGGTCGTAGATCCTACCGGCCGCTGGGCCTAGTCTCCATGACTCAACGCCCTCGGTCGATAGGCCAGCGCCGCCCGTGCAGATCGAGACACCGTAAACGCGAGGGGATCCTTCGCTTCGATCAGGATGACAATCTGTGGTGATACCGTGACGCCATGACGCGTGGACGGGACTGGAACGAAGAGAACCTCCGAGAACTCGGCGGTCGCGCACCTCACTAGACTCGGATGGACCTGCGTGCCCGTCGAGCAGCTCGACGAACAACGCGAGCCTAGGAAGTCTCGTCGACCCCGATCTGCTCGCCGCGCAGCAAGCCGCTCGCGACGATCTCCAAGCCGCACGCGCGGCGAGTACAGCCGCGCACGAGGCCTGGAATCGACTGATCAACCTCGACGCCAGCGATCCAACCGAGCAGGCGCGCAAAGCAGTGAGCGAGGGTCGACGCGTTGCCACGGAAGCAAGCGCAGTCTTTGGCGCCCCATCGAACACATTGAGTAGCGACAATTGGCGCCCGTCAGATTTCGCGCGCGCGAGCGACTCCGCACTCGCGCGGACCTCCTGCACTTCGTTCTCGACGCGCTCCAGTCGCCACGCGTGCGAGAGCTCGAACCAGCGATTGTCGATCTCACCAGTCAGCCTTGAAGAGACCATCAACGACCTTGGCACGTGCGCTGGGCCTGCACAGCTGCCTGCAGCTCGAACGAGCCCGTCGTCCGAATATGAACTAACCCAGCGATTGTGCGCGGGAAGGGACTTGAACCCTTACGCCTCTCGGCGGTGGAACCTAAATCCACTGCGTCTGCCATTCCGCCACCCGCGCGAGTGACTCCGACATCGAACGACATGAGTGTAGGACATCAAGCGGGCGGTCGTGAAGTCTTCTCGCGACGATCGATCGCTTTGCCGAGACATCGGCGACGACAAAAGAGTGCCCGATCGCCAACAAACTCCGCCAAATGCCACCGCCACGCGCCCGGAGCGAACAAAAGTCGCGTGCGCGCGTCGACCCGACGCGCTCTCGTTCCGGGCAACAGGGTAGGTCGTCGCGGCCCCGCCAAGCCCCGCGCAACCGCAGGTGACTACCTGGCCGCCGAGTGACGGAGTGCCGCGCGGATGATGCGGACCGCTGCGGATAGTTGGTATTCGACGAGCCCCGAGTCCAACCGCAAAACGGTAATGCCATAGTACGCAAGGACCGAGTCGCGCTCAGCGTCTTGCTCGCGGCGAGTGTAGTAGTGAGCCGAGCCGACCACCTCGATCGCGAGACGATGAGAGGCCGCATAGAAGTCGAGAATGAAGCGGTAACTCGGATGCCGTCGCCGAAACCGCGCCCCAAGCCCACGCCGGCGCAGAGGCCCCCCCGAAGCAAAGCCTCCGACCGCGTAGGAGCACGCCGCATCTCCCGCGCCCGAGGCGCGGATGTATCGCGCCAAGGCAAGCTCCACCCTAAATCTCAGATTCTCGTACGTCGAGTGCGCGAGCAAGCACGCGCTTCTCTCAGGGGATCCTTCGCGATGCTCAGGATGACATTTAGAAAAGTGCGCCCGCCCCATCGACTGAACGTCGCTTCTCTCGGGGGATCGTTCGCTACGCTCAGGATGACTGTGGTGACGATGACACGACTGGAGCGCAATTGACGCCGAGCACGAGCAACGCTCATGAGCGTTCACTGCGCTCAACAAAAAAGCCCAAATCGCAACGGCGTTCTCGAGACCTCCCCAAACTTGTGAAGCAAATTCAAGGGGAGGTCTGGTGCGCGAAGCGCGACAGGGTGGGGCCTCACATCGTCACGGCACAATCAGGTCGCGCTCAGAGCGTTGCTGGGGGATCATTCGCTTCGCTCAGGATGACAAGCCCGTTGGTCTGCAGTGCGAAGCGCGACAGGTGGGGCTCACATCTTCACGCGAGCCGAAGCAGCATCATAGAGCGGCTTCAGAGACAAACGAGCTCCATACATCCGCCCAGCGATCTCAACCTCCCACTTACCACCATCCAAATACGCCTGATCCACTGGCAAACCAGCCTCGACCATCGCCAAGCCCACCGCGCCTCCGACCGTAAACCCATAAGAAGCAGCCCGCACATAACCCTTCGCCACACCATCACGGCGAATCACCTCCGCATGAAACATGAGCGGCTCGGGATCGGTCACCAGGACTTGCACGATCCGCCGCGTCATGGGACCCATAGCCTTCTTCGCAACGACGGCCTCTCTACCAATGAAGCTAGACTTCTTCAGATCAACGGCGAAGCCCAATCCGGCCTCCAACACGGAGTCTGTATTGTCGATATCGTGACCATAGTCGCGATATCCCTTCTCCATACGAAGGCTCGCGAGCGCCTTGAGACCCGCGTGCCGCAAGCCGACCGACTTCCCCTCGGAGACCAGGCGATCGTAGACGTGCGTCGCCTGCTCTGCGGGCACATAGAGTTCATAGCCGAGCTCACCCAAGTACGTAATCCGGACGCAAAGTGCACGTGCAAACCCGATATCGATCTCTCGCGCGTGCCGGAACGGGAACGCAGCGTTCGACACGTCCGTGGTAGTGAGTTTCTCCATTAGCTCGCGTGAGCGGGGCCCCTGGACGTTGATCTGCGCCCAGCCGCTCGTCACGTCCGTCACGAATGCGTGCTCGTCATCCGCGGTGTGTCGCTTCATCCAAGTATGGACATGACGATGCGCTGTGTCGGAAGCGACGACCCAGAAGCACTCGTCGTCTAGCTTGGTGACGGTGAGGTCTGCCTCGAGCTTGCCGTCCGGATTGAGCCATTGTGTGTACGTGATGGTGTTGGCGGCTCCGTCCACGTCATTGGCGGAGATGCGATTGAGCATCTTGCCCGCGTCTCGGCCCTGGACGAGGAACTTCGCCATGAACGACATATCCATGACGATGACGCCATTGCGGCACGCGTCGTGTTCGGCCTTCCAGTACTCGAACCAATGCCCACGTCCCCAGGTGAGCGGCGGATCCTGCTGTTTGTCGCCCGTCGGCGTGTACCAGTCCGCGCCTTCCCAGCCGCTCACGTCTCTGAAGTACGCGCCCTCGGCCGCCAACCGGTCATAGAGGGGGCTCTTCTTGGCGCCGCGCGCGGTCTGCATCGAACGTGTCGGATAGTGACATTGGTAGACCATGCCGAGAGACTCGACGGTGCGCGTCTTTCGATACTCCGGGTTGCCTTGATAGGTGTGTAATCGATCGATGTTCATCCCGGTGACGTCCATGTCGGGGCGCCCGTTGAGGATCCAGTGCGCGAGCATGCGCCCCAATCCCCCGCCGGTGAGAATGCCGATCGAGTTGAGTCCTGCCGCCACGAAGTAGTTCTTCAACTCGGGCGCCTCTCCGACGACAGGCGCGAGATCGGGAGTGAAGCTCTCGGGTCCGCAGAAGAACTTGCGCACGCCTACCTCGAGCGAGATGGGGACGCGGCTCATTGCCTTCTCCACGTAAGGCCCCATACGCTCCCAGTCGGGCGTGATCTCGCCGAAAGAGAAGTCCGCGGGGATGCCCCCGATGTTCCAAGGGGCGCACTTGGCCTCGAACAGGCCAATCATCAGTCCGCCGACCTCTTCTCGGTAGTAGCCATAAGAGCCGGGGTCTTCCAAGACGGGGAATGATTGACTCATTCCGGGGACCTTGTCCGTGATGAGATAATAGTGCTCGGCTGCTTGAGCCGGGATGTTCACTCCTGACAATGCGCCCAATTGACGGGCCCACATACCCGCGCAATTGACGACGAACTCGCACTCGATATCCCCGTAGGGCGTGACGACCGCGGTGACCGCGCCGCGCTTCTGCTTTACGCCCAGCACGGGCACGTCCTCGAGGACCTTCGCGCCTTGCATACGTGCTCCCTTCGCGAGGGCCATGGTCGCGTCCACCGGGTTCACGCGGCCGTCCTCTCTGACATAGAAACCCGCGAGCAGGTCGTCGGTCTTGGCGAGCGGGAACAGATCGCGCACCTCACGCGGAGAGATCTCGTGAACGTCTACTCCGCAATAGCGGTTGAACGCGGAGACGCGACGGTACTCTTCGAGTCGGTCCTGGTCTGCCGCGACCTCGATGAAGCCCACGGGCAAAAAACCGCTCGTCAATCCGGTCTCGGACTCGAGCTTCGTGTAGAGATCACGCGTGTACTTGCGCAGCTCGGTGGAGGTCTCGCTGGTAGAGCCAAACGTGACCATGAGACCGGCGGCGTGCCACGTGGTGCCCGAGGTGAGCTTGTCGCGCTCGAGCAAGACGACGTCCTTGCAGCCCATATGCGCGAGGTGATAGGCGACGCTCGTGCCGATGATGCCGCCGCCGATGATGACGACGCGCGCGCGGGCGGGGATCTTGGACTCGATCATCGCACCGCTTTACACGATAGACTGACGTTCGTGAACGAAGACCGCGATCGGGCCCTAGAGCGTGCGTTGCTCTTCAATTTCGTCATCCACTTCGTCGCGATGGCGGCGATGGCGCTCCTGCTTGCGCGCACGCTGCCCGGAGGCGGCGGACTCACGGACGCCGAGCGCGTCGTGACCATTGCGAGTCACCCGTGGGTCTTTCGTTTGGGGTGGTTGCCCTGGCAGTTGTGCGCGGTGGGGGACCTGTGGATGGCCGTCGCGATGGTGCGTGTGCGGTGGCTGCCGCGTTGGGGCTCCGTGTTTGTATTGGTAGCGACGGCGCTTGCCGTGATCCCGGACCAGTATGCGCAGGCGATGTGGGTCACGCGCGGAGTGGCGCTCGCGCAGACGGACTCGGCCGCGTATCTGGACTTCGAGCGCGCGCTCTTCCCATTGACCGCAGGGTGGGGGGCGTTACTCTATACGATAGGTGCGCTCGGGTGGACCTATTGCTTCGCACGCGCCGGCACTTGGTCGCGCGCGCTCACGCTCTTGTCGGTGCCGCTCTGGACGACGATGCTCATCGCAGTCACGGCTCCGCTGTTGCCCCTCGAAATCAGGCCCTCGCCGCGCTTGGTCTCGATCGCGAACGGGTTCGGCTTCACGCAACTGCAAGTATGGTTGGGTCTCGTGACCGAAGAGGTCCTACGACGCACACGGCCCACCGAGCGCGACGGCCGGCTCGCTACTGGGCGAGATCCAACGAGAGGCATCGTCGGTCGCGTGGTCGATGCATTCGGCAATAGTCGCTTGTTGGGCGCGCTGCTCGCGCCGCTCCGAAGCCGCGCACCCTAACCGTCTCTGCGCTTGGACGAGAAGATACTGCCGACGAGTTCGAGCGCGCCGACGATGGGTCCCGCTTGAGCGTTGACGCTCACGCGCATGCGCGTGGTCGTCGCGATCGTGGCGACGTGCGATACGCCGAGGTCTTGCTTGTAGCGCGCTTCGGCCATCGCTCTTCGCCAGGCGCGCTCTTCTGCGAGCTCTTCTTCGCTCAGCGTGTTGCCTCGTGCCTCTCGCACTTGCACGTATTGCGCGCACGCCACGAGCTCAGGCGAGTCGAACCAGTCGCCGTGCGTGCTGCATACGTCGATGGCGATGGGGCTCTTCGCGCCAAAGCGCGCGCGCTCCATCGGTCGATCGCAGACTGGGCACTTGCAGCTCGCGAGGCGCTGCTCTGGCGTGAGCTCTTTTCCTGGCGGAGGCGGCACGAAGACACCGAGCTCGCCGTCTCCGGCGCAGAGTCGCGAGACGACCTCACTCCAATCGCTGGCCGCGACGAAGCAGCCATGACACTCGTTGCACTGCGAGATCACCGCGCGCGAGAGATGCACCGCACTCATTTGTAAATGACATCTTGGGCAGGCCAACGCCTGCTCTTCACCGAGGCGAGACGGCGGCGCGGCCTCGATCGAACACAAAGAGCAGAGGTCGGTGTGATCGATCATCCCGCCGCAGAAGAGGCAGCGGTGCGCCTCGCGGACGACGTCGGCACGCTTTCGATAGGGACCCTCCGTCATTGATTCATAGACTATCGACGATCGCGAATGCGCGCACGGGGAACGTCCCGAAGCCGCGCACCTTGGGCGGCACCGCGAAGAATCGCGCGCCCGAGTCGGGCAGGGCGCCGACGTTGCTCATGTGCTCGCAGATCGCGATGTCACGAGCGAGCAAGAGCGAGTGCGCAGGCCGACGACCGTCGCGTGTGTCGTCGATGTTCACGGAGTCGATGCCCACCATCGCGGGTGCACGCTCGGCGAGCCACCGCGCTGCAGACTCGCCGACGAACGGATGCCCCTGCGCGTACTGCTCGCCGCCGAAATGACGATCCCATCCGGTCGCGAAGAGGACCGCCTTGCCACGCACGTCGAGGTTCTCCAATCGCTCGACCGTGATCTCTTGCACTCCGCTGTCAACGCGCACAACAAGCGTCTCGAGGTCTGCCAATCTCTCGAGTGAGAGCGCAGATAGATCGTTACCGCCTTCGTAACGATGAAACGGACTGTCCACGTACGTGCCCGTGTTGGCGACCATCTCGATCTTGCCAATCTGAAACGTGACACCTTCCGCGTAGCGGCCTCGCGCAGCCTCACGGGAGAGATAATCGCATATCAACGGAGCTGGCAGCCCGGGGTATGTGACCTGTCCGTGGATGACGGTGTGACTCAGGTCGACGAAGCGCTTGGGTGTGGTCATCGCCGACCAGTTTACCTCACCGGTGGGAGACACGCGCGAATCGCCCGCTCGCAACGAACGCAGA
>JAYVYD010000356.1:0-6724 GCA_043784605.1 Myxococcales bacterium | reverse complement strand
TGCTCGGCGAGGTTCATGTTGATGACGTTCTCTTGCGGAGAGATGACGGACTTGTCCTCGATGAAGTCTCCCAAGTGAGAGTCTTCCTCTTCGCCGATGGGCGTCTCGAGGCTGATGGGCTCTTTGGCGATCTTGAGGACCTTGCGGACCTTGTCGAGCGGGAGCTCCATCTTCTCGGCGATCTCTTCGGGCGTCGGCTCACGGCCGTACTCCTGGACGAGATAGCGAGACGTGCGAATCAACTTGTTGATCGTCTCGATCATGTGGACCGGGATACGAATGGTGCGCGCCTGATCGGCGATCGCTCGCGTGATGGCCTGTCGAATCCACCACGTCGCGTACGTGCTGAACTTGTAGCCGCGCTTGTACTCGAACTTGTCGACCGCCTTCATGAGGCCGATGTTGCCCTCTTGGATGAGGTCCAAGAACTGCAAACCGCGGTTCGTGTACTTCTTCGCGATCGAGACGACGAGGCGCAAATTGGCCTCGACGAGCTCCGCTTTTGCCTTCTCTGCGACGCGCTCGCCTTCGCGGATCTCGAGGTAGGTTCCGCGGAGCGCCTTGATGTCGAGCTGAAGCTCCTCTTCGACCTTCTTGAGGTTTTTGGCAGCCGCGCTCACGTTCGCGAGCACTTCTTCGCTCGTGACGCCGTGCTTGCGCTTGTAGCGGCGCTCGGCGAGCACGTCGCCCTTGGCGGCACGCGCCTCCTTGCGGAGGATCTCGATGTCCACGCCCGCGGTGCGCGCGACGTCCGTGGCGCCCGCCTCTGCTCGCTCGATCTTCTGAATCAAAGAGCGGAGCTTGGCGACGACGCGATCGATGGTCTTCTTGTTGAGGCGCATCTCCTCGAGCGTCTCGACCATCTTGGAACGATTGGTCTCGATCTCCGCCTCGATGCCCTTCTTGCGGCTGGCGGCTGCGGTCTCGAGCGTCTCTCTGAGATCGCTCGTCACCTTGTCGAGGTGCTTGACCTTGTCGATGAGGCGAAGGATGCGGCGATCCGCCTCTTCTTCGTCGAACTCGCGGTCCTCTTCCTCTGCGTCGCGGATGATCTCTTTGACGCGGATCTTGTGCTTGCGGAGCTTGTCACCGAGATCGATGATCTCGCGGACGGCCACCGGGCTGTTCAGGATCGCGCCGAGGATCTGGTGCTCGCCCTGCTCGATGCGCTTGGCGATCTCGACCTCGCCCTCACGCGTGAGCAAGCTGACGCTACCCATCTTGCGGAGGTACATGCGAACCGGGTCGTTCGACTTCGAGTAGTAGCCGGAGTCTTCGTCGTCCTTGGTCTCGCGAGCGGGGACCTGCTTGTTTTTGTCGACGGCTTCTTCTTCGACGATGCGCTTGGGCGCGATCTTGACCTGCGTGGCTGCGTCCACGATCTCGATGTCCTCGTCGCCGAGTGCACCGAGCGCGTCGTCCATCTGGTCGGCGACCACGTCTGCCGGCATGGACTCCGAGACCTCGTCGTAGGTCAGAAAGCCTTTGCCCTTCTTCTCCTCGCCGTGATCGTCGCTCGCGCCTGCGCGCGCGCCATTCTTGGCCGACTTCTCGTCGCCCCCGCGACGTGCCTTGCCGTTGTGTCCAGCGTCTCCATTGCGCTCGCGGTTCTTCGTCGCCATCGTCTTAATGCCTACCTCGGAAAGAGTCAGTTTTCGTCGTTGCCGTCGCGGGTCGCAGGGGCAATTCGAGCGCCGTGAGCTGCGCTGAGCTCGCGACCCTTTTGAACCTGCGTCTCCCAATCTTCGTCGTTTCGCAGATTCTCCTTGGCTTCGTGCAACGCGAGCTTGCGAAGCGCCGTAGCGCCCCTATGGATTACGTCTTTGGCTTCTTCTGCCGTTTCGAATTTCGGCGCGGCGAGGCGCTGAGCCGCGAATGAATGAATCGCGGGAGGCATTTGCGCAAGAAAGGCGTCGTTGTCCAGTCTTTTTTCGGTTCCCTCCGCGCCGTCCGCCCATCGAAACGCACGAGCGAGCGCTGCCACGATTCGTGCCGATTCTTCCGAGAGCATTCCGATTGCCTCGGAGACGTCTTCTTGATCCAGAAGCTCTGGAAAGTCGATCAGCGCTCCCACGATTTCTCTGCGTGCAGCAGAGCCCGGAGGTTGTGACGCGATCCTCGCCTTGCGTGGGTCCCCCTGCGACTCCGTTCGTTTGGCCTGCTCGACCGCGAGCGCCTTCTTTAGCCGAGTCTCGAGGTGCCGCAAAATATCTGGCGAGCGCTCGCCTCTCGAGTCGTCCTCGCGGCGCACGAGGCCGAGGCGACCCAAGAGCCGGTCCGCGTGGGACTTGGCGAGGCTGCGCCCGAGCGGGTCGTCCTCCTCGGTGATGAGCCTGACCGCGCGCTCCACTCTCTGGACCTGAATCTGGAGGTCTTGTGCGCCGAAGCTCTCGTCGAACAGATCGTCGAGGAGGAACTCGAGCATCCCTCGGGCGCTCGCGATCGCGTCCTTGATCGCCTCGGGGCCCGACATTCGGACGAGCTCGTCGGGGTCCTTGCCGCTCGGCGCGACCGCGACCTTCGCGAACATTCCGGCGGAGCGACACGCCTCACGAGACGCACGCGTTGCCTTTTTCCCCGCCGCGTCCGAGTCGAAGAACACGACGACGCTGCCCGCGTACCGCCGCAAGAGCTTCGCTTGCTCCGGCGTAAACGCAGTGCCGAGTGGCGCGACGACGTTCTCGATGGAGCGCGCGTGCAAGCTCACGACGTCGAAGTTTCCCTCGACGAGGATCGCTTGGTCAGATTGACGGATCGCGTGGCGCGCCTGGTACACGCCGAACAAGAGCTGCCCCTTCGTGTAGACGGTGCTCTCGGGCGAATTGATGTACTTTGCAGGCTTCTGATCCGCGGGCTTCTCGTCGCCGGGCATCGGCTCCAGCGCACGACCGCTGAAGGCCACTACCCTGCCCTGCGGATCGGTCACCGCGAACATCAAGCGATGGCGGAAGCGATCGTAGTGCCCCGTCCCTGCGGACTTCGGAACGAGCAAGCCCACCTGCTCGGCGACGCTGGGCGCGACTCCTTGACTCCTCAAGTGATTGGCGAGCCCGTCCCAACCGTGCGGGGCGTACCCGATGCGGAACGCCTGCAGCACGTCGTCGATCTTCGCCTCGGCTTCCGTGGGATCCGTCCCGTGCTCGCGCGCCCACGAAGGCAACAGGCCGCGGCCGAGGAGCTCGCGCAGCGCGTACTCGCGGTCCGGGTGCTCGCGCAGCTGCCGCTCGTAGTACGCCGCGGCGACCGAGAGCGCTCCGTAGAGGTCGTCCTTGTGCTTCTTGGCGCGGTCCACCTCTTCGCGCGGGCGCTTCTCTTCCTCGATCTCGATCCCGCACCGCTCTGCGAGGGCGCGCACGGCCTCGGGAAAGGAGTAGCCGTCGTGCTTCATCAAGAAGTCGATCGCGCTGCCGCTCTCTTTGCAGCCGAAGCAGTGGAAAAAGCCGCGATCCGGGTTCACGTGGAAGCTCGGCGTCTTCTCCTTGTGAAACGGACAAAGCCCTAGCCACGAGCGACCGCGCTTCTTGAGCGAGGGCACGCTCTCCTGAACGACCGCGACTATGTTGGTGCGGTCGCGGACGAGTGCGATGGTCTCGGGAGGGATCAAAGGATCCGGGGGGCTATCGCTCGCATCGCTGGAGCGGTCAAGTCACGGCGCCACGAGCGGCTCAAACCAGGTCTCGGTGCGTACGGCGTCGAAGTCCGGGTCCTTGGCCGCGCGCGCCTTCACGGCTCCGTCCCTCGCGATCGCGTCCTTGAGCGCGTCTTGGGTCTTCGGATCGCGTTGGCGTGCGAGCGCGCATGCGAGGTTGTAGCTCGCGCGCGGATGCGTGGAGTCTACATCGATCGCCCTGCGGAAGAGCGTCGCGGCCGCGGCCCAGTCGCCCTTCTTGTGATGCGCGTAGCCCGCGTCGTTGTACGCGCGCCCCGCCGCGACGTTCACGGCGATGGTCTTGATCACGAACGTGTCCGAGTACTCGCCGCCGAAGCCGTGTCCGATCACGCCGAGCGTCGCGCCATCGGGAGACAGTCCGATGAACTCGGGGTGCCATCCACTGAGGTACGCGGCGCCGGAGATATCGAGCACGTACGAGGCAGGCTCGCCCTTCTTGCGTAGGCCCACGTGGAGCGAGCCGGCCTTCGGAACGTCGAGCGTCGGGTCGCCGAATGTGGCGGACCACGTGATCTCGAGTTCGGCATAGGACCATCGGACGTCATGTTTGTTGCCGATCCCGAGCGCCTTGGCCTTCGCCACCATCGCGCTGGCCTGCGCGGTCTTGTCGTCGTGATCCTCGACCACCGAATTTCCGCTCGTCGAGAGACCGCACCGCACGATCGGCTTGCCGCCGAACACGCCGCAATACCCGAGAGTCTTGCCGTCGTCGGAGAAGCCGAAGACACGTGCGTGATCCATCATCCCCATCTCGAACGCGGGGACCGGCGGGACGATCGGCGCAACGACGGAGACCGCGACTCCGACCGCCGCATCGGGAGTGGGTGCGGGAGTGGGAGCGGAGTCAGAGACGAAGCCGGAGTCGGCGCGCAGTTCCGATGCTGCGTCGGGCGCGGACACGGCGACCGGAGCGGCGGCTGGCGATTGATTGCATGCTACAATAAATGCAATCTGCATGTAGATCGCGCGCATCACCATAGCGAGAAGTCGAACGTGAGACGCCCGCGCACGCCGCGCATGTCGTCGAAGATCTCGGTGGAGAGCGGCAAGAAGTAGCCGCCCATCAGATTGAGGTAAACGTTCTGCGACGACCACAGGTGCACGCCACCGAGCGGCTCGAGAAACGCCACGGTCCCCGTGTTGAGCTGGAAGAACGCGCCGCCCTCCATGCCGAAGTAGGGGATCATCCAGCGCCGCGACGGGTTGCGCTCGAGGCTGAGATCGAAGCCGAGCGCGGGCAAGAAGGCGTCGTGCACCTGGTTAGGCTTCATCGGGTCCGCGGACTTGAACGTGCCCGATGCGGAGCCAGTCTTCGTCGAGGTGAGGATGTCGAACGACAAGTACACGCGGCCGTGGCTCGGTCCGCGCTTCTCGTTCAAGTGGATCCATGCGGCCGGCAAGATCTCGATACGCGCGCCTACGAAAACACCGAGCGGCTCGGAGTGATTCGGCACGAAAAGCGAGAAGCCGACGCCCGGCATGAAGAACGACTCGTGCTCGTCTTCCACGATGATCTTGATCTCGCGCGGCACCTTGTGGGCTCCGTCGGTGACGGTGGCGGTCACCGTGTACGTGCCGACGTCGCTGTCCTTCGGCTTCCACTTGATGACGACACTGCCTTCGCCGGGCTCTGCCTTCGCAGTCAGCGGAAGGCCCGAGACGTTGTAGGTCAGCGGGTCCGCGTCATCGTCGGTCGCCCGCAACGTGATCGTCAGCGTGTCCTTCGGCGAGGCCGTGTACTCGGACAGCGTGCTGTCGTCCCAGACCGGCGCGTGGTCTCCAGACGAGGCGACTGGCGCGCTCGGCGATGGATGCTGTGTCGCGGCGACCGGCTGAGCGAGCGACGGAGCGGCGAACAGCCACGCGGAGAACGCGACCCACCCACCAAACAACGATCTCATGTGTCGCATGATACAGAACTGGCGGGACGATCCCCCCTAGCGAGTGCGAATGACCTTCTCTATCGAGAGTGCTGTTGAACGGTGGTGGGGCTCATGATAGACGCGCCCGCCAATGTCGGACTTTCGGTCCGTCGCGCAGCGCGCACTAGAGGACAAATTCGTCATGGCCCAAACGACGCTCGATCTCGCATCAGGTAAAGGCAGAATCGTCCAGGTGATCGGCCCGGTCGTCGACGTCGAGTTCGGGGCCGGCAAGCTGCCGAAAATCTTGAACGCGCTGAAGGTCTCGAATCCGAGCATCTCAGGCGACAAGGACAATCTCACGCTCGAGGTCGCGTCTCACCTCGGGGAGAACACGATCCGCGCCATCGCAATGGACACGACGGACGGCCTCGTCCGCGGAATGGAAGCGCGCGACACCGGCAACGCGATCATGATGCCGATTGGCCCGGAGTGCCTCGGTCGCATCTTGAACGTCATCGGTGAGCCCGTGGACGAAGCGGGGCCGCTCAACGCCAAGAAGTTCATGCCGATTCATCGGCTGCCGCCTACTTTCCAAGAGCAGTCCACCAAGGTGGAGGTCTTCGAGACGGGCATCAAGGTCATCGACCTGCTCGCTCCGTACCGTAAAGGGGGCAAGATCGGCCTCTTCGGCGGTGCCGGCGTCGGCAAGACCGTCCTCATTCAAGAGCTGATCAACAACATCGCCAAGGCGCACGGCGGCGTGTCGTGTTTTGCGGGCGTGGGCGAGCGGACGCGTGAGGGCAACGATCTGTTCTTGGAGTTCCAAGAGGCGAAGCTCGAGTCGGGCGCGTCGGTGCTCTCGAAGGCCGCGCTAATTTACGGACAGATGAACGAGCCGCCGGGAGCGCGCGCGCGTGTCGCTCTCTCCGCGCTCACGGTCGCCGAGTACTTTCGCGACGAAGAGGGGCAGGACGTTCTGCTCTTCATCGACAACATCTTCCGGTTCACGCAGGCGGGCTCCGAAGTCTCGGCGCTCCTCGGTCGTATCCCGAGCGCCGTCGGTTACCAGCCGACCTTGGCCACCGAAATGGGCCAAATGCAGGAGCGGATCACCTCGACCAACAAAGGCTCGATCACGAGCGTGCAGGCCGTGTACGTGCCCGCCGACGACCTGACCGACCCCGCGCCC
>JAYVYD010000355.1:0-14964 GCA_043784605.1 Myxococcales bacterium | reverse complement strand
CGCTGCGTCCGCAAACCGGCCGTTTCTCACCATCCTCCTCGTCGCGGCGTTCGCGGCGTGGGGATGGGTGTCGCTCCAGCACGCGCCGCTCGACGCGATTCCGGATCAATCAGACGTACAGGTCATCATCTTCACCGAGTGGATGGGACAGAGCCCGGATCTCGTCGAGGATCAAATCACCTATCCGATCTCCGCGGCGCTCGTGTCTGCCCCCAAAGTGCAGGCGGTGCGAGGACAGTCGATGTTTGGCATGTCTTTCGTCAATGTGGTCTTCGAAGACGGCACGGACATCTATTGGGCACGGTCTCGGGTCGTCGAGTATTTGAGCTCCGTTCGTAGCAAGCTCCCGCAGGGGGTCACCTCCACGATTGGCCCAGACGCCACGGGGGTTGGCTGGGTGTTCGAGTACGCCCTCGTCGACAAGAGCGGCAAGCATGACCTCCAAGAGCTACGCGCCCTCCAAGACTGGAACATCCGCTACGCACTCGCGAGCGTACATGGCGTCGCCGAGATCGCGAGCGTGGGTGGGTTCGTCAAGCAATACCAAGTCAACGTCGACCCCACCAAGCTGCTCGCGTTCGGCGTCACGATGGAGGAAGTCGTCCGCGCAGTTCGCGCCTCTAACGAGGAGGTCGGCGGCCGAGTGCTGGAGATAGCCGGTCACGAGCATGTGATCCGCGGTCGCGGCTACATCAAGACGACAGACGACATCGGACTATCACCTATCAAGGTGTCGAACGGCGTTGCAGTTCACGTTCACGACGTCAGCCAAGTCAGCATCGGCCCCGACATTCGCCGCGGCGTAACCGAGCTGAACGGCGAGGGCGAGGCCCCCGGAGGCGTCGTAGTCATGCGGTACGGAGAGAACGCGCTCACCGTGATCAACGCCGTAAAAGCGCGACTCGCGGAGCTCGAGCCGAGCCTTCCAGAGGGCGTGCAGGTCGTGACGACCTACGATCGGTCCCAGCTGATCGAGGAGTCCGTCGCCACGCTCGAGCACACGCTGATCGAGGAGATGATCGTGGTGAGCGTCATCATCTTCCTCTTCCTGCTTCACGCTCGGAGCGCTCTCATTCCCATTCTCACTCTGCCCATCGGCGTGCTGCTCGCGTTCATTCCCATGGACGCTCAGCATCTCACCGCGAACATCATGTCGCTCGGCGGCATCGCGGTCGCGATCGGCGCGATGGTGGACGCCTCCATCATCATGATCGAGAATATCCATACCAAGCTATCGGGATGGGAGGCGAGCGGTCAGAAGGAGCCGCGGCGGGATGTCATCATTCGCGCAATGCAGGAGGTAGGACCCTCCCTGTTCTTTTCGCTGCTCGTCATCACGGTCTCGTTCCTCCCAGTCTTCACACTCGAGGCCAACGAGGGGCGTCTCTTCAAGCCGCTCGCATTTACCAAGACCTACTCCATAGGGTTCGCGTCGATCCTCGCGGTGACGCTCACACCTGCGCTCGCGGTCCTCCTCATTCGAGGAAAGGTTCACGACGAGCACAAGAACCCCATCAACCGCCTCCTGACCGCCGCATATGCGCCCGTCGTTCGGTTCGTCGTCAATGAGAGGTGGAAGGTAGTTGTGGTTGCCGTGCTCGCGGTGGCACTCACCGTTCCGGCCTTTTCTCGGCTCGGAAGCGAGTTCATGCCGCCACTCAATGAAGGCGTGATCCTCTACATGCCCACGGCGCCGCCGGGCATGTCGGAGAACGAGGCGACCGTGCTGCTCGCCGCGATGGATCGCGAGATCAAGAAGTTCCCCGAGGTCTCGAGTGTCTTCGGCAAAGAAGGTCGCGCCGAGTCGGCGACGGATCCCGCGCCACTCGGGATGGCCGAGATCACGATCGTGCTGAAGCCGCGAACCGAGTGGCGTGCCGGTATGACGTGGGACGCACTCATCGCCGACATGAACGAGAAGCTGCGTTTTCCAGGCATGCCCAATATCTGGTGGATGCCCATCCAGACTCGCACGGAGATGCTCGCGACCGGAGTCCGCAGTCCACTAGGGATCGAGGTCTTCGGCGACGACCTCGAGGCGATTGAGAGGTCCACCATCGCCATCGAGCACGCGGTGGCGCAGATCCCAGGCACGCGGAGCGCGTTCGCCGAGCGATCGACGGGCGGCTTCTATCTGGACTTCGAGGTGAAGCGTGAGGAGGCCGCGCGCTACGGACTCACAGTCGCAGATGTGAACACGGTAGTCAGCGGCGCGATCGGAGGGGAGAACGTCTCGGAGGTGATCGAAGGGCGACAGCGAGCCCCTATCAATGTTCGTTACGCGCGCGAGTTTCGAGACAACCCCGAAGCGCTCGGTCGCATCCTCGTCGCGACACCCGAGGGCGCGCAGATCCCGATCTCGCAGGTGGTCACCATCAAGAGCGTCCTCGGCCCCCCGATGATCCGCAGCGAGGACGGCAAGCTCGTCGGATTCGTATTCGTGGACACGGACCGGCCCATTGCCAACTATGTCACGGAAGCCAAGCAGGCAGTCGCGCGGGACGTGAAACTGGCACCGGGTACGCGGGTCGCCTGGGTAGGGCAGTTCAAGTACTTCGAGCGCGCGCAGGAGCGCCTCAAATGGGTCATTCCGCTCACTCTCGGCATCGTCATGGCGTTGCTGTACTTCAGTATGAAGTCCGTGACCGAGACAGCCATCGTGATGCTCGCCGTACCGTTCTCTCTCGTAGGCTCGATATGGCTTCTGTTCTTGCTTCACTACAACATGAGCGTCGCGGTATGGGTCGGCCTCATCGCGCTCGCGGGGCTCGACGCCGAGACGGGTGTTGTGATGCTCCTTTACCTGACCTTGGCGCATCGAAGGTGGTCGAGCGAAGGGCGGCTACGCACGTTCGATGATCTCCGCGAGGTGATCGTGGACGGCGCTGCGCGCAGGCTTCGACCCAAGATGATGACGGTACTCACCATGCTCCTCGGCCTCTTGCCGGTGCTGTGGAGCACGGGGACAGGAGCCGATGTGATGAAGCGAATCGCGGCCCCGATGATCGGAGGTCTCGTCACCTCTTTTCTACTCGAGCTCACCGTCTATCCCGCGGTCTTCGCGATCTGGAAGGGTCGCGACCTCAAACGGTTGTCATCCTGAGCGAAGCGATGGACCCCCGTCCGCGTGTCACACGCACGCTTCGCTCAGCAACTCCTTCGCGTTGCTCAGGAGGATGACACCGGGGCCTGGTAACTCGAGTGACCAGCCGCACATAGGCAAAGCAGTGCGCCAGATGACGACTTGATGAGCGCATCGGGTACCTATTATTGCAAATGGCGTGAAGGAGTGGACGGATTCACGTTCGTTGGGTCATTCTGTTTGGAGGAGCCAAACTATGACGCCCTCGATCAAACGCGTGTCCACGTCGCTCGTCATCGGATGTGCCGCAATCTGCGGACTGACGTTCTGTGGCGATGACCAAGGCAGCCAGCTCGGCGGAGGCGACGGAGGCAGTGACGGAGGTGGTGACGAGACCACGTTCAACAACGCCGACGGAGGCACCGAGGGCGGCATACACACCAACTACAAATGCCCCAGCTGCCCTGCGTTCCCACCGCTTCCGGCGCCCGCGTGCGATCCGAGCGTGCTCGGGCCTGCGGCGATTGCCTACCCGCTCGACGGCACGCTGTTGCCACCGAACATGAACGTGCTCGAAGTGCAGTTCGTGCCCCCGGCGAAGGCGACGCTATACGAAGTAGACTTCGAGAACGGTATCACCGACGTTCGCGTCGAGACGCTGTGCGCCGCCGTGCCCGACGTGCGCAAGGGCACGAGCAAGGGTTGCGGCGTCACCCTCCCGCAGGCTGCTTGGAACGACATTGCCAATGCCAACCGCGAAGGCAATCCTGTCAGCGTCATCGTACGCGCGACCATTGACGGCCAGTGTGTCAGTTCATCCACCACGAAGGTGGACCTCAGCTATGCGAAGGAAGATCTCGCGGGCGGCATCTACTACTGGCAGTCGGCCGTGTACGGCGGGATCGGCGGAAAGACCGGCGGCATCTACAGCCACGACTTTGGCACGTTCGATCCTACACCCACTCCGTTCTATACATCAGGCTCGAGCGGTACGTGCGTCGGCTGTCATAACGTCTCGCGCGACGGCGTGCATATGGCGCTCGCTACGGACGACCCGGACGGTGACGATGAGTTCGGCGACGTACACACGCTCGTCCTCGATGTCGCCACGCGCACGGCCGTCGGAGGCGCGACCATGTCGCCCGGGTTCCAGACGTTCACGCACGACCACTCGAAGATGATCTCGAGCTCGTTCAAGTCGCAAAAGGACTTCGGCTTCGACATCTTCGATGGCAACGGCAAGACGTTGCTGGCTTCAGCCAAGCTCCCCGCGAACATGCTGGGCACGCAGCCGGACCTCTCGCGCGACGACGGCTCGCTCGTGTTCGTGGTGCCTCCCCCCATGTCGATCCCCAGCGCCGGAGATCACCACTTCAACACGGGCGCTCTCTATGGGTCGACGTTCACGTCGAGCAGCAATACCATCGGCGCACCGAGCCTCTTGCTCGCGGACAATACGCGTAACTACTACTACCCGTCGTTCTCTCCCAACGGCACGTTCATCGTCTTCAACGACGCGCCACAGCCTGGCAACACCCCCACGACGAACAACGACGCGTTCTACAACCGTGGTGCGCGCGTCAAGCTGATCCACAATCCACCTGGGAATGGGGCCAAGCCCATTGATCTACAAGCGCTCAACCAGACCGGCGATCTCACCAACTCATGGCCGCGCTGGAGTCCGTTCGTGCAGCAGTACAAAGGACACAAGCTGCTCTGGGTCACATTCTCCTCGAACCGCGACTACGGCCTGCACTTGAGCAACAAGGGTTTCGACAACTGCTACCCGCCCGCGAGCCCGCTCTACGATCAGCCTCAGCCGCTCTCGAAGCAGAACACCACCTACGAGAACTGCGCAGAGCCCCAGATATGGATGGCCGCGATCAATGTCGACGAGAGCACGGCGCTAGATTCGTCTGATCGCTCCTACCCCGCATTCTGGCTGCCATTCCAAGACGTCAACAGTCACAACCACTCGGCGCAATGGGTGGAGAAGGTGCAAGGCACACCGCCTCCTGGATCCGACGCCGGTGGATGCGTGCAGACTCTAGGCACTTGCAATGGCAACAACCTTTGCTGCAATGGCCTCATCTGCTGCAACGGCGTGTGCGGAGACGGCTCTGGCTGCATCCCGAATTGAGCTCATATTCGAGATGGTGCTGCTGCTCTTTCTCTCCGTAGACGTGCCCGTACGGAGACGTTTACGGACCTGAGAGACGGGGCACGTCCGCTACTTGATGCGGACGCCGACCATGCCGGTCATTGCGACGCCGTTGCCGGGCTTTGGGTCCATGCTCACGGTCTTTCCGTCCGCGCTTACGAAGCCGTTGCCGATCGCTGCCCAGCCTCCGTAGGGAGCAGGCGGATTGGCTATGCCGTTGTTGGCGCCGTTCACGAAGAACTCGACCACGGTGTTCGGCTTCCACCCCTTCGTGTTGGGTATCGTCAACAACGCGGCTGGGGTGATACTCGCGTTAATGGGCGACAGGCCCCATAGTGCTTCGAGCTTGAGCGACGGGTCGAGAAACGGCGGCGCTTTGTCGATGGGGACTTCGACCGCGCGGAACTTTCGCCGGTTGCCATCTTGTGAATCGGCGAGGTCGAACTTCACCGCGTTCGGGCCCACTGTCATCGTGACGCCATTGGAAACAACGTCGCCTCCGGCAGGAGGGAAGTCGACGCCCGCGCTCGGGAGCGGCACCAGGGTCACCGCGGGCAGCGATATGGCCGATAGTGTGGGCGGGATCGCCATCGCAAAGCCGGCGAAGTTAGGACCTCCGAGATACTTGATCGCTGCGGAGATGAACCACACACATACGTCCGCATGCACCTTGCCTTGAGCGTTCGCCGTGAGCTCACTAGAGCAAACGGTGAGCCCGCAGAGGTACACGGCCTCTCCCGGTAGCGGCGCGCCAAGTGGGTTCACTAAAGTAGCGTCGAGCGAGACGATGCACGACGCCAGCGGTTGGTTGTCGCCGGGCTCGCACGCCTTGGCCTCTGCGCAGCTGAGCGGTGGCGCTTGATCGGCCGTCACTACATCTTTGACGACGTCCGGCTTGTTGCCTGCGTCGCTCGACGCCGCGCTGGGGAGATCGCCCGAGCAGGCAGCCAACGCTAGCGCCACGGATCCGAGCCCCGCGCGCGCTGAGTATTTCATTTGCAGTTGGTCGCGTCAGCCACGCAGTTGGTCAACAGAGTCGTCAGCTGGGTAGCAGTCTCCAGACCGTGCAGCGGTTTGAGCACCTTCATAGTCTTGGTGTCGATGATCAAGCCGGGCGGGTGCGGCGTCGGAAAGTAGTCCACGGTGATCCGGCTTGTATCCATCGCTTCGTGGAACGGGAGCATGTATTTGCTGTCCCACGCCTTGAGGTCCTGCTCCGTGGAGCCGACGCCGTAGGTGGGTCCGTCGAGCAGGACTTGAAAGATGACAGCACCTTTGCCTGCCATGTCGGTGGAAGCCTTGGGGAGCTGTGCCGCCTCTGCATTGCAGGGGCCACACCACGTCATGCCGGCACTCAAGAACAAGACCGTGTTGCCGCTCGCGCCTGCCCAATCGAAATAGTCGTGGAGCGCTAGCGGCTCGAGGGTCTGCTTGTCCGGTGCGAGATATCCTTGCAGGCAAAAGTCCGCGAGGGTCTGGCCCACGCCAAAGCCGTAGGGCCCAGGCGGATAGTTGTGCACGACAGTCTGTCCACCCGTGCAGCCTTCGACGCCAGCCGGCGGAGGCGGAGCAGTGTCTGCGACGGACGTGTCTTCGACCGCTGCGTCGGCGGGATGGGACTGGACCACAGTCGTCGAAGAGCACCCAACGACAACACCGACGAGCGCGCACAGATTCAACAACTTCATCACTATCTCCCAATAGACCGCCTCTGACTTCACGGAGGCAGCGATGATATCCAAGCCGCTACTGACGCCTGACCCGTCGGATCCACGAGCTTCGAGGCGACAGGAGGCATCTGGTCGGGCCCCCCGCACCGACATCCGCTAGCATACCGCGCTCGCCCCCGCGTCGCCAGGCGCAACCCTGAGGCCCGCGCCGGGGCGCTTGAAGCCTTCGGTCGCACCAGAAGGGAGTCACCGCTGCAGCAACAAAGCGACTCGCCTACACCTTTCGCGCAACGGTCCCCGCGGGATGTTGGTACCAGCCCGGATCTTCGAAAGTGGTAATCCCGTCGCGCACCTTGAGGACGGTGAACATCCCGCCCATCTCGATGGGCCCGAACGGCCCAGTACCGGTCATCATGGGGAGAGTATTCTTGGGTCGACCCATATCCATCATGCCTCCCATGCCAGTCTCGCCCATTGCCATGTATCCCGGCAGCGCACGCCTCACTTTGTCGTCTACGCCGCCCTGACTCACGCCCAGCATGTTGGGCACGTCGTGCCCCATTGGGTTCATCGTGTGGTGTGACTTGTGACAATGAAAGGCCCAGTCGCCGGGAACGTCCGCCACCCACTCGACGGTTCGCGTCGCGCCGACGGGCACGTCAGTCGTCGTCTCCGGTCGCCGCGCAGACACGGGCGTGGGACCTCCATCAGTCGCGACTTCTTGAAACGCGTATCCGTGCAAATGAATTGGATGGCTGTCCATACTCAGATTGCCGAAAGAGACCCTTACGCGCTGACCCGCCCGCACGACGAGCGCGTCCGTGCCGGGCCATGCGCGACTGTTGAACGTGAAGAGGTTGAAGTCCGTCATGACCGCCGGGTTGGGCGTGGCGGCGCCCGGCTCGACGAACCACTCGTGGAGCATGATGATGAAATGGCGGTCCACACGCGGCGTCTCGGGCGCCTTGGGATGGATGACGAAGAAGCCCATCATTCCGAGCGCCATTTGGACCATTTCGTCCGAGTGAGGGTGATACATGTACACGCCGTGCTGTCGGAGCGTGAACTCGTAGACGTAGGTCTCGCCCGGTTCGATGTGCGGCTGATTGAGCCCCGCGACGCCGTCCATACCGTTGGGAAGTAGGATCCCGTGCCAATGGACGCTGGTCCGCTCAGGCAGCTTGTTCGTCGCAAAAATGCGTACGCGGTCGCCTTCCACGCACTCGATGGTGGGACCAGGCGTCGAGCCGTTGTAGCCCCACGCGTTGATGATCATGCCGGGCGCGATCTCTCGCTTGACGGGCTCGGCCGTGAGCCGAAACTCTTTCACGCCGTCCTTCATGGTGAACGGGAGCGTGCTGCCGTTCGGCATGATGACTGGCGTGTAGTTGGTCCCGCTAGGCGAGGTGGGCTCTGTCGCCGCGAGAGCGCGGCGTCGGTTCAATACGAACGCCGCACCGCCTGCCAAGAGAGTGCTCAAGAACGCTTCTCTACGACTGATCATGGTGTCCTCAATGCTGCATGTTCTTCATGTCGTGCATGTTCATCCCGGGCATGTCGGGCATCTGCTGCTTTGGCGCTGTCGTACCTGCGTTCGAAGTGTTGGTCGTCGGTTGCTCCCCGAGACGTCCCCCAACGGCGCGCTCGAGATCCGAGCGACTCGTCCAATAGTCTCGCAGCCCGTCAATGAGACTCGCGTACGCCTCTACCTCTAATTGTTTTGCGATGACGAGTTGAAACACACCCGCAAGCATCGCGTTGTAGCGCTCCTCCGTCAGTTGAACCACGTGCTCTCGAAGAGGCACGATGCGCGTCTGGTAGCTCTCGACCAATTTTCGAGCGAAACCAACACGCGCACGCACCTCGCGCACCTCCGAGCGAATGTCGACTGCGAGCGCTTCTTCACGATCCAGCGACTGGCGCAGTCGAGCCTCGAGTCGCGCGCCCACGGCTTGCTTTTGATCGAAGATGGGGAGCTCGAGCGTCGTTCCCGGGCCCGCGACCTCGGATCCGGCGAAGGTCTTCTCGTAAGCCCCCTCTACCGGCCCAATGAGCCCCCACAGACGGAAGTTCCGGAACATGGCGAGCTCGTGCGAGATCGATTGCGCGTCCTCGTGAGCTGCCGTCAAATCCAGACGCTGAGTGATGGCCAATGACTCGAGGTGATCGGGGAGCGCGTCGTCCTTCGGGAGCTCGGGAAGTTTCTCGGGCAGAGCGTAAGTGGTCGCCATCCCGAAGAGACCCATTCTTCGCGTGAGCGCTTCGCGCGTCCCCGCCGCCATCGCCTCGGCACGTAGAGCCTCGAGTGTGAGAGCCTCGAGCTCCATCTCTCTGTTCGCGAGATCTAGCTCGCTCGTGTTTCCCGCCGCCGCCAGCCGCCGTGCGATCTCCGTGGCAGCTTCCCCCGCCTCCAGCACCGCCCGGCGCATCGCGAGAATTTGACTGGCGCTGATCGCCGCATAGTAAGCGGCTGCCGTCTCGTGCGCGAGGTCTAGAACGCTGTCGGCGACACGCGCCTTGGTCGCAGCGAGGCGAGACGCAGCGATGTGCTTCTTTGCGGGCACCGAGAAAGCATCGATGAAGTCGAACGCGCCGATGAGAGTGCCATCGGCGACTGCGCCAGTGGAGAGAGGAAAGTGAATGCTCCCAAACAAGGTCGGGTTCTTGAGCAACCCTGCTTGCACCAACTCGGCCTGCGCGACGCCCAAGTCCTCGAAGGTCGCTTGGAGATGTCGATTGCGCAATAGGGCAACCTGTACCGCCGCTTGGGGCGTCAGTGGAGTCCCCAGGAGTCCGGCGACCGTCCGATCGATCGCTGCTCTGTCGTCGTCCTCACTCCATGCGATCGCTTGTCCGGATCGCTCTTGAACCATCCGCGCCGTGTCGTCGAACGCAGGCTTCGGTGAGGTGGACGCGCAGCCAAAAGATGCAAGCGCACCGACTAGCAAGTAGCACTTCACTTTGCCTCCTTGTGCACGTGAGTCATCCCACCGCCGTCGGACTCCATCGCGGCGCTGGACTGCACGGGCGACGCCCCCCGACTAGCTGGAGCTTCCATCGCCGTGGGGCTGCGTGGGTCACCCTTTGACACTGTTGGCAGCTCGCCATTCGCACAGGAGAGTGTGAGCGCCAGAATGAATAGTCTCAAAATCATCGACTCTACCCTTACTCGACGTCAATCGTGCCCATCATGCCGAGATCCTCGTGCTCGAGAATGTGGCAGTGGTACATGCGCACTCCTTTGAAGTCCGCGAGCTGCACGGCAAGACGGACTGTCCCCTTTCTGGGGACGTTGACGGTGTCGTCCCACGCGACGACCGGCTCGGCTGTTCCGTTACGATCGAGCACCTGGAACTGGAAACCATGCAAGTGAAATGGGTGATCCATATCGGCCGAGTTCTTGACTGTCCAAACCTCCGTTGTCCCGAGCTTTGCGAGCACGTCGACGCGGTTCATGTCGTAGGTCTTGCCGTTGATCATGTAGTTCATCATCTGCTCGCTCAGGACGAACGACCGCGCGGTGGCATTGCTCACATCAATTGGAGCGATTGTGCGCAGAGTCCCCGCAACCGCTGGGCTCGTCATGGGCGCGTCGGATGTGTAGGCGACGGAGAGGAGGTCAACCTCCGTGGAGGGTGAAGGCGCGCCGTTGGCGGTCATCACACCGCGATCATAGGCGAGCGCCTTGAGCGTGGTGGTAGTGCCAGGAGCTGCGCTGGCACCGAGCAGCACCTCTACACGCTCGCCTGGAGCGACCAGCATTTGATCCAATGGCTGGGGAACTCCAAAGAGTCCGCCGGAGCTCCCGATCTTGATGAGTTGGTGATTGGGAACCTTCAGCAAGTAGTAGCGCGCAGCAGAGGCGTTCAGGATGCGTAGTCGACGTTGTTCGCCTGCGCGCAGGGTCATCGTGGGGTTCACGACCCCGTTGACGAAGAGCACGTCGCCCTCCCGCCCATTCATCATGTCGTTCATGGTATCGGCGCTGATTCCGCCGTTCTTCGTGAAGCGATTGTCGTGAAGGACGAGCAGTTCATCGACGAGATCCTTCGGCAGCGGATCCGTCTTGGCGCGCACGATGAGCGCTCCAAAGAGCCCTCGGGCGACTTGGTCGGCGGTCTTTCCGTCCGGATGCGGATGGTACCAATAGGTGCCGGCGCTATTGGCCGGAATGTCGAACACGTAATCACGACTCGCCCCAGGAGCGACCGGGTCCATCGGGCTGCCGTCCTGATCGGCCGGGATGTGAAGCCCATGCCAGTGCACGGTAGTCGGGTCTGGCAGCTTGTTCGTGAAGTGCACGATCACGTGGTCGCCCTCGGTGACGACCAAGGTCGGCCCGGGAACGGAACCGTTGTACGCCCACGCGCGTGTCGTCGGCTTCCCTGGCGCCATGTCCAGCATCGCGCCCGCGGCGACCAACGACACCTCGACGGTTGCCGGCGTGCTCGACGCATTCTCCATCGTCAGAGGCTGCGGCAGTGTATCGACGAAGGGCACCGTGACCGCTGCGTCTAGCCCGGGTTTATTCGTGGGGATTGGCGACGAACCGCACGCAACGAAGCCGAGGAGACAAAGTACCAATCGCATGGGAGCTCCTAACGAGTAGGGCGAAAGTAGCACGGACGACAGCCCTGCGCGTTGGCGTTGCGAGCTTTTCTTCGACGAAGAAAGCTCATTTCGGAGGTCACGAAGCGGCGGCCTATTGAGGGTGCAGAGACTGTGGTGTGCGACCTGGATGAACCAAAGAGAGATATGAAGCAGGCGTGTGTGAACCTCGCTGATGCGCTCGCGGCTTCAGGCAGTAGGCTCGTGCCTCTTGCAGATCCACTGCAGCTCGGCGCGGGACACGAGGCCGGCACGTGCGCGATGGGCAATGATGAAAGCGCAGTCTGCGATCCGACTGGACGCGTGCGAGGCCTCTCGAATGTATGGGTCGCCGACGCGAGCGTGCTGCGAACCGCCGGTGATCGTCACCCCACGTTGACCGTGCTCGCACACGCGCAGCGCGCCGCCGACGCGTTGGCGGCTTACCTCACCCACTCCACTGACAATCCTTCGGTCGCGAAAGCCCTACCGCACGCCACATGAGCTGCAAAATAGCGCATGGATCCGCTAGGAATGTCGCGCCGCGCGCTGATGTTGGCTGCCGTCACTGCAGCGCTGGCACACAGGACGTCTTCAATGTGGGGTCAGTGCCAGCGACTGCGCGCGTCGTAGGATCTCCGACGCAGTCGCAGAGTCATCAGAGCGTACCTCGATAGCGAACCCCGCATCCGTTGAGACGACCTTCGCCGTGACGTTGTTCGGCACGAGTGGGCAGGACGGCATCTCGGGAACGTCGTGGCCCACCGCGGAATTCCGCGCGACGTGGCACTCGACCACGCGCTGGAGCCATTGCTGCGTCATCCCGGGCACTGCCCGAAACACGATGGTCGCTCCAACCAGATGGGAGTTCACGCCGCTCTTGGATGATAAGTTCGTTGCGTTCAGCGGCGACACGCTCTCGATATCCTCGCGGTGCTCGAACGGGCTCATGTCTCGATCTCGATCCGAGATCCCCATACATGACTTTGCCTCGGCGTCCTTCAGTGATTGAGAAGCGGCGCGATGGTCGGCAGCCATCTTGCGATGGCGCTCGGCCTCGTCGAGGTGCGCCGAGGTCGGGTTCGCAACCGAGGTCCAGCAGCCGCCATCTATGTCGCCCTTAGCGGCGGCGGCACCCGTATGACCGCAGTGTGAGCTGGTGACAGTTGCGTCAGCGTTGTACATCGCGGCGTGCGCCGCGGCGCCTGTGTCCTCCGTCGTAGCCGCTGTCTCGTGCTGAGACATGCTCATGTCGTGAGGCTGGGCCCCTGGGGTAGCGGCGCCGCACGCCGCGAGCATGAGGACAGGAGGTAAAACGAGAAACCGCTTCTTGCGTGTCATGGCTTCAAGTCAGCAACAGGCGTTCCAACCAAAACCCCAGCGCTCGATCCGTCTTTCGCCGAACGAACGCGAGACGAGCTGTTCTTGGGCCCGCGCGAGAGCGCAGCGGTTGCGCCTGCGCGCAACAACCGCGTGGGTGCGAAAGATAGAGGGGAACTCACGCTTCTCTCGTCTGGAACGACGTCGTCGATGTGGACTTCTACAAACATCGCGCAGGTGGCGCTGGGCAAGACGGTATGCCACTCGGCGAAGGCGAGAATTGGTGGTGAGGACGAGGCTCTTCTCGTAACGGCGACTGAAGACTTGCAAGAGGAGGTCTGCATTTCGATCGTCGAATGCGAGGAAGCCGGGCTCGTCAATGACGAGTAATCCAATCTTTGAATAGTAGTGGAGCCGGCGATTCTTCTGCGTCGGCGACATACTCGACGCTCTCCATCGGCCCAACGCTTCTTGGTAGCGAGCGCGACGAGATCGTCGAGCCTGCCGGAGGCGGTGATGAGTCCGAGTGCACGCAGGCGCGAGTGGAGATCACTCATCGCAGTCCTCCTCTTTTCGACGCGAGCGAGCGCGTCGTAGACACCGGGAGAGCGAGTACGAACGACGAGATCGCGGGGTGGATTCGTGGACCCGAGCGCGACAGACGGAGAGATCCTCCGGCAAATGCGTCCGCACCCGCAGCGCTAAAGCGCCACACCCGCGCACGATCGCCACAAACACGGCGCGCGACATTGGATTAAGTCGCGGGTTTTGGCGGCACAAGGCGTGCACTCCTCGGTGTCCGACGAGAGCATGTGGTGTCGAGTCGCAGAAAGAAGCCCATCGTGAATCGTGTCATTCGATCGCATGCTGTCGAGGCTCACTGGGATGGTGTCTCGGAGCGAAACCCGTGTCCCATCTGTTCTGCAACATCAGGCTGCCTCCGCACGGACGACACTTTTGCGTGTTGCTCGCGTCGGCCGTCCATTTGGCCACTCACCAATGGGTCGTGGCTACACCGACTCAGTGAAGTAAGCGCGTTGGCCGGAACCGGTACGTGAATGTGCCAGACCCGGATGGGGCCGTAGAGAACACTGTCAGCCGACCAAGTCACGAGCAAGTCTGCCCAGGCCTACTGCCAACGACCCAATGGGATGACGCGGCCTGTCTCCGCGGTGACATCTATACGGTTGAACACTTGGCAGATCATGCCATCGAGGTAGCGCGCGCACACGGTGAACCGTCGATGGGCGTGACCCCGGGACCCCTGCGCGGCAGATTCGCAGCCGCGCGCGCCCGCATCAGACAAGCATACCAAATCCTCGCGCGCGAGTTCGCGCAGCGAGTCGAGCCAACATTGGCCGAAGAGTGGCTGCTCGACAATTCGCATGTCGTCGAAGACCAGATTCGTGAAATTCAAGAAGACCTCCCCTGGGGGTACCTCGTGCAATTGCCGCGTCTTCGCGAGGGCTCGATGCGCGGATATCCGCGCGTCTATGGTCTTTGCCTCGACTACTTGCGCCATACGGACGCAAAGATCGAACTGTCATCTCTCAGCCACTACGTCCTATCCTATCAGTCGGCCCATACACTCTCGATAGGTGAGCTATGGGCGATTCCCATTATGCTCAGGCTCGGTCTGGTGCTGACGGTCGGTGCCTTGGCTGCCTCCGAAGCCGGCGCGCGTGATCGCGCACGCGGAGATGCGTGGGCTGCGCGCTTGGTGCAAGAAGGGCAAACACCAAAAGCGGTGGAGACGACCCTGAGGGCGCTGGAGAAGAGCGATTCACTCATTACCTCCGCTCTCCTGGTTCAATTGTTGAGACGTCTCCGTGAGCACGACATCCTGCTCAGCGCTGCGATGGAGTGGGTGGCGCGCCAATGCGCGAAGATGAAAACGACCCCCGAGGAGCTGACGCGAAAGCAGCACCTTCGGCAGGCCGCGGATCAGGTCTCGGTGGGGAACGCGATCACCAGCATGCGCGCGATCGCAGCGCTGGATTGGAACGCATTCTTCGAAGCCACTAGCGCAGTCGAAGGAGTGTTGCGAAGCGATCCGATGGGGGTCTACGCCGCGATGAACAATCGCACGCGGGATCAATATCGCCATGTCATCGAGGGCGTCGCCAAGCGCAGTCGCTTTAGCG
>JAYVYD010000354.1:0-12538 GCA_043784605.1 Myxococcales bacterium | reverse complement strand
CAACCCGACGCGATCGTTGTTGCGGATCGCGCTGAACGCCAAGAGCGCACCGACCTCGGAAGCGACACGCGCCTTGGGGGCGCGCCTGGTGCCGAAGCGCTGAGACGGTGACAAGTCAACCACCAGGTTGACCGTCATCTCGCGCTCCTCCACGAACACCTTCACGAACGTCTCGTTCATGCGCGCCGACACGTTCCAGTCGATCGTCCGCACGTCGTCCCCGGGCTGGTATGGGCGCACCTCTCGGAACGCCAAGCCCTGTCCCTTGAAGCTCGACGCGTAGGTGCCCGACAGATTCTCGTTGGCGAATCGCGCCGTGTGAATCTCTATCGTGCGGAGGGCAGCGAGGAGCTCTTTGGGGATCATCGTTTGGCGTTCGGCGAGCTACTCGGCTCAGGCCGACAAACTCGCCGCGGAAACTATTCCCGACACCGTTCTTTGCCAACCCCTGTCATCATGGCGCGCTCTTCGTGCCGTTACCGATCAAGCCACTCAGCCGGACTTGGGCAGCCGTTCAGGTCCTGGCCGTGCTCGCGACGTTGTTCGCATGGGTGTTCGGCTCGACTACGCTCGGCGCGGGGATCATCGGCTCGAGCCCCAATATGCTCGTCGCGCACGTCGGGCTGACGGGGTTGGTCGGGCTCCTCGCGGTCTTCGTCGCGACCGCCGGCGACGAGAGTCGCGTCGTCAGCCTTGGACTCTCGAATCCCACGGACAAATTCGCTACCGCGGTCGCGACGCTGATCGCCGCGGGCGGCACTTACGTGGTGAGTGCGGTGGTCACCGTCAGCGCGATGGCGCTGTTCGGTAGCAGCATCGACGTCGTCGACAAGGCGCGCGCGATGGAGACTCTGAGCGCATTTCCGCTGTGGTCGCTCCTACCGGTCGCGCTCTTCGCGGGCTTCAACGAGGAGATCCTCTTTCGCGGGTTCTTGCTCTCGCGCTTCCGCGTGATCTTCGGAGACACCCGGCGCGGACTCGTCATCGGCGTCATCGTCTCGGCCGCGCTCTTCAGCGCGGGACACGGCTACCAAGGGATGATCGGCGTCGTACAGACGTTCGTCGCGGGCGCGTGCCTCGCGACCGTGGCCGCGGTTCGCAAGAGTCTGTGGCCCTCGATCATTGCACACGCCGCGATCGATCTGTTTGGCCTCGTCGCACTGCACTTCGTCAAGCCGCTCCTCGAAAAAATGCTCGAGCACGAGGGCTTTCACGTCCCGCATTGAGTCCGAAATCCGATTGGGTTCGGTTGGTGTAGTACTTCCAGAAGTGGTCAAAGCGCTCTCGGATGAGGCCCTGCTCGCGCGCGTGGTGGACAGGCACGAGGATGCGTTTCGTGCGCTCCCCGCGGGGCTCGTGTTCGCGTTCGCTCGGCGCGCGCGCGGACGAGATCGTGCAGGAGATATGGCTCACCGTATGGCAGAAGGCCGCGACGTTCGAGGCGAGCCGCGGCGAGTTTCGACCTTGGTGGACGGGCATCGTGCGGCGCCGCGTGATCAACGAACTGCGAGACGACAAGCGCCGCCCACACGGCGACGCATCCGCCAGCGACGACCTCCGCGACGACGCGATCTCAGCTGACGAGGGTGCGTGGCAGAGGCGTCGCGAGCGCGCGCTCGGCCTTGCGATGAGCGCGCTGCCGCCCTCCGAACGACGTGCGCTGTCGCTCGCGTTCCTCGACGAGCTGAGTCACGACGAGGTCGCGCGTTTCTTGAAGATTCCGATCGGCACGGCCAAGTCGCGCATTCGAGCCGCGCTCGAGCGGCTGCGTCCCGTGCTGATCATCGCAGGTGTCGCGCTCGGGCTCGTGCTGCTCTTCCGCGACCTTCGGCGTGAGCGCGATCGCGCAGCACTCGAGGCGCGCGCGCTCTTGGTCGTCACAGCGAGCGACGTGGAGACGATGCACCTTTCGGCTGCGCCAGTCGTCCCCGCGGATCAACACGGCAACTACCGCGCGCGTCGCGGTACGGGCCTCGCGGTGCTCACGTGCTCGAATCGGCCCGTGCTCAGCGGCGACGGTTATCGAGCGTGGGCGCAGCACGACGGAGCGTGGATCCCGCTGGGCCTCGCCGTACCCGACCCGCAAGGCGCTCGTGGTGGCAGAAGATCCGCGCCTCACGGACACGCCCGATCGCGTGATCGTCACGCGCGGAGATGCGCCCACGAGCCCAGTCGTCCTCGAGATCCGTAAAGCGGAAATCCGAAGTCGCTCGCGCGGTGTAGTTCGTCGCGGAGGTCAGCGATGGATGAAACGCACAGGCGAGATTTCTTGAAGTTGTTCGGTTTAGGCATCGGCGCGACGTTCGCGTCGAGCCTTTCAGGTTGCGGCTCTCGCGCGCACATGGCCGAACGAGCGGCCGCGAAGGACTTCTTGTTCTTGCAGATCTCGGACACCCACTGGGGCTTCGAAGGCGCGCCCAACCCCGAGGCGAAGCTCACGCTTCCCAGGACGATCGACGCGATCAACGCGATCGAGAAGCAACCGGACTTCATCGTGTTCACCGGCGACCTCACGCACAGGACCACCGACATCGCCGTTCGGCGCGCGCGCATGAGCGAGGTGAAGGCGATGATCGCGACGCTCAAGTGCAAGGACGTGCGCTTGCTCGCCGGCGAGCACGACGCCGACCAAGACGGCGGAGACGTGTTCCGAGAGCTCCTCGGCCCGCTCACGTGGTCGTTCGATCACGAGGGCGTTCACTTCGTCGGGCTCGACAACGTGTCGCGCGCAGAGGCGAAGATGGGCGACGAGCAGATCGCCTGGTTGCAGCAAGATCTAGCCTCCATCGCGATCGATACGCCGCTCGTCGTGTTCGCGCACCGCCCGCTCTTCGATCTCTTTCCGCAGTGGGACTGGGCCACGCCCGACGCGCAGAAGGCGACCGCGCTGTTCGACAAGCGACCTGCGACGACGGTCTTCTACGGGCACATTCACCAAGAGCACCACCACGTGATCGGCAACGTCTCGCACCACGCGGCGCGCTCGCTGATGTTCCCGCTGCCCGCGCCTGGCTCCGTGCCGAAGCGCGAGCCGCTCGCGTGGAACCCCGGGGACGCCACGCACGGAATCGGTTTTCGTGTGGTGGATCGGGCGGGCGCCCGCTCGTCGTTGATGGAGCATGCGGCGGACGGCAAGCCGATCGCCTGATACGTTTTTCGGATGAGTGGTCGCTAGATCGGTCGCCCGCTCCTCGTGGTCGCCGCGGGCACGGCCGCGCTCGCGTACGCGTGCCTGAGTGAGACCTCCGGTAACCTCATCGGCATCAACCGCCGACGGCGGCGTCGACATGGGTGCAGACGCCTGCGATCGAGAGCAGCGCCGCGAACACACACACACACGCCGCCTGAATCACGTGAGCGAGTGTTGGATCGATCGGCGCGTACTTCACGAACCACCCGAGACCCTCGGGCGCCGCGCGCACGGCCGCCGGCAACGCCGCCCACGCGGGACCCTCGCGGAGCTCCGGCGACGCTACGATCACGAGAGGCATAACGATCCGCAGCGCCGCGAGCGTCAGCGCGTGCTGCGGATCGGGTCGAGGCAAGCGCACGCGCCACATCCTACGCGTCGCGCGACGACATCATCGACACTCGCGCGGGCGTCGTAGATACTCCCGCGTTCGATGCGTCGCCCGACGTCCAGCGCCGTGCTCGCAGCATGCGTGTTTCTCCTGCCAGCGATCGCTTTCGCGGATCCGGCAGGCGGGCACGCGCCCGAGCCAGTGCCGGGTGCGCCTCAGGTCAACATCCTGCGCATCGTGCTCGGTCTCGGCGCCGCGCTGATCCTTGCCGTTCTCGCCGCGCACCCGTTCGTCCGTACGCTCGAGAGGCGCCTCGGGCTCACCGTCCTGCTCTCCAGCGGCATCCCGTTCATCGCGATGGGCGTCATCTTCCGCATGCCGAGCGTCGGCATTTTGAGCGACGAGATCGTGGCCGACTTGCGCCCCGCGCTGGAGTTCGGGCTCGGGTGGCTCGGCTTCGTCGTCGGCATCCAGTTCGACGTTCGCGAGCTCGATCTCATGCCGGAGGAGACGAGCGCCGCCGTCGTCGCGGAGAGCGCGATCCCGTTCCTGACCACCGTTGCGGCCTCGGTGCTGTTCCTCATGGCGCTCGACCCGACGTGGAGCTTCTCGGATTGGGGAAGTGTGAAGAACGATCTCGTGGCGCGCGCCCCGTTGCGTGACGCTCTCGCGCTCGGTGCGTGCGCGACGATGGCCGCGCCGGTCGCCGCCGTCGCGATCGCGCGCAGCTCGGGCTCGATGGCCGCGCGCATCGTCGAGCACATCACGCGCCTCGACGACATCGCGGGTATCGTCGTGCTCGCGCTGATCGGGGCATTTTACAGGCCCACGGACGCGATCGCTACGTGGAGTCTCCCGCACATCGCGTGGATCTTCATCGAGCTCGGTCTCGGCGGAGTGCTCGGCATCCTCACGTACATCCTGATTCGCAGCGCGAAGTCAGGAGGCGAAGAGATCGCGTCGCTGCTCGGATCCATCGCGCTCTCCGCGGGCATGGCCGGCTACCTCGGGCTCTCTCCGCTGGTCGTGTGCGCCATCGCCGGGGCGCTCCTGATCAACTTGCCGTACCAGAACGTGGAGCGCCTCAAGGCCACGCTCGCGCAGGTCGAGCGACCGCTCTACATGATCCTGCTCGTCATCGCGGGCGCGCTCTGGGATCCCACCGCGTGGCAAGGTTGGGCGCTCGTGCCGATCTTCGTCGCGGCGCGCGTCGCCGGCAAGATCATGGGTGCGCGTGTCGCCAAGCGGGTTGGCCCCAAGGAGCTCCCGGACGCGACGACACTCGGTCTTGCGCTCTCGCCGCAGTCGCCCGTCGCGATCGCCACCATCGTCAGCTACTACGCGATCTATCGCACGCAGACCGAGAACGCGGCGAACCTGCCGTGGCTCATGACCGCGACCATCGGCGGTGCCGTTCTCACCGAGCTCACCGTGCAGATCCTCGTGCGCATGCGCGGCGGGCTGCGCTTCGAATTGGGGTCGCTCTCGATTCCTCCGCCCTCGGTGAGGCCCGTGGCGATGGTCAACGACCCCGGTCACGAGCCCGCGATCCCGACGCCCGCCGCCTTGCCGAAGATCGCCGATCCATCCTCCGATCAAGGAGAAGGATATTGACTCGCGCGATCTTCCTGCTCGCCATCACGGTGGTGCTGATCGCCGCGGCACGCAGCTTCTTGCCCGAAGAGACGTCGATCGTCGGCTCCGGTGCGGCGCTCGCGTTCGGCTTCGTGCTGCTCGCGGCGATCCAGTCCGGAACCATCTTCGCGGGCGTCAAGCTCCCGCGGCTCACCGGCTATCTCGTCTCCGGGTTCGTCGCAGGCCCGAGCGTGCTCAACCTCGTGACCGATCGCATGCTGAGCGATCTCAAGCTCGTCAACGGCGTCGCGATCGGGCTCATCGCACTCTCTGCGGGAGGTGAGCTCAACTTCAAGCGCCTCAGAGGCAAGTACCTCTCGATCCTCGCGATCGGTGGATTCTCCCTCATCGGCGCGGTCTTCTTCATCGCGCTGGCCCTGCTCGCTCTCTCATCGATCTCGTTCGTCATCACCAACTTTCTCCCGTTCATGGACGGCATGACCTTCACGCAGCGCGCAGTCGTCGCGCTCCTGATCGGCACCGTGCTCGCCGCCGTCTCGCCGACCGTTGCGCTCGCGCTCATCAGCGAGACCGGCTCGGCCGGGCCCATCTGCGACACGGTGCTCGGCCTCGTCGTCATGGGAGACCTCTTCATCATCTTCCTCTTCGCAGGAGTGAACGCGCTCGCGGGCGCGACCTTCTCCTCCGGCGAAGGGGGTGGCATGACCGAGCTGCTGGTCCACATCTTCGGCTCGATCGGCGTCGGCTTGATCCTCGGCGTCGTCTTCACCGTGTACTTGAAGAAGGTCAATCAGAGGGTCGCGCTCTTCGTCTTCGGCGTTTGCTTCTTGTGCGCCGAGGCAGGAACGCGCCTGCACCTCGATCCCCTGCTGATGTGCCTCACGGCGGGACTCTTCCTCGAGAACGCGACGGACATCGAGGGTGCGAAACTGGTGCACGACCTGGAGAGTGCCGCGGTGCCGACCTTCGCGGTGTTCTTCGCCGTCGCTGGTGCTGGGCTTCACTGGGCGATCTTCAAGAAGGTCGCGCCGGTCGCCCTTGCCCTGGCGCTCGTGCGCGCTGCGGCGATCTGGACGGGCGCGCGATTCGGCATGTCGCTCGGTCGCACCCCGAAGGAGCAGCGAGGTATCATCCCGTACGGCCTCTTCTCGCAATCGGGCATCGCGATCGGGTTGGCCGTGCTCGTCGCCAAGCAGTTCAAGGGCTGGGGCGAAGGAGCGAGCGCGTGTCTGCTCGGCGCGGTGATGCTCAACGAGCTCATCGGGCCCGTCGCCTTCCGCAGCGCGCTCATGCGCAGCGGCGAAGCCGGCAAGCGCGCAGCCGTCGCCGGTAGCCACTGACCGAACGCACCGGCTCACATAGTTGCCGGATCAAGCATTGACCTGGTCAAAATCCCGCCTCTAGCGCAGCTTCTCTTGTGCGAGGACCCGCCGGTCTGCCATAGTCCGCGTCGTTTCGGCTTCGCTCACGACCCATGGGCGACCTGGAGGAGCACGCGTTCATGCCCATCGAGATCACCGTACGGTCCACCGACAAACCCCACGAGATCGCAGCTGACCTCGTCGTGATTGGGGTTTGGGCCCAATCTGCCGCCAAGAAAGCGAAGGGCGCATTCGCTTCTGCAGACGCCGCCTTGGATGGCGCTCTCGGTAAGCTCGCCGCACGCCAGGAGTTCACCGGCAAGGGGGAGCAGCAGCTCTCCATGCCGACGAGCGGCAAGGTGCCCGCGCCCGTAGTCATCGTCCTCGGCTTGGGCGAGCGCGACGTCAATGACGCCGCCGCGATCCGCGCCTTCGCCGCGCGCGCCGCACGCTGTGCAAACGCGGAGAAGGCCAAGACGGTCGTCGTCGCGGTCCCCGAGGGCTGGGAGACCAAGGTCCGAACGCTCGTCGAGGGCTTCGAGCTCGGAGCGTATCGCTTCGCGAAATACCTGACGGGCGAGCGCAAGCCGAAGTCCGAGGTCGCCGAGGTCACGTTCACCGCCGAGAAGCGGTTCCTGCCGGACGCGAAGAAGCAGATCGATCTCGGCCAGCTCATCGCGCACGGCGTGAAGGTCTCGCGCGATCTCTCGAACGAGCCGCCGAACGTGATCTACCCGAAGACTCTCGCGGACGCCGCGGTGCACGAGGGCAAGAAGCACGGCTTCAAGGTGGTCGTGTTCGACGAGAAAGAGATCGAAAAGCGCGGCATGCTCCTGCTCCACGCAGTGGGCCGCGGCAGCACGCACGGACCCCGCCTCGTTCACATGAGCTATACGCCCGCTAAGAAGGCGAAGAAGAAGCTCGTGTTCGTCGGCAAGGGCATAACGTTCGACACGGGCGGCATCTCGATCAAGCCCGCGCAAGGCATGGGCGAGATGAAGCACGACATGTCCGGCGCCGCCAACATGGTCGGCCTCATGGTCGGCGTCGCGGCTCTCAAACCGCAAGTCGAAGTGCACGCGTTGATGGCGTGCGCGGAGAACATGCCCGACGGCAACGCGTACCGCCCCGGCGACATCTGGGGCTCGCTCGACGGCAAGACGGTCGAGATCATCAACACGGACGCCGAGGGCCGACTCGTCCTCGCCGACGCGCTCGCCTACGGTGCAGCGCTCGAGCCCGACATGATGATCGACAACGCGACGCTCACCGGAGCCTGCGTCGTCGCGCTCGGCACCGCCTGGTCCGCTTTCTACACGACCAACGACGACACCCGCAGCAAGTTCGCCGCCGCGCTCAAGCAGTCCGGCGAGCAGATGTGGCATATGCCGCTCGTCGACGCCTACAAAGATCAGCTCAAGAGCGACTGCGCGGATCTGAAGCACACCGGCGAGCGCTGGGGCGGCTCCATCACGGCGGGCCTATTTCTGAAGGAGTTCATCGGCAAGACGAAGAACTGGGTCCACTGTGACATCGCGGGCCCCGCGTCCACCGAGCGCCCCTACGCGTGGCACGTCAAGGGAGCGACAGGGCACGGCGTGCTCACGTTCCTCTCGTTGGTCGAGCGCACGGGAAAGTAGCTCCGATCGGTGACGCGCCGTTGGCGTGCTAGACCGGCGATCGATGTCGACTGCGCCGCAAAGGCTCACGAAGGCCATTTCCAGGGCGATCGCGGACTTTTCCATGATCGAGCAGGGAGACCGCGTCATGGTCGCCGTGAGCGGCGGTAAAGATAGCTACACGCTGCTTCACCTCCTGCGAGCGCTTCAGAAGAAGGCGCCGATCGACTTCGAGCTCAAGGTCGTCAACGTCGACCAAGGCCATCCAGGCTACCCGGCCCAGACGCTCCGCGATTGGATGGCGGCCGAGGGCTACGACTTTACGATGATCGAGCAGGACACCTACTCGATCGTCAAAGAGAAGATCCCCGAGGCCAAGACCTACTGCTCGCTCTGCTCTCGGCTGCGCCGCGGGATTCTCTATCGCGTCGCCAAGGAGATGGGCTGCACCAAGATCGCGCTCGGGCATCACCGCGACGACATCCTCCAGACGTTCATGCTCAACCTCCAGTTCGCCGGACAGCTCGCGGCGATGCCGCCCAAGCTCGTGTCGAACGACGGCGCGAACATCGTCATTCGTCCGCTCGTGTACGCCGCCGAAGAGGACATCCGCGAGTTCGCGGTGAGCCATAAATTCCCCATTTTGCCGTGCGATCTATGCGGATCGCAAGAGAACCTCCAACGCAAGATCGTGGGGCGAACGCTCGACGCGCTCGAGGCCGATCGACCCGGGACCAAATCGATCATGCTGGCGGCGTTGCAAAATGTGAGACCGAGCCAGCTCGTCGATCGCGACCTGTGGCGCAGGCTCGGGCTGGCCGCGGCTCGTGAAGACGACGAGGGTGAGCGAGTGGTTCCGCCATCACGGCTGGTGCGCGGTGACGCCTCGTGAGCGAGGAGGAGTCAGCGCCTGTTGCTCGGAGTCGCCTCGGTTGGTTCGTCGACATCGGTGCCATGGGGCAAGCCGCGGTCACCGGTGGTTACGCGTGGGCCGTGTCGGTGGCGCCGTCGGCTTGGGCACGCGGAGGGTCGATTGGGCCTAAATTAGCCGCGATCGTCGCGTTGTCGTCGTTGGTTGGCGGGGTCGTGCTCGAGCGACTGTCTCCGCCAGAAGCGGGCAGCGCGCGCGTGCGACCGATCATCCTCTGGACCTTCGTGCTCGCCTGCGCCGTCACGTGGCTAGCCACTCCTGAGACCCTCACGCCCACGCGGATGACCGTCGCGCGTGGCCTCGCTTCGGTGCTCGGTTGGGCGCTCTTTGCGCACGCGTGCGCAGCTCCGGCCGTCGCGCGCGCACCCGAGGCGCGCACCGAAGCAGGCCTCGCCGGTCGCGCTCCGCTGTCCAAGCGAGGCGGTGCGGCGATCGTGGTCGCGGCCATCGGTGCGCTCGCGCTCCAAGGCATCGGTTGGGGCGTCACGGTGCCGGAGCGCGGAGTGCTCGTGCGTGTGGTCTCGCTCGCGTGCGCCCTCGCGCTCGTCACGGCGTCCGCTTCCGTGGCGACCGAGCAGCACCGCGTTCGACGCAGCCGGTCGGCCAAGGCCCCGTTCTTCTGGCTGGGCCTGTTGACGCTGATGGCCGTCGGGGGAGCTGCGTGGGCGTGGTTGCGGTAGAGTGCTCCGCATGAGCTCGCTGTCGTACGTGTTCTTGGGCGCAGCGCTCGTCGCCTTCGCGTTCGGCACCTACGCGCTCTCAGAGAGTCGGGACGTGGTGGCGATGTTTTGGCTCGCAGTCGGCGCGATTTGCGTTCGATGCGCGCCACGCCTCGCCGCCGCAGGGAGTCGTGCGTGAAGCCGCGCGCCCTCTTGGTGCTGGCGCTCGCGTGCTCGCCGTCACCGCCGCCCGCGGCGCACATCACGCTCTCCGGAGACGCTGTCGCCGTGGTCGGAGACGTCAAAATATCGCGCGATCTCGTGTCGCGTGTCGCTGCCGCGCAGCACCTCTCGACGCGCCAGGCGCTTGGTTCCCTCACGGACGACGCCATCGCCGCGCAGTCCGCGCGACAGCGAGGTCTCGACCACGACCCCAACGTCGCGTGGCAATCCAAGGCCGCGCTCGGCCGAGTCGCCGCAGACCGAATCGCGGCCAACGCGCGCGCGAAGGGGCCACCCACCGACGCAGAGTTGGCGGTCGTGACGGCTCGAAGGTGGCGCGAATTCGATCTGCCGGAGCACGTCCGGGTCGTTCACGCGATCGTGATGAAGAAGAAGGGCACCGACCCCAAGATCGCCGCGACGGTCGCCGACGCCCTCCTCGCCGCCGTGAGGACCACGCCAGATGCGAACACGTTCGAGAGCGCCGCGAAGGCGGTGGACGGGAGGGGCAACGAGCTCCGGGTCGAGCAGCTCCCGACGTTCACAGAAGACGGCCGCATCGTCGAGCAGGAGGGCAACATGGACCCCACGTTCGCGGCCACTTCGTTCGCGCTTGCGCACGTCGGTGACACATCAACCGTCCTCGAGACGAGCTTCGGGTGGCACGTGATCAGGCTGCTCGAGAGGCTCCCCGCGCATCGCGTCCCGACCGAAGAGCGACGGGTGGCGCTCGCCGACCTCTCGCTCAAGTTGCGAGCGAGGAGCATGTACGAAGCGACGCTGGCGCGCCTCGCTGGCGGCGAGCAACGCGTCATCGATCCGGCGGCGGAAGGTCTGATGGCGTCCGTATCGGTGCCATGACCAAGACGGGCAAGCCGAGCGCGGAGCGCCGCCGCGTGGGCTCGCGCGACATGGACGCGACGCCATTCACGGCCATTTTGACCGAGCTCGTGCGCCGAATCCCTGGCGGCCGTGGCGCCGTCCTCGTGGACGACCTCGGGGAGACCGTGGACTACTTCGGCTACACGGAGCCGTTCGACCTCAAAGTGGCCGCCGCGCACTGGCAGATCGTCCTTTGCGAGATCGCCCCGCTGGTCGTGGTCCGCACGCAACAGCTCATCATTCGCAGCACGAAAGGCAGCTATATCGTACGGCGATTGCCCGAGAACTACGCGCTGGTCATCTTGCTCTCGAGGCGTGCGGGCTTCGCCTCGACCACGCGAGCTCTCGAAGCCTGCACCACCGCTCTGGCGCGAGAGGCCTCGTGGCCGCTCCAGAAGGGCCACCGCTGGGTCTTTGTCGATGTCACCGTCGACCCCAGGCGCCGCCCCCATCGAATCGCTCTACGGGACAAACAGCAGTCTCTGGAGGTGCTCGGCACGCTCATGGGCCTAGGTCCGCGAGAACGCGGATTCCGGGTGCGTCTGGAGACCGGCGCCGAGCTCAACCTCGTTCGGGAGCCCGGCAACCGTTGGTACGCCGACGAAAACTGATCGCGCGGCATCTCCAGCCCAAGCACGCGAAGCCAGGCCTTTACGCCGCCAAATTGCCTGCACGATGCAATCGTCGATTCAGACACCAAAAAGCGACAATAATTCTTTGACAACCTGCGCGCTGCGAGTAGATTCCGCCGCCCTGACGCCGACGAGGATGTTCCTCACGGCATCAAGTTATCCGCGTCATCTCGCACACTTGTGGGGGAAACCTGTGGATAACTCTAGGTGCGGCTCTCGGAGCTCGACCATACCGACTCGCGTGTTTCTTAGCGCGAAACCTCGTTATGGCCGTCCGACAAGACCCAACTGGAGATGTGTGGAGAACGACGAACCCCGCTGGGTTCGCCGGGCAAGCGTCAGGCAGGCCAAACTCCACCGTCACTAGTCTGCTTGCACCCAGGAAACGCGGCCTTCGAAAAAAAAACCGAAGGCCCAACAAGTTTCCGTTGACGAACCAGTCGGCGGCAACTAAGATTCGCATCCCAAGTTTGAGAGAGCTTCTCTCGCTCGGTCCTTGAAAACTGAATCGTACGCTCATTGAGGCAGACTTCGGTCTGCGCAGTGGGCTTCATGAGCACACGAGGCTTCGCGTCCACTTCCTAAACAAGGTGGCCGATTGCCGAAGTGATGCTCCGCTCAATCGATCTGGCATGTCTCCCACCTAGAGAGGCACGCGAAGAAGATTGGGCAATCGAACAAAGTTAGAGCCGAGGTGCCTTAACAACACCTCAATCAGCTCCCAGATTTTTATTGGAGAGTTTGATCCTGGCTCAGAACGAACGTTCGCGGCGCGCCTAACACATGCAAGTCGCACGAGAAAGGGCTTCGGCCCCGGTACAGTGGCGCACGGGTGAGTAACACGTGGGTAATCTTCCCTCGAGCGGGGGATAACATTCCGAAAGGAGTGCTAATACCGCATAAGACCACGGCTTCGAAAGGAGCTGCGGTCAAAGCTGGCCTCTATCTATAAGCTAGCACTTGAGGATGAGCCCGCGGCCCATCAGGTAGTTGGTAGGGTAACGGCCTACCAAGCCTAAGACGGGTAGCTGGTCTGAGAGGATGATCAGCCACACTGGAACTGAGACACGGTCCAGACTCCTACGGGAGGCAGCAGTGGGGAATCTTGCGCAATG
>JAYVYD010000353.1:0-4004 GCA_043784605.1 Myxococcales bacterium | reverse complement strand
CGACGACGTTCGCCGTGCGACCCCAACCGCCGCGCAGATCGCTCGCGATGCGAACGCGACCATAAGAGCCAAACTCGAAGGAGCCCGTCGGTACGCTGGTTTCGGGAGCGGGGAGAGGCTCTTGCGCGCTTGCGACGGCGGTCAGTGTGAGCGCCGCGAGCGACGTGATGAACTGAGTTTTCATGGATTAGGGAGCGAGGATCGCCGCGCCTCTCGAGGGCAGTGTCAAAGATACAGTGCCCGATACCACCATCACGTCGGGTCCGCCGAGCCTTGACGCGTCCCGGTAGCTTATGGCGCGCCCGCGTCGATCGCGCGCCACCGATTGGACGAAGCTGGCGATCACTGTGGTCACCACGGTTGCGGCTGCGCTCGCGACGACCCGCGCCGCGACTCCGATCCAAAGCGCGGACTCCAAGCAAGGACCGCTAGCGCGATGGCGAGCGCCAGTCCGCCCGTCGCCTTTGGTGGGTTGCCACGTCGTAGCGCGTGGGGTCAGGGTCCAATAATTGGTGCCGTTGGACATCATTGACGCCCCACACGGACCGATCTGATTTACTGACGCCCTCGCTTTCACCGGAATGCGCACTATGGCCACGTTGGCAGGGTAAGCCGCATGACAGCGTCTGCCCACGGGCTGTTCTGCGGGGTGCCGCCATCGATGCGACCCTCGACGGTGGCCCACAGCTCCTGCTTGTCTACGTAGAACGCGCGATGGACATTGAACGGCGGCGGTGGTTGCGGAACTGTAACTAGTGCGCCGTCGCTCACGCGAATGATGTAGTAGCCACTCCAGCTTGACCCGTTCCTAGAGTAGACGCCATAGTACCCGTTGAAGAAGATTGCTGCGCCGCCGATGTTCGGTGTGGGAATAGTCGCGATCTTCTTCGCTGTGGATGCAAGCGTAACGGGGTCAGCGGTAAAGGGTGCAGTCCAAACTTCTTGCAGCGTTTGCGCGTCGCCGAAATTGGTCGATCCGTATGTCTCCGTCCACACCATGACGTTGCCATCGGTCTGCATCGCCCCAACGTGAGCAGCCGGATTTGCCCGGAGCAGAGTGACCTCGCCCAGAGTGTCGATCACGTACTCCTGCCCCCAGCCCTTTGTTCCGTGCTCGCTCACCGCGAAAACGGTGGTGCCATGAAGAAAGTCGAGCCGCAGCATCGCCGGAGACACTGACTGAAGATTTGCGGAGACGCACTGCGCACCGGCATCCGGACTTCCCACCGTGCAGGTCTTGATTGCATATGCATTGTACTGGAAATCGTACACGAGCCTCGCGGCAGAGACGGCCGCATTGGTAGGCGGAGCCGGAAAGCTAAACGCAGTGAGCGCAAGTGGTCCCTGCGCGAGCGCCGCGCCAGAAGGAAAGACTTGGGCCTTTGTCTGACCACTGAGAGAAAGTCCAGAAAGCAGAACGTGATCTTGTTCGCCAGGAATTGGAAGAAGGGCGCAGCCCTGCGAACTGAGCCCCTGGGTACGAGCCAGCACAGTTCCTGTTGTAAAGTCGTAAACTGTGTGGCGCTCCACGACAGCGTCAGGTCCAACTAACTCACCAAGATAGAGGTGGCTCCCCCCAGCGTCGTCCGGTGAGGAGAGTAACACGCGCAACGTGGGCGCCGTTGGTCCTTGCTCCAAAACAAGTTGCTGGCAGCCGCTCCCACAAGACGCCCATTGCAACGGCTTCGCTGCAGAAGAATCCATTTCAATATCTGTTGTGCAACAGAGGTCGAACTCGGTCAGTCTCCGAAACCCAGGCCAGTCGTGCACGAGGCCGTCGTTGCCGACGACAGGCGGACACGCCATCGCGCCATCTGCGGCATCGAGGTCTGATTGCCCGTCGTCCGGCTTGATCACGTCGCGAATTTTGATTCGATCGCCGCCAGCATCGCTAGCGGCGGGCAATCCGTCGTTGGAGCACCGAAGGCTGCAGACCGTGCCCGTGCCGATCACGACGGCACTAACGAGCAGCGCTCTCAAACGACCCATAGAGTCTTTCCCATCAAATGTGTGCCGCCGCAACCTCGGATCGTCACTGAACGCTGACATCATCGACGAGTGTATAGGTTGGGTCGCCCACGTAGTTGTCGTCGTGGTTGGTCGCTACGACCACCACCGTTTGATTGGCATACGCCGCGAGGTTGAAGGTCACCTGTGTCCAGCCGCTCGAAGCGACGCACGTTGGCGCAACGAGGGTGGCGAGCGTTGTTCCGGACGTGTTCTGAAGCTGTGCCGTGAACCAATCGTAAGTCACGGTGTCCGGACAGGTAGTCGAGTACCAAAACTTCAGCGTGCCGCCGCCCGCCGGAACCGTGAACGTCTGCTTGATCGTGCTGTCGCCGTTCGTGGGCGTCGCGGCACCGAGCAACGCGGCATACGCTCCGCCGTGCGGAGACGTCGACGAGATCGCCACGGACGCACCAGACGGGGTCCAATAGAAGAAGTTGCCCGTCTCGAAGCCGCCATTCGTGATGGGATTGCAACTCGCTACGGCGGTCGCGAGGGGTCCGCTCACTCCAGCGACGGCGCGCAACCAAGAGGCACCGCAGATATTCGCGATAGGCGCCGGATAACGTATCGGTGTGAGCGTCGTGTCTCTATTCGCCGTTTGGGCCACCGTCCAGAGACCGCCGCCGACATCCGCAGTCGCGCGAGCGCTGATCACATCGTTGGTCTCGATGGACACGAGTGGATTGCCAGCCCGATCCACTGACATGATCTCGGCCTTCTGAGTTCCGGGCTCCCATAGAGAGACTGCCAGCGCGTTGCCTCGCGATCCGGAGAGGAAGGCGTTCCCCGGGAATCCCGTTGAAGCGATGGGGACGGTCGCCCACAGCTGCGTAGCGACGCCAGCCGTCGTGAGAGAGAAGAGTCGCAGAGACGAGTTCCCTCCGGAGTCGCTCCGATCGAGGACGTACAATTGGTTGTTCGCGTTGCTGTACTGCACCCCGAGCAACGTCCCGAGGTTCGGCCCGGACCACGTCACGCTTGTACCGCCGCCGCTCGGCTGACTCCCCGCGAGCGCACGCATGACATCGAGCGTCGTCAAGCCAAACACGCCAGAGGCGGGATTGCGGGTGATTACGAAGAGCAAGCCCCGCTCGCCGTCTAACGCGTAGCCGAATGCATTAGCAACGCTTGGTGTGGTGTACCCGCTCGTGAGCCCCAGTGAATCCACCACACCCTGAGTTGCGACGAGCGCGCCGTTGACCTGAAGCGTCCCCGCCGACGGCGCCGTCACGACTACTCCAAGCAGAGCAGGGTTTCGCGCACTGTCATTGTCGATCAGGACAACGTTGTTGCTTGGTGTCGCGATGGGCGCGAGCAGCGCGCGAGCGTTTGACGTGAAGCGCGAGCTTTGGTCCGCCATGCCGGCGGCGTTCATCACCACGACTCCGTTGTTAAGGGGCAACAACCACTGCGGGTCCACACCGTCAGTGATCCTCTGACCCCAAAGCCAAGGCTGGTAGATCGGCACTGTGGCTGCGCCCGCAACGCTGAAGAGGGGCGTCTGAACCATCGCGTTGACGGGGCGATAGCTGTTGTTGAGGTTGGCGACGAGTAGCTTCTCGGTTGAGTCGCCAGCGTTTGGTGTGAAGCCCCGCATGTGTCCCCAAACCAGGCCCGCAAAGGTAGTCGCGCCGAGATCGCTCGTGAATTGCCAACCTCCCTGCGCGGCCCAGACGTGAGGCGGCTCCGTGTGCGCTATCGGGCCAATTGGGGTGAACGTCGAACCTGTTGAGCTTGGGTACGGACCTACCTTCGTAAGAGGTCCTTTCCACTTGTGTGGGTCCAATCCGCCTGGGAAGGCGTTGTCATTGGCAACGACGCAGTCCGACGCACTACCAGGGATGAAGCAGGCACTGCGAGCTGCCTCACTGCCAAGCGCTGCGGCGCAGGAACAATAGCTAGCACTACTGTGTCCAAAAGTTGCCCATCTGATCCAAGTCGTGCGAGACGAGGACTATGGGCTACGAACTCGATGCGGACGGGCTCCGCCGACT
>JAYVYD010000352.1:0-4912 GCA_043784605.1 Myxococcales bacterium | reverse complement strand
GCTCCGAGCGTCGAGCGCGGACACGCAGGCGTCTTTCGGAGCCTTCGTGCTGCCGACGACGAGCGCGCGGTCGGTCGCGAGGACGACCTCGCTGCCGTCGACGTCGATCCGAACTGCCCGCCGCGATCCCGGCGAGAACGGCGCCGCATAACGGATTTTTGACCCGTCGGTCACTGGCGGAGCGTCGCACGCCTTCGGTGTGTCGCCGAGTTGCTGCTGCGTCGGCAGCGCGAACCACTCGCTAGGGTCGGCCTCCGCCTTCACGGGCACGGCCCACAATCGCGCGGCGTCGTCCGTGGAGAGCCCGACGAGCGCGGACGTGCGCCCGCCGAAATCGAACAGCGACATCGACGCGTCGTTCGCGCGCCAAAAGAAGCTCTTGCCGGTCTGCCACCACTGCGTCTGGAGCACGCCGTTACTCACGAGGGCAACGCCGACGTCGCCGTTCGCGAGCACCACGCCGCCGTAGTCGCCGTTCGTCTCGACCCCCTTCTGCTTCTCCGTTCGCCCGTCGTCGCGCAGCAGGTACATCGGTCTGTCGTCTAGATAAGACTGAGAGAGGAAGTACACGCCTCGCGGGTCGAGCCACGCCAGCTCCGGGGTAGCGGGATAGGTCTTGCCGTCCTCGTAGTCGGAGCGCGGATCGTGCTGCACACGGAAGGGAGGGATCTTGTTCACCGCCCCGTGAAACACCTTGCCCGTGTCGCCGCGATACCACGTGAGCGCAGCGTCGACAGGATTGTAGACGCCCGGCTGTGTGCGGATCTTCGAATACGTGTAGCGCCGCACCACCACGCCGGTCGGCTGGACGAACATCGCCGTCTCGGTGCCCCAACCGGGCGGCTGGAGAGCCGGGCCCGTCAACACGAGGTCGGTGGTCTTGGCCGTCGTGTCTCCGCGCTTGTTCACGTGCAGCGTGACCGAGCCGTGCTCGTCTCGTGTCGGCAAGAGCCAGCGGGCGTTCCCGATGTCGACGTCGTCCACGGTCGCGAGGGTGCCACCGCCGAGCTTCGTCCAGCGGCCCTGCGCGGTGCATTTCAGGCCCTTCGCGAACACGGTCTTCGACGCCGTATCCGAAGACGGCTGGGTCTCGGCCGCATCCCATCCCGCGCGCAGGCCTCGGTTGGTGATGCACCCATACGAGCTGCACTGATCGACTGTGGTCGCGTCTAGCGGCTTGGTCACGGCGAGCCATGTCTTACCTTCGTCGGTCGTCTCGTAGGCCTTCTCGCCGATCGCGAGCCCGTATTTTCCGGCGAGAGCTGCGCGCAGCGAGCCCGTGGACGGAGGCTTGATCTCTTGAACGTCCTTGGCGTCTGGCTTCTGCACGAACATGTACGGCCCGTCGTGCGCCGCGATGAAGCCGCGTGCGGAGCCGTCGTCGTCCTGCGTGAGCGTCGCCGTTCCTTCGTTCATCGTCTGCGCAAGACGGGCGACCTTCTCGGGTGTCGGCGCTCCGGCCTTGAAACGATAGAGCGAGACCTCCTCGCCGACTCCGATCGCGTACACATCAGACGATCTCGCGTTCGTCGCGAAGCGAACGAAGCGCACGGGATCCGTCGGCAAGGCCTCGAACGCTCCAGTGCCTGTTCGGACGCGCGGTGTCCGGCAAGTCGGTTCATACGAAACAATGGCGCAGCGCTCGGCGATGTAGGTCCATCCGCCGTCGCCGATCGCCACACCGTCCGAGCCATCCCGCGTTCCGCCGCCGCCGTCGAAGACGCCATCGCTCTTCCAGGTCTTGCCGCCGTCTTCGCTTCGGATGAGCTTCGTGATGTTGGCCGTCGCGGCGCCGGCGTCGTTGTTGTTCTGCGGGGGCACCGGCATCGCGTTGTACTTGCCGTAGCGCTTCGGCTGACTCCCTCCCCATCGAGTGTTGTGATCGAACGGCTTCGATTGGGTGTCGACGCCTGCGTCTACGGTCCCGCGTGCGTCGCACGAGATCTCGATGATCTCTCCGCGCAGCGCGACATCCACGGAGTCGCAGCCCGTGAGCTCATCGACGACCACCGGCCTTGACATCGCGGTGAGCTCACCAAAAGAGAAGCTCCACTCCCGCTTTTCGGAGAACGGCAGGCCCGTGACGACCACCGCATGCTTGCCGTCGACCGTGCGGACCGACTCGCGCTCCTCCTCCAGAGCCGCTTTCGCCGCGGGCTTCGCGCGCGTGATCGAAGGCGAGAACGTGCGCGTGGCAGGGTCGAGCGTGAAGGCCACTCCGTACGAGCCCGCCAACACGAGCCCGTCTTGGGACAACACCGCGCCGACGCCATCCGCTCCCGGTGATGCAATGGGAGCCCATGTCGCGCCGTCATCGACGGTGACCCACAGTCGTTGAGGCACCATGAGCGCGAGCCCTACGCCACCTGCCATCGCGACGTCCTTCACGAAGCCGTCCGCGATCGGGAAGGTCACCTTCGTGAAGGTCTTGCCGCGATCGATGGACCGCTGCAGCGCGCCCGTGCTGTCGGCGACCAACACCGAGGACTTGCCAAGCGCCGCAGCGTTCCCCTTGAAGCGCACTTCCGAAGAGCGCGTCGCCGGCCCGAGCGGATCGTTTGCAACATACACATACCCGTCGCTCAGCAAGAACAGGTAGCCCGCGCCGTCCTTGGCGACACCGACGATCCGGCCCGGCAGCAACGTCTGCGCTGGGAGGCGATCACCGTCGCGCTTCAGCCAACGTTCGCCGCCTATGCCGACCTCGAGCAATGCCGTGCCCGTCGACGTGGACGCGCTCGGCATCCATCGGGGGACGGATTCGAGGCTCCAACGCGCAGGCGAGTCCGGCCCCTCGTGCTTCGGCGGCGGCAACGTGGCGCTCCCGCTCTGTTGAACGACCGGAGCAGGCACGGCCGGCGAGCATGCGAACGCCGTGAGCGTGGCGAGTGCGGGGACGATGACGAGAGCGGCGAAGAGACCGAGACCATGAGTGCGCATGTCGCGTGAGCGTACCCGGTTTCGGTCCTAGCGCGTGCGTCGCCAAGCCACCATTTCGGCCGCGATGGCGACGGCGATCTCGTCGGGCAATCGCGCCCCGACCGACACCCCGACGGGCATGCGGATGCGATCGACGTCCGCGGCGTCGAAGCCGCGATGCAGGAGGCGGTCTCGCGTGCGCTTGGCTTTTGCTCGACTCCCGATGCCGCCCACGTAGGCGAATTTGCGCTTGAGCGCCCACTCGATGACTCTCTGATCGAGCGCGTGATCGTGCGTCATCACCAGTACCGCCGCTTCGACCGGGAGGTCGCGCGCGATCTCGTCGAACTCACCGACCACGCTGCGCACGCCGAGGAGCTCCTGACCGCCCCACGCTTCGCGCGCGTCCACCACGGTCACCACGAAGCCGACCTTGGCCAAGAGCGGCGCAGTGGCGCGCGCGACATGACCGCCGCCGACGACGAGCAGCGGGTGCTTGGCGAGGATGGGCTCGATCAACACATCGACCGACCCGCCGCAGCACATCCCCAGCTCAGCGCCGAGCGCGAACGTGCGCACGCGATGCTCGCGGTCACCGCTCAGCGCCTCCATACACGCAAGCAGCACCTCCCGCTCGACAGCGCCTCCGCCCACGGTCCCCACCTGAGAGTCAGCTGTACAATACAACTTTTGGCCCGGAGTGGATGGCGCCGAGCCCTTACGCGCGATCACCGTCGCCATCACGCCGAACACTCCGCGCCTCGCGTTCTCTGCGGCGACGGCGAGCACCTCGGCAGTGTCGGCGGGCCGCGGCGCGGGGAGGCCCTCCCGCTCTACGGTCGGTCGCAGCGGGATCACGCGCCTCATTCGCCGGATGTTAGCGAAAAGAACATCCGTTGGCGTACCATCGTCCTCACATGTTTCACGGTTCGAGCTTCGACCCTCAACAGGTGCTCGTGATGGTGCTCGCGGGCGGTGAAGGCAAGCGCCTCTACCCGCTCACGCTCGATCGAGCGAAACCCGCGGTCCCGTTCGGCGGTCGCTATCGAATCATCGACGTCGTGCTCTCGAACTTCGTCAACTCGGGTCTCACGCGGATCAAGGTGCTCACGCAGTACAAGAGCGCCTCTCTCGAGGAGCACATCGCGCGCGTATGGCGACTCTCGCCCATGCTCGATCAGTTCATCGAGGCCATCCCCGCGCAGCAGCGAACCGGAAAGAGCTGGTTCAAAGGCTCCGCCGACGCCGTCTACCAGTGCCAGCACGTCATCAGCGACGAGAAGCCCGAGCTCGTCTGCATCTTCGGCGGCGACCACGTCTACAAGATGGACGTCCGGCAGATGATCCAGGCGCACTACATGCGCGATGCCGCCGCGACCGTCGCCGCCATCCCGGTGCCCCGCAAGGAGGCGCGCGACTTCGGCGTCCTCGAGATCGACTCCGACGGACGCATCATCGCCTTCCACGAGAAGGTGCAGAACCCGCCGACCATGCCCGGCTCGGACGACATGTGCCTCGCGTCGATGGGCAACTACGTGTTCCGCACCGACGATCTCATGCGCGAGCTGCATCGCGACGCCAGCGTCGAGACCAGCAAGCACGACTTCGGACACGACATCCTCCCGCGCATGGTCGCGGACGGTCAGGACGTCTACGTCTACGACTTCAACAAGAACCTCGTCCCCGGCGAGGAGCCCCGCGCGCATGCCTACTGGCGCGACATCGGGACCATCGAGGCCTACTGGGATGCGCAGATGGACCTCATCTCCATCCATCCGCTCTTCAACCTCTACAACGAGCGCTGGCCCATTCGCACCGGCGTGACCCACGATCCGCCCGCAAAATTCGTCTTCCGCGACGAGGCCCACGCGCGCGTCGGTATCGCCACCGATTCGATGGTCAGCCACGGCTGCATCATCTCCGGCGGTCGCATCCACCGCAGCGTGCTGTCGGTCGGGTGCCGCATCAACAGCTTCAGCGAGCTCGAGGACTG
>JAYVYD010000351.1:0-3916 GCA_043784605.1 Myxococcales bacterium | reverse complement strand
ACGCGGCCGGCGAGATGAAGCACGGCCCCATCGCGCTCATCGACGAGAACATGCCCGTGGTCGTGATTTGTCCGAAAGACACGCACTACGAGAAGACACTCTCCAACATGCAGGAGGTGAAGGCGCGCGAGGGCCGCCTCATCGCAGTGTGCACGGAGGGAGATGCGCACGCGAAATCGATCGCCGAGGACGTGATCGAGATCCCCGAGTGCGCGCCAGAGCTCTTGCCGCTTCTCTCTGTCGTGCCGCTGCAGCTGCTCGCGTATCACATGGCCGATCTCAAGGGGACGGACGTGGATCAGCCGAGGAACTTGGCGAAGACGGTGACGGTCGAGTAGCGCGCGACAGTCGCAGCAGGATCAAGAGGGCGACCAGCGAGAACGGCACGAGGGGCAGCTCTGCGAGGAGCGGCATGTGCGTCGTCTTCTTGATCCAGAGCGCCGCAGCGACGGCGATCGAGTCGGTCGCGAAGTGCAGCAAGATGGCAAAAAACAGCCACTTGCGCTCACTGCGAATGAAGCCCTCCATCACGAGCGCGCTGCATCCGAGGTGGAAAGTGATCGCGAGAACGCGCTCGAGACCGCCCGCGAGTGAGCCGGTCGTCGTCATTGCCGCGAACGTCTTCTCGACGACCTCGCGCTTGTCGCTAGGCAAGCCCAGGTCGACGCCGAGCCCCAGCGCGACGTAGAGCACGACGGCGACGCCGAGGCCGAGCCCGACGAGCAGCATCGACTCGAAGCCACCGTGCCCTGCGCCGAGCATCAAGCCCGCGCGAAACGATCGCTCCTTCTTCATCAGCGTCCGAATCGTCAACCACCGCCCGACCTCCTCGAAGAGCGCCGCGGTGAGCGCGCTGACCAGGAGCCATCCGTATTGGATCGTCGTGTTGTGCGCGAACCTCTTGCCGATCCACAGGCCGAGCGCGATCTGCCACGGCAACCGCAGCACGCACTGAAAGACGAAGAACGTGAGCGCCCCGAACAGCCACCAACGCGCGAGAGCGCCTGTTTTACGCGCGATCGCGACGCCGAGCAGGATCGGCCCTAGCGAAGCGACGGCTGCCGACAGCGCCATCGCCGCGGCGACCGCCCACGAGAAGTGCATCGCTACGACTTGAGCAGCTTGGCGACCGCGGTCGAGAGTTGGTCGAGAGCTTGCCGCTCCGCGCGGGCGGCGTCGTCGATCTTCGCGACCGCGCTGAGGAGCTGGTCACCGCTGCGCGCCTGCGTCTTCTGGCTCGCGTTGACCTGCGTGACCATCGCCGAGATCGTCTCGATCGCCGTCGCGATCTGCTTGCTGCCCTTGCTCTGCTCTTGGCTGCTGCGCTCGACGTGCTGCGTGATGAGCCGCATCTTCTCCGCGCTCTTCATGATGAGCTCGCTGCCGCGCGCCTGCTCTGCGGTAGCCGCGGCGATCTGCTGGACGGTCTCGGCGATGCGGCCGATCGCGTCGGTGACTTGCTTGCTGCCCTTGGCCTGCTCCACCGTCGCGCGGGCGATGGCGCGCACCATGTTGGTCGACTTCTGCGAGCTCTCGAGGATCTTTTTCAGCGCGCGCTCGGCCTCGTTGCTGACCTCGACGCCGCGGTCGACGTTGTGCGCGCCACGCTCGACGGCGCTGATCGCGTTCTTGCTCTCCGCCTGCACGGTCTTGATGAGGTCGGTGATCTCGCGGGTGCTCGCTCCGGCGCGTTCGGCGAGGTCCTTGATCTCGTCGGCGACGACCGCGAAGCCCTTGCCCTGCTCGCCGGCCTGCGCGGCGATGATGGCGGCGTTCAGCGCGAGGAGGTTGGTCTGTTCGGCGACGTCGTCGATCACGTTGACGATCTGGCCGATGGCTTCGATGCGCGAGCCGAGGTTGCTGATGACGGCGACGGCCTCTTGCGAGCTCTCCTTGATGCGGTAGATCTCGCTGATCGTCTTCAAAATAGCCTCGGCGCCCTTCTCGGCGTCGAGCGCGACTTCTTCCGAGAGGCGCGCCGTCTCGTTGGCGTTCGACTGCACTTGGTCGATCGAGACGTCCATCTCGTTCATCGACGAGCTCGTCTCCTCTGCCGTGAGCGAGAGCGCATCGACGTTCTTGGCAACCTCTTTGATCGAGTACGCCATCTCTTCGATCGAGCTGACGGTCTCACGAACACTGCCAGCGAGCTCTCCGATGTTCTCGCCGACCTCGTCGTTGGTCGCGGTCATCTCGAGGATCGACGAGCTCGACTCCTCCGCCGAAGAGGCGAGACTCTCGACACCTTGGGCGACGTCTTTGATGGCGCCGTTCATTTCGTGGACGAGGCGCGTCGTGTCGAGCGCGGACGTCGCCTGGATGTCGACGGTGTGCATCAGCTCTTCGGCGAGCTTGTCGAGCGTGCGCGCGGTCTTCATGACCTCGTCGCGCTTGCGTCCGATCTCGTCTTCGTCCTTCTTGCGCCGCTCTACCAAAGTCGCGAGCTCGTCGTAAATTCGGCGGACCTCCGGGGTCGCGTCGCCGGGCGGAGAGGGTCGATCGCCTGTGGCCGCGCGTCGAACGTCATCTGCAAGCGCGCCTACATTCGCGCCACCCGCGCCGCCGCTATTGAACGCGAGGATTCCCGCCGCCAGAACACCGACCGCGAGGATCGCGAGCATGAGGTTCTGTCCTGTCGCGTCTTTCGCGACGAACGCCATGAGGACCGATACGCCCAGTACACCGAAGATACCGAGCAACTGCGAGCGGGAGATGGTCATTTCGAAAGTCCCCTACCGTATAGAAGAGGCGCCTCTCGTGGCAAGGTGCTTGCGGGGAAGCTTAGAGCAGACCCTGCATCAGCTCGACCTTGTGCCCGCTCGGACAGAGGACGAAGCCGTCGCGTTGTGCCTTCTGTTCGTCGATGACGACTTTCTTGCCACACGTCGGGCAAGTGACCGTGTTGTCGTCCGAGCCGCCGTCCTTCGAGTCGGGAGTCATGTGGGGAATGTAGCACGCTCATCGGCTCGCGAGCGCGCTCGCCGTGGATCGCGACAGCCTCGAGCACGCCGTCTCGATCGCCACTTCGCTCGCGTCAATCCCGACGAAGCGCCGACCGAGTCGGTGCGCGACCGCGAGCGTCGTGCCGCTCCCCGCGAACGGGTCGAGCACCCAGTCGCCTTCGTCCGAAAGCGCACGCACGATGCGTTCGAGTAACGCCTCGGGCTTCTGCGACGGGTATCCAGTTCGCTCACGCGACACCGGCGCGATCACACCCACGTCCCATACGTCTCCCATCGGCACTCCAGGCGACACGTGGAGGGTCGAGCTCGATCGCACCCGACGCCCGTCTTTGCCGACGACCGCGCGCTGCTGCTTGTTGCCCCACGTCGCCTGCGTCGATGGCGCGAGCGGCTCGTATTGCTGGTTGAACCGCGGAGGCGTCTTCGGGTCCTTGCGGTAGCGCAAGAGGACGTCGTGAACGCGCTGAAAATTTGGGGTTTTGGCCGGCCAACGCCGATAGCGCCACACGATCTCGCTCGCAAAAGCGTCGTCTCCGAAGATGTCGTCACACGCCACCTTCACGTAGTGGCTGGTCTTCGGATCCACGTGCACCACGAGGCTCCCGTGCGGCGCGAGCAGCCCGCGCGCGGCGGCGATGCGCGGCAGTAGCGCCTCCAAGTAGCTCGCGCGGTCCACCCAGCGATCGTCGAACGCGACCTTCGACGAGCGATCCACCCGCGAGACGGCCTCGTGGACGCGTCCCGTCAAGAAGGGCGGATCCATGTAGACGAGCGTGAACGTCTCGCTTCTTGTTCGAGCGAGCGTGCGCATCACGGCGAGGTTGTCGCCTCGATAGAGCGCGCTCTCGTCGATCTCCAGCGCCGCCACCAAAGGCGCGGCTGTCTTCGCGAGCGGGGCTAGGGTCGACGACTTGCCGTCCCAGGAGAGTGTCACCGGTCGTGCCTTCACTCCG
>JAYVYD010000350.1:0-5146 GCA_043784605.1 Myxococcales bacterium | reverse complement strand
AGCGAGGCCCGAGCTCCTGCGCGGCAGTGGCTTGAGCGTGAGCGTCGCTCGCCGCGGCGGCCGCAGTGCGAAGCCCCTCCCAGCTGCCGAGGTCGTCGGGTCGGACTCCGCACACGGCGCGGAAGGCTTCGCTCGCGCCAGCGACGTCGCCGGCGGCGAGCAGCGACCACGCGCCCAAGGCCATCGCGTCGGCTTGCGAGTCGGTGCCTAACGCGTCGCCGACGTTGCAGAGCGCGGTAGCGCGGCGACGTGGATCGGAGCCCGGCGCGGCGAGCTCGAGGTTCGCGAGAAGCACGGCGACGCTGTCGCCAGAGACGAACGGAACCGCGTCTTGTTCTCCTAGTGTCGTGATCGAGAGGAGAGCGGATGCGACCTCGAGAGACTCCCGTGGCTCGCCATCGAGCGCGGACGCGATCGAGTGGAGGGCACGGGCGACTTCTCGCGGCTCGTCGCCGGCTGCGACGGTGCCCGCGAGCCACTCGATGCCTGCAGTGAGACCACCGCCAGCGTCGAACCACGCGCGGGCCGCTGCGGTGATGCCTTCGGCGTCACCAGCCGCGACCGCGACGCGGTGGCGCTCTGCTCCGGCGAGCGAGGCCGCGCCTATGCTTGCGAGGTGGGCAGTGGCGCGGTCGATGGCCTCTGGGCTCGACGCGCCTTCCGTCCAGATGAGACGCGCGAGCGCACCCGCCGTCGCAAACTCCCCGCCCATCGCTTCGTCGAGCACCTCGAGCGCGGCCTCGGCGTCGGTGGCGTCGCCACCAAACGCCTCGAGCGCGAAGCGCTCCAGTGCGAGGACGCTCGCGTCGCCGCCGCCTTCGGCCGCTCGCGCGATCGCCCTACGTCGCCCCTCGAGACTGTCAGGGTCCACGCCGCGCGCGGCCCATCCCAAGATCACGTTCGTGGCCTTCGGAGCCGCCGCGGCCGCAGCCTCGAAGGCCTCCAGCGCCGCGCGACGATCTCCCGCGCGCCATCGCGCCAGACCCGCCTCGAGCCGCAGTGACGCCGCGAACTCGGCATCGTCGGTTGCCACTGCGAGCGTCTCCGCCGCGATTGCTGCGGCGACATCATCTCCTGCGATGCGCTCGACCTCTGCCACCGCCGTGCCCACGAGCACGTCATCGGGCGTTCGCTCGAGCACCGCCCGCAGCTTGCTGCGCGCCCCATCGGGCCAAGCGAGCTTGTTCTCGCCTTCGCCACGCGCGCGCGACGCGCGTACCGCCGACATCAGCGCGAGCGACGCTTGCCGCTGTGGATCGGACTCCAGCTTCGTCAGTTCGTCCAGCGCAACGCTCGACCGCTCTGCCTGCGCCTCCGGCGTCTCACCGTGCATCGCGGGCAGGAACGCCTCGATCACGCGTCCGAGCCAGCCGCTCTCGAGTCGTGCGAGTTCGCCCAATGCCTTCTTCGCGCCCTCTGCGTCGTCCCGCGCGAGTCTTCCTCGAAGCAGCTCGAACCACAGCTCCGAACGCGCGTCGTCACCGGATTCGCTCGCCAACAGCCGGCGAGTCGCCTCGTCGTGCCACGCGGGGTTGTTCGTCGCGTTCGCCAGCGAGCGGCCGAGTCGCGCAGCGACGATCGGATCTACCCCCGACATCGTCGCCTGAGAGAGCGCCGCCTTCGCGCTCGCGGCGTCCCCCGCTCGAAGCGCCCAGATCGTCGCGGCCAGCAAGAAAGTGCGGGCTCGTGCGTCGTCCGTGGAGAGCGCCTCCGCGAAACCTTCGAGCTGCCCTGCGAACGTTGCAGGGTCGCCACTGTCTGCGAGGATGTCGAGCTGCAGCGCACGCGCGGGCGCAGCGGTCGGCTCTTTCTGGACTGCAGCTGCGACGGCTGCAAGCGCACGCGGGACGTCTCCTTGACTGGCCGCGTGCTCGGCGAGACGCATTTGGAGTGAGGCCATCACTCCAGCGTCGGTCTCCGTCTCGAGCCTCTTCTCCGCGAGGCTCGCCGCGAGTTCAGTGTTGCCCATTCGCTCGGCCACGCGGATGCGAGCGTTGAGGAGCGCGGCGATGGCGAGCGGATCCGCAGCAAGCGGATGCTCCCCCGAGAACGCCGCAAGCGCACGATCCAGCGTCGTCGCAGCGAGCGCGGTGTCTCCCAAGAGCAGGCGCACGTCAGCCGCGCGCAGCCATGCGTCAGCGACGTGTGCCGCGTTACGCGTCCAGAGTGGAACACCGAGCGCGTCGCCCTTCTCCGGGCTGCCGATCGCGTCCGCGATCATGGTCGCCTGCGCCTCGAGGGCGTCTGCGTAGGCAGCGGAGCGCTTCGTCGCCTCGTCCGAGCCCGGGATTCCAGGCTCGCGCTTCACGAGGCGCTCGGCAGACAGGGCGGCCATGAACGTCGCGGCGCCACCCGAAGCGCGCGCCTGACCGAAGAGCTCAAGCCCGCGGTCGATGTCTCCGCGCGCGACCGCGAGACGCCCGGCGTCGAGTTCCAAGAGCGCCTTCCACGTCGTGTCGGCCGCGCGTTTGGCGCGCTCTTCGAGTGCCTCTTCGCGTAGCGCAAGGTCGTTGAGTCGCGCGCCGAGGAGTTCCAGCGTCAACCACGCGGTAGACGCCTCAGTGAGCGGAAGCGGAGGCTCGCCGCCCTCACCTTCGACCTGCGTCGCTTCGCGCGCCGCCGCCTTGGCGCCGTCGATGTCGGCCTGTACATCCTCGAGGAACGCGGCGCGCATGACGAGCGCACGCGTCTTTTCAGCCGGCGTCACAGCCGCACGCACGAGCGCGTCGATGACGCGACCTAGATTCTTGAGAGACCGACGCCGCTCGAGCAGGCGCACGAGTGCCTCGAGAGGCTCTCGGAAGGTTGGATCCGCGTTGAAGGCCGCGAGGTAGTCGCGCACGGCGATCGGCTCATCGACCTCACGCTCGGCGATCTCGCACAAGAGTCGTGCTTGGCGATCACGGTCGGTCGCTTGTGCGACCTCGAGGCGAAGGCGATCGGCCTGCAACGGGTCGATCTGGCTGGTGTTTGTCTCCGACATGCGGACGCTTGCCAACGAAAGACGCTAGCGCATTGCGAGGTGATCAAGCGAGCGAAAACGCGGCCGTCGCACGCCGCTCACATCTAGAGGCTTGGCTAGCGGGCGAGTTGCGAGGTCCAGAAGGTTCAGATCACAAGAGCTGGTTGAGCTTCTCGTGAATCTTGTCCTCGATCGAGCCCTTCATCACGCGTAGCATGAACGGCAAGTCCACCGTCACCCGAACGGCCTTCTCGGTGACCGAGAGGTTGCCCTTGGTGCCCTTCGCGATGCCGCTTGGCGCCTCGAACTTGATGTCGTTGCCTTCCCAGCTCCACGTGAGGCCGAGCTTGGTCTCCATGCTCTTGGCGAAATCCTCCGCCTTGGCCTTCGCCGCCTCGATGCTGAGAGCGTGCGCCTTCGTGATGTCGATCGTCGCCATGATTGCCGTCCGTTTTGGGTCTTGTCAGTCGATTCGTCGAACGATCCAGTAGCCGCGAGGAGTCTCGATCGGAACCGATACCTTACCTTTACCGAGAGTGAACAAGAAATACTCCGGCGCCAGCTCTAACGCTCCTCGTGGCATGCGGCCCAAGTCGTCCCCCGACCCGTCATCGCCCTTTCGGACCGCGCCGTGAAAGTCCGTCCTGGCGAGCTCGCCGAGCTGCTTGGCCAACTCCGTCGCGTCGGCCTTCGACCGCGCCGTGGCCGAGGCCCCTTCGGCCCCTCGATACGTCACGAGCACGACGCCGAAATGCACCTGCTTCGGCGCATCGTCGGGCAGTGGGGGGACAGGGCTTCCGTCCGGCATCTTGCTCCCGATGCCGCCATCTGCCCGACGTGGCTCTCCAGAAAACATCGGGAAATCCAGCAGCGGATCGGTGCCCGCGTCGAGTGACATATCAACAATTGACGCAGCATCCATCACGCCTGCGTCGCCAGCGTCGGCCTCTCCAGCGTCCACGGGTCGATCGGGGTGCCACTTGCTCATCTGCTGATTCGTCAACCAAAGGGCGAGCACGAGAACGCCTAGCCCCAAGGCGATGGAGATGGCCCGCTGCATTGATCAGTTATTCGCGGGAGGCTCAGAGGAGAGCTCGTCGTCGGTGACAGGATTTGGCGGCCCGTACTCTTCGTAGGGGCGCATCGTGGCGGGTGCCGGGTCGCCATAGAGCTCGAGCTGCGCGGCGAGCCAGTTCTCTTTTGCGATCAAGGTCGCCAGCTTCCCAGCGACCTCGGCGGCGTCGCCTTCTTTGCCAGACTCTTCGGTCTTCTGGATCTCGGACTGGACGTCCGCGAGCGCGGAGCGAACGATGACGGGATCAACCCCGCTTCGAACGATGTACTCGTCGGTCAAGATGAGCACCTTGTTCGCGCCCGCCTCCACGAAGCCGGCGCCCACTGCGCACTTCTTCGGCTCGCCGCTGCCTTGACGGTAGCTGACGATGCCCGTGCGCAAACCGGCCAACATCGGCAGGTGTCCTGGCAGCACGCCGAACTCTCCGTCCTGCGCGGGCGCGGTTACCTCGTCGACGATCTCGCTGAGCGCGCGGCCTTTCGGCGTGACGATCTCGAGCAAGATTTTGTCTTGCGCGACGTCGCTCATTTCTTCTTGGCTTCTTCGACGAGCTTCTGCGCCTTGGTCTTCATCGCCTCGATGTCGCCGACCAAGTGGAACGCCTTCTCGGGGTAGAGCGAGTCGTCGTCGAAGTCGCCGCGGAGGATTTGCGAGAAGCCTTCGATGCTCTTCTCGACGGGAACGTACGCGCCCGGCGTGCCCGTGAACTGCGAGGCGACGCTGAAGGGCTGCGACAAGAAGAGCTGGGTCTTGCGCGCGCGCTTGACGACGAGCTTGTCGTCTTCGCTGAGCTCGTCCATGCCGAGGATCGCGATGATGTCCTGCAGATCCTTGTACTTCTGCAACGTGTTTTGCACGCCGCGCGCGACGTCGTAGTGGCGCTGTCCGACGATGTTCGGATCGAGCAGCGTACTCGTCGAGTCCAGCGGGTCCACGGCCGGGTAGATCCCGATCTCGGTGAGGGCGCGGTTCAAGACGGTGGTCGCGTCCAAGTGGGCGAAGGTCGTGGCGGGCGCGGGGTCGGTCAGGTCGTCGGCGGGCACGTACACGGCCTGCACGCTCGTGATCGAGCCTTTGTTGGTCGAGGTGATCCGCTCCTGCATTTGGCC
>JAYVYD010000349.1:0-3255 GCA_043784605.1 Myxococcales bacterium | reverse complement strand
AGATCAAGGCGCCGTTCGAGAAGATGTTCGCGGGGATCGACTCGCTCTACCGGAGCGTGCTCGGTTGGGCGGTCAATCACAAGCTCATCGTCTTCGTCGTCACCACGCTCACGTTCGGCGCGAGCTGCGGCATCGGCGCGCTTACGGGCAACGAGTTCGTGAACGCCGAGGACCGAGGGCAGTTCGTCGTCGACCTCGAACTCCCCGCCGGCACGGACCTCGAGGAGACCTCTCGTGTGATCGCGCCGCTCGAGCTGGAGCTCTTGAAGGACAAGAACTTCATCACGGTGCTCTCCACTTTGGGCCCGAGCGGAGACACGAACAAAGCCTCGTGGCGCGTCGTGACGACGTCCAAGAGCCAGCGCAAAGAGAAGCTCGTAGAGCTCAAGAACCAGGTGCGGACGATCTGTCACAGAATTGTTGACCTGCGGGTCAGCATCAGTGACCCACCGTTCGTCGAGGGCGCGGGCACGGAGGCGCCCATCATGGTGCAGGTGCGAGCGTCGACCTACGAAGAGCTCGAGCCGCTCGCCAAACAGTACGAAGCAGCGCTCAAGTCGATCCCCGGGGTCACGGACGTGTCGATGAAGTACAACCCCGGCCGACCGGAGCTCCGCATCTCCGTGGACCGCGACAAAGCCGCACGCGCGGGGGTGCCCGTGGCGCGCGTCGCGACGACGGTGCGCGCCAGCATCGAGGGCGACGAGGGCGGCAAGCTGCGCCAAGGCAAGGACGAGGTGCCGATTCGCGTGCGCCTCGGCCACACGGATCGCGCGACCGTGGACGACGTGATGCGCATGACCATTCAGACGCCCAAAGGCCCGATGGCCCTCGGCGATCTCGCGACGGTGGAGCGCGGTGAGGGTCCGAACGTGATCGAGCGCGAGTCCCGCGAGCGCCAGATCGTGGTGTGGGCATTCCCGCTCAACCGCCCGCTCGGCGAGATCCAGACCGAGATGACCGCGGCGTTCAAGAAGATCCAGATGCCGCCCGGCGCGAGCTATCACCTCGACGGTCAGATCAAGCAGATGAACGAGACGAACGACTCGATGGGCATCGCGATGTTGCTCTCGCTGGTCTTCATCTACATCGTGCTTGCGTCGCAGTTCGAGAGCTTCGTGCACCCGTTCACGATCATGTTCACGACGATTCCCCTCGCGTGGATCGGCGCGATCGTCGCATTGTTCCTATCGGGGACACCGCTCGCGATGGGCTCGATCATCGGGATCATTTTGCTCATCGGCCTCGTCATCAAGAACGCCGTGCTCGTCATCGATCGCGCCGTTGTGCGTGTGCGAGATCAAGGCGAGACACCGCTGCAGGCGATTCTCGCCGCCGGCCCGGAGCGACTCAGGCCCATCTTGATGACCAGCGCGGCGATGATCCTCGGGATGTTGCCCACGGCGACCTCGAACGGTGACGGCAGCGAGTTCCGCGCGCCCATGGCGGTGGCAGTGATCGGCGGCGTCATCGCGTCTACCGCTCTGTCGCTCGTGGTGGTGCCGGCTACATACTTGACCGTCGAGTCAGTCAAAGCCTGGGTGGCCAAGGTGCTTCGACCGAAGCCCACTGCGCGCGTCGTCCCGCAACCAGAACCCGCGGAGTGATCAGCGGGCGATGAGCGCGAGTGTGAACAACGCGGCGCAGATCAAGAGCAGCCCGCCGATCGGTATCCCCAGCCCCAAGAAGAAGCGGCCCCACTCCACGGCTCGAGCACGCGCACCTTGTTGCGCACTCCATCGAGGCGCGCGGCGAGGGCGACGCGCTCCTCTCTCAGCGCCGCGACACGCGCGGCCACGTCTTCGTCTCGGAAGGGAGTCATCAGTCCATCCTCCCAATGGAGGCGAGGACCCAGAGGAGGGCGAACCCTATGGGCACGCCGACGATCACGAAGCCGACGAGGAAACCTTGCAGCAAGCCTCGCGGACGCGCTTTCTCGAGACGAACATCGTCGAGCCTCGCCTCTCCCAAGGCCAGTGCCGCGGTGAGCTGCGCGATCTGGCGCTCCAACGTCGCGCGCTCTTGCGCGAGCTCCGTCAGCGCAGAGCTTCCACGAGCCGAGGTACGTCCTTGGCCGCGACACCGCACAACGCGACGCGAACGGCTCCCTTCTGCGGGACCACGAACACGCCTTTGTCGCGCATCTCCGCCGCCTTCTTCTGCCCGTCTGCGCAGAACACGGTGACGAAGAAGCCGCCCTCGTAGCGCGGATACACCAGCTTGCTGGCGAGCGCCTCGCGGTTGAACACGTCGACACGCTCGGCGAGAAGCGCCTTGAGGCCGTCGCGCTCCTTGGTCACTGCAGCGGACAGCTCCGGATCGATGAGTAGACGCGTGATGGCGCGTAGGCCGCCGCGCGAGCAGTTCGACCATGTGCCGCGGCACGAATAGGAGAGCGCGGCCTCGGTCATCGCACGCTCCTTCGCGTCGGGTACGCACGCCACCAAGCCGCCGACGCGCAGGCCGTAGTGCGTGAACGCCTTGCTCGCGCTCCACGCGACGACGAGCCCGACGTGACCGACGAGCGAAGCGATCACGCCGAGGTTCTCGCGTGGGTCGGTCTTCGCGTACGCCGAGTACGCAGTGTCGAGCAGCAGCGTGACCGGGCCGCGCTTGCCGTGCGCGCTCAAGCACGCAGCCACCTCGCGCCACTCGGCTTCCGTCATCGAGTAGCCCGTGGGGTTGTGGCAAGGGTCGTTGATGAACACGAGCGCGCGCTTCTGCTCGGCGAGCACCTCGCCCAACGCGCGATCGAGCGCGCCGACATCGAATCCTCCGACCGCGCCGTCCGACGAGGATTGGAACATGTTGAACGTCGTGACGCCGCGCTCTGCTTCGTCGGCGAGCGTTTGATACGGGCCCCAAAAGAAGCTCGTCGTCAGTAGCTTCTGCCCAGGCTCGAGGAAGTTCGCGATCGCGTGACGGAGCGCGCCCGTACCTCCGGGGGTCGCGGCGGCGACGGCAGACTCGCGGAGCGAGGGGTGCCCAGCGAATACGTCGTCCATCAATGCGCGAAGAAAATCCGGTGACCCTGCGATCGGCGCGTACGCCGCCCACTCCTCGGCCTGCACCTCGTGCACCGCGCGCGCGGCCGTCGGCAAGATCGCGAGCTTGCCCGCGTCGTCGAGGAGCGCGCCAACGGTCGCGTTGACGATCGACTCCCCCTTCTTCTGTCGCTCGGTGGCCTCGCGGTTGAGCGCGAAGATCGGATCGTCCGAGGGGCGGCCTTGGTGCGTCGGGATGAGGTGGAGCATG
>JAYVYD010000348.1:0-8665 GCA_043784605.1 Myxococcales bacterium | reverse complement strand
CACGCTGTTCGGTCACGTGAAGGGCGCGTTCACCGGCGCGTCGCAGTCGCGGCCCGGTCTCTTCGAGGTCGCAGACGGCGGCACGCTCTTTCTCGACGAGATCGGCGAGATGCCGCTCAGCATGCAGACCAAGCTCCTTCGCGTGCTGCAAGACGGAGAGGTGCGCGCCGTGGGCGGTGAGAAGACCCGCAAGGTGGACGCGCGCCTCATCGCCGCGACGCACAGAAATCTGGAGGCGATGGTCGCCCAGAAGACTTTCCGGGAAGACCTGTTTTATAGGCTCAACGTGATCCGCGTGCGCGTGCCGCCGTTGCGAGAGCGCCCCGAAGACATTCCGGCCCTCGTGCATCACCTCATCGCCAAGCACGCGCAAGGAAAGAAGCCGCGCGTCTCTCGCGCGGCGATCGATCGACTCCTCGCGTTCCCGTGGCCAGGCAACGTCCGTCAGCTGGAAAATGAGCTGCGTCGCGCGCTCGTACTGATCGCAGACGAAGCGACGCTCGACGTGAGCGATCTGTCGGTGGAGGTGCAGCGCGGAGGTCCAGGCGCGGCGCGAGACGCAGGACTCGATCTCAAGTCACGCGTGGACTCACTCGAGCGCGATCTCTTGCGCGAAGCACTCAAGAAGACCCGCGGCAATCAGACCAAAGCGGCCGAGCTCCTGGGTCTCAGTCGCTTCGGCTTGCAGAAGATGATGAAGCGCCTGGGGTTGGATGCGCACAACTGAGACGTGCCAACGGCTCGATTCAAGTTCTGTCCAAGTTCAGCGAGATGTCGCTCGGTCGCTCGAGATTCAGGACCGTCACCGGCGTCCGACTGGGGAAGTTGGCACCATCTCCAAGTTAACCGCCGGCGCCTTCCCCCCAGCACCGAACCGCGCCAGATGTCAGCAATGCGCAGGTGTGCATCTCACCGTTTGCAACCGAAGTGGCGTCGCCTCCGAGCGAGATGACGTCAACGGGCAAACTGCAATTGTTGATCGTACTGTCACCGAGTTGACCGAGCGTCGTGAGAATACGACTTCGTGCTGCCAACTCCGAGGACCCTGCCTTCGCGAGTTTCGGCCTTTCGGAGACGTGACGGTCGAGGCGTGCCAGTGCCGCCTTTAGTGGAGTCGAGGGGGATCGAACCCCTGACCTCATCCATGCCATGGATGCGCTCTCCCAGCTGAGCTACGACCCCAAAGGTGGAGCGTCGTCTACCGCGAGTAAGACGCCTTGTCCAGCGCAACCCTGACCAGCTCCGCCTCTCGCGTTACAGCGTGTCGACCTTCAAGACGTTGCCAGACTCGTCGAGCACGTCCACCTCGACGGACTTCGCACCGCGCAGAGACGCCGATCCCCAGGTCTTCCAGGCAGGCGAAATGCCGACGTCGAGTGATTGACGAGTCACCTCTTTGCCATCGAGCTTCCACACGAGCGTGACGTGCGTCGGCGCTTTGGTGTTCTTCACGACGACCCAGTAGGTCGCGGCGTGGTCGTGCGCGAGATCGATCGTGTCGACCGGCATGCTCGACTCCACCTTGGCCGTGAACTGTGACTTGACGACCACGACCTCGCCGCTCTCCTGCGCGAACGCCGAGGTGGTGAACGAGACTGCGAGCAGACCGATGAGAAACGAGCGAGCGATGTTCATGATTGAAGTGGCCTCCTGCTAGAGAGCTTTTGCAGTCCGCGTACCACGCGCGAACCGGCCGAAATCCGCCGTGAAACATCCGTGAAACGTGTCGCTGTAACCGCGCCTGTGTCAGGAGCGCGGTGGTTTTCGCCGATAGCTTCGCGATCCCGTCGTCGGAAATCGTCGCCGTACAGAAGTACGACTCCTCATCCGCTCCTAGGGCTCGCTCGCTCTCGACGAAAACCACCACACTCCTGGTGAGATCGGTGCTTTAGGATGCTGCCGTGCGCGCGTTCCTTGTCGTGATCGGCCTCTGCGCGTGTACGCGCGTCGAGACTCGAGATTGCCCGCAGGCGGCGGTCGCCAAGGTGGCTCTGGATGCGTCGGGTCTCGTCGCGCCTCCGCTGTGGCCGGCGCTCCCGAAGACGACCGCGGAAGCGGATGCGCTGCTCGCCACCTCGCGCAAGCGCCCCTTCGAACAGGTGAGTCCTGTCGACGACTACGACATCGACTACGCGAGCACGGATCTCGTGAACGCTCGCGCGGGCGAGCAAGACATCGCGGCGGCGCTCACCGCGTGGCTAGCCGTGGATCCGACGCAGGCCGCATATTTGATCTTCGGCGGTACGCACGATTCCGCCCTTCAGCTCGATCTCGTCGCGCGTGTCGTGGCCCGAACCAAGGGGCTGTGGGCCGTCGCGTTCGAGCAACTCCGTGCGTCGGGCGGGTGGACAGATGCACCTGCTGTAACGGATGCGGACGACACGGATCTCGCGCGTCTCGTCGCGCATCAAGACGACGCACTGGACTCGCTCCGCGATCGGCAAGCGCGACTCGACTACGCGGCGTGGAAATTCGGTTACGTGTCGCGCATGGTCGACGCCTTGCTGATGGCGCGCAACGCGGGGATCGTCCCGCTCGGCTGCGACATGCCCGCCTCCGTGCGCGACGCGCTGCCGAAGGATCTGCCCGACGATCGCCTTCTACGACTGCGCGATCTTCACTTCGCGCTCTCTGCGCAGACGAGTCTCGCCGCGCTCACGGCAGCTCACTTGCCCGACAACTTCGATCCGGAGGATCCCCCTCCGAGAGCGCGCGCCGCGTTCTTCGTCGGCGCGAACCACGCCTACAAAACAGGCCTGCAAGCGTTCTTGCCTGCCAAGTCGCGCGCCATGTCGGTCGTGTTGGTCGGCGGTCGGGAGGAGGGCTTCACGACGCGGCCCAAGCTGCGCGCGATCGATCCGCTCCTCATCAAGCTCAACGGCGACACGAGCATGCTCATCGTGCCGGAGGCGTCAGCGCCGATCAATCGGATGAGAGATCACGGCGTCCCGATCCCGCCGAGTGCGCCGAGCTCACCGGCGCCGTCGAACATCTTCGTGTCGAGCGACGTGCCGATCACGTTCGAGCTTCCGCGCATCAAGCTCGCGGTAGACAAGCGCACGGAGTCCGCGAGCGTGCGCGCGAGCGATCACGTCTTCGCGCTTCGAACAGGCACGGTCTCATGGATGGGCCAGGTGCGCGTCCCCCCCGGCGGTTGGACGGAGCTGCGCTGGATCGCCGGAGCCATCGAGATTACCGAGCACGACCCCTGACGGTTTCGCTATGGTATCGGGCCCAATGGATCACGTAGACCCGAACCTCCCCCGTCACGATTTCGGCTGGTACAGCCCGCGCCTCGGCATGGAGATGCCCATCGTGCGCTACGGCAACTGGGGCCATCCCCTCTTGCTCCTGCCCACGGCTCAGAGCGATCTCTACGACTGCGAGCGCTTCCTGCTCATTCGAGCGATCGAGCACCACATCATGGCCGGCCGCGTGAGCGTGTTCTCGATCGACAGCATCAACGCGCACGCGTGGATGGACGACAAGGTGCCGGTGCCCGAGGCCGCGCGTCGCCAAGCTCTGTATTCCGCTTACGTCGAGCAAGAGGTCGTCCCGCACATCCGCCGCACGGTGGACGATCCCGACGTGCGCATCGGCATCTCCGGCGCGAGCTTCGGCGCGTTTCACGCCGCCAACCTGTTCTTCCGCCGGCCCGACATGTTCGACACGCTCATCGCCATGAGCGGCTTTTATGATCTCGTGCCCGGCTACTCGCGCGGCTTCATGAATGACGATCTCTACTTCAACAACCCGATGAGCTTCATCCCGAAGATCAACGACCCACACACGCTCGATCTCATCCGCAATCACAGCCAGATCCACATCGTGAGCGGACAGGGCGCCCACGAGGCTCCGCACGCGTCCAAGCGGTTCTCGCAAATGCTCTGGGACAAGGGCATCTGGAACAACCTGGATTTGTGGGGCCATGACATGAAGCACGACTGGCCGACGTGGCACCGCATGCTCGATCACTATGTCGGGGAGAAGGTCGGATGGTGAAGGGGAGGGCGCTGCGCGTTGGCCTCTTGGTGGGCCGCGAGAAGTCGTTTCCCGAGGCGCTCATCCTCGACGTCGCGAGCCGCAAAGCGGGAGTGACAGTCGAGTACGCCGAGCTCAGCGCGCCGTCCGCTCTAGAGGCGCCTCCGTACGACGTGCTGGTCGATCGCATCTCGCACGAGGTGACGGTCTATCAACCGTATTTGAAGTTGGCGGCGCTCTACGGAACGCGCGTCGTCAACAACCCGTTTTGGCGCATCGCCGACGACAAGTTCTTCAACGCGGGATTGGCAAGTAGGCTCGGGCTCGCCGTCCCCAAGACTCTCCTGTTGCCGCAAAAGACTTATGGCCCAGACGTAAACTCTGAGTCGCTCCGCAACTTGCGATATGTCGATTGGGAGCAAGTCGCCCATCGATTAGGCTTCCCCATGTACCTCAAGCCTCACTGGGGCGGCGGTTGGAAGGCCGTGTCGCGCGTCACCAACATGAGCGAGCTCATGGCCGCTTATGACAAGAGCGGTCAGTTGACCATGATCCTCCAAGAGGACATCCATTGGACTCAATACTTGCGCTGCCTCGTGATCGGCCAGCGCGATGTGCGCCCCGCCCTCTGGGACCCGCGACTGCCACACGCGGAGCGCTACAAGCGCGCACACGAGACGATGCCCCGCATGAGCGTAGAGCTCACCGAACTTGTGATGGACGGCGCGCTCAAGATCACGCAGGCGCTCGGCTATGACATGAACACGGTCGAGTTCGCCGTGCGTGATGGCGTGCCGTACGCGATCGACTTCATGAACTCCGCGCCGGACTTCGACATCGCCTCCTTGGGGCAGGCGCATTTCGATTGGGTCGTCGGACGCATGAGCGAGCTCGTGATCGATCTGGCGAGGACGCCCATCCCGCAGCGTTACCGCTGGGATGATCTACTGAGGGGGCATTAGTCGTGCACCCGCCGCTCCGACAAAAGTTCAACGCCGTCTACACGGACGCGCTCTTCGGGCGGTACCGCGATTGGCTCGTGGAGCGATTGGGGCCTTTCCCGTTTCGGCTCGCGGAGACTCCGCTATTTCTCTCCAAGCGACTCCGCGATCACTTGGCGCAAGCCTCGCTCGACATCGTCGCGCAGCTGAGCGCTCCGGCCGCACTCGGCGCGATGATGAAGGCTATCCCCGACGAGGTGCGCGCGCCGCGCATGTCTTCGTTGCCGGACTGTGTCCAAGTGGATTTCGCGCTCGTGCGCTCCGAGTCCGGGGAGATCGAGGGGCGCGTCGTGGAGCTCCAAGCGTTCCCGTCCTTGTACGCGATGGAGACCATAGAGTCCGACGCCTGGAACGAGCAGCTGGACGGCGAGTGGACCTGCTTTTTCAACGAAGATCGCGCCGCGTCCATCGCGCTGATGAAGCAGTGCATCTTGGGAGACGCGACCACTCGCTCGACGGTGCTCGTGGACTTTCAGCCACACGCGCAGAAGACGGTGCCCGACTTCAAGGCCACCAAGCTGTTGTTCGACGTGGACTCGGTCTGCGTGACAGACATCGAGAAGGACGGCAAGAAGCTCTATCGTCGCGTGGACGGCAAGCGCGTCGCCATCGAGCGCATTTACAATCGATTGGTGTTCGACGAGCTCGCGGTCAAGGGCGTCAAGATGCCATTCGACTGGAGTGACGATCTCGACGTCACTTGGTGCTCGCACCCCAATTGGTATTGGGTGTGGTCCAAGTATTCGTTGCCGCACCTCGATCACCCGACGGTCCCGAAGACGCGCTACTTGTCCGAGATCGAGCGCATCCCGGAGGACCTCGAGAACTATGTCCTAAAGCCGCTATTCAGTTATGCGGGCTCGGGTGTCATCGTGGACGTCACCCGCGAGGCGATCGATGCGGTGCCTGAAAATAGGCGCTCCGAGACGATCCTGCAGCGCAAAGTGGAATACGCATTCGCCATCCCGATGCCGCACGCCAAACCCGGTGAAGAGCTGGGCGCGCACAACGCAATCAAGGCGGAGGTGCGCATGATGCTGATGCGCGCAGGTGACGGTCCCCTCGTGCCACTCTTGCCACTCGTGCGATTGTCACGCGGCAAAATGTTAGGTGTCGATCAGAACAAGAGCGCAGAGACCGCGTGGACCGGCGGCGCCGTGGGTATTTGGTTGTCGGGCAAAGGCGACTAGCTCGCACGAGCTCGTCGCGACTCCATCCGATAGCGTTCGCGAACTCCGACAACACCTCGAATCCGCCGCCACCGCCACCGAACTGAGGGTCGTCGTCAGTCGCTCAGCGCAGGCGTAAGCGAATGGGGCCGCGCGCGCGGTCCGGGTGTACGACGACTCCACCCTGCACGATGTCGATGGTGGCCCCATGCGCGAGCCGACGTGCGGCCGCGCGCACGGCCTCCATGCGCTGCGCCTCCTGCTTCTCGTCGTCGGGCAGCACCTCGGACGGACAGATCGTGGCGCCTCGGGCTCGCTTGCCGAGGAGGGCGAGGATGCGCGTCTCGAGCTCGATTGTCTCGTCGCGCCCGCGTCGCCCTCGGCAGCGATCGCTGCAGTGGACGACCTCTGCCCAATTGCGTGCCCACTTCTTTCGCCACGCGAAGCTCCGGCCACACGTCCCGCACACTTTCTGGGGGAGGTTCAAGGGCCGAGTCGCGCCCCCTTGGCGAGCAACTCACTCGTGCGCGCGAAGACCTCGGCGTCATGCGCCCGCTTTTCTTGCGATCGCTTCCGCACGGCCGAGAGCGGCACGATCATGCGAGCGTTGCCGGCGAGCGCGGCCTCGTGGCGCGCAAGAAAGGCCCAGTACATGGGCGTGAGCGGACACGTGCTCGCCGGATCGAACGCGCACTTGCTGCAGTAGTCGCTCATGCGATTCACGTAGGCGGCGCCGGCGATGTACGGCTTCGTGGTCATGAGATCGCCGGTCGCGTAGGTGCCCATGCCGAGTACGTTCGGCTCCACCACCCAGTCGTACGCGTCGGTGTACGCGGCCCAGAACCAATCGGTCAGCGCGCGCGGCGAGACGTCGAGCAACATGGCCACGTTCGACAGGATCATCAGCCGCGTGATGTGGTGACTGTAGCCCTCGCGCCAGACGTCGCCGACGACCTGATCGAGGCACGCGAGCCCCGAGGGCTTTCCCCAGTACGCGGCCGGTAGCGGACGATTCGCGCCGAGCGCGGAGGGGTCGCCGTTCGGGGTCGCGGGGTGGCCGGGGATGCGACGAAACCCGTCGGTCGCACGGTGGACGTGGCGCACGAACTCGCGCCATCCGAGGATCTGTCGGACGAAACCCTCCTGGCTGGCGAGCGGGAGTGGAAGCTCGAGCGTGCGTGCGACGACGTCGCGCGGGAGCAGCCGATGCAGGTTGAGCAGCGGCGCAATTCGCGTGTGAAAGAGTCCGCTGGACCTCGTGCTCATCGCGTCCTCGTAGGGACCGAACATCGGCAGGCACGCGCTCTCCGCCCATTGCCACGTCGCTCGCGCATCACTCGCAGTCGCGGGGAGTGTGGTCAGATCGAGGCTCCCGGGATGAGCGGCGAAGCGGGACTCGACGAGCTCTCCGACCTCGCGTGTGATCGCGTCGGGAGTAAAGCGAAGCGGGGCCGGCGCGGGCGGCGTACCACGCCACGGCTTGCGGTTCTCGGCGTCGTGACTCATGCGACCGCCGCGAGGCTTGCCGCCGTCCATCAGCGTACCCGTGCGTCTCCGCACGGCGGCGTAGAAGCGGTCCATCCGCCAGGACGCCTTCCCGGATTTGTCGGCCGCGGCGGCGAAGTCGGCGTCGGTCGTGAGCCATCCTTCGTGGGGCAACACCTCGAGAGCCCCGCGGCCGATGAGCGCTTCGAGGTCGACGCGGAGCTCACGCTCGGCGGGCTCCATCATGCGTAGCGGACCGAACTCGGCGGCGAGCGGCAACAGCGCGCTTGCGTAGTCATCCGTCGCTTCGACGTGGCGCACGGCGACTCCGCGTTCGGCCTGCTCAAGCGCGAAGTGGCGAAGGTTCGCGAGCACCAGGGCGAGCTTCTAAATGGAATGAGAACCATATCATTATCTGGATCGTATTGTCCAGCTTCAATAGCTACTGTGAGGAATTTAGCAATAGTAAGGAGTGCTGTATCTGCTGCTAGTTTCTTTTTCCATGGATGAATGGTTAGTTGCCCCGGTATTTTCCACTCGGAGTATTCATTCAATGGGATAGGATTACCACTAAGAATCCTATGTGCCAAACGAATAATAGGAGACTCAAGAGCCTGACGATATACTTCGGTAAGTTCGACGACGGGTAATTCAAGCATTTTATAGCCAAGGATTGCGCTCCCAAATACAGGAGGTAACTGCTGAATGTCACCAAGAAAGATAAACTGACAATTTGTAGGTAATGCATCTGCTAACTCCTTAAATAATTCTAATGAAACCATGGAAGCTTCTTCAATTACGCACACTCTGATACTTGTAGGTAACGGCCTGTAACTGTTTCTGGTAGGTTCAAAGCGCATGGTGTTTTTATTTTCACCAGATGCTTCATCAAATACTTCATAATAAACTGGCTCATATTCAAGGAGTGCATGAATAGTAAGACAGTTCTTTTTCATATCATCAGATACAGCCTTGCGAATGTTGCTAACTGCACGGCGAGTATAGGAGACAATTACAATACCTGGTGTT
>JAYVYD010000347.1:0-2593 GCA_043784605.1 Myxococcales bacterium | reverse complement strand
CGAGGCGATCTGTCGAACCTTCGGGGCTTTTCGCGCGCTGGGGGCTCGAAGCGCTGGGGCGAACGTGCGCCTCGCCACCAAGGCGACACAGGGTCGCGTGGCGCGCCGCGCCCGCTCATTCCGCTCGGCCCAATACACCGAGTTCCGTCCACATACATCCCAACGCTCTCAAGCCCCCGCCTTCCGTTCAGTTGAGTCCCGGAGAAACCGCTTTGATTTTCCTACGCTCCGCGGCTATAGGGCTCGTCAATTGGCACAGGCAACTCCCAAGCTCGACAAAGCCAATCTGGCGTTTCACACCACCTATCACAGAGCGCGAAAGGCTACGCTCCACCACGACGCACATTTGTTCGTGCTGTTGGGTGACGACCTTATCGTCCTGTCGAAGGGCTCGCGACGGGTCTACCGCGTCGTAGACCCTCTCTTTCACGTCCTCAAGACGATCGCGCATCTCGCCGTCGCAACAGTGGCGATTCTCCGTGGGAGACACTCCGAGAAGCACGCGCACGACCTGAGACAACGCGTCAAGTCGGCTCGTGAGTCTGTCGTGCGAGACCTCGGATCGACACGTTCGCCGTTTTTGGATCACGCCATCGACGTACTCGATCGAACACTTGCGTTGAACGCTCACTGCACTCCTAAAGGCTTGCGTGCTCTCGGTGCGAGACTGCTGGTGTTGACGAGCGATGCAACAGCCGTGCAACTCGCGGCGCTCCACGCAACAGTCGAAGAAGCGCTCACCAAACTCGACGCCACGGCTCGAAAGCGTCTCGAGGTGGTGGTGGCGGGCAACCATCAGGCGCGTCAGCGGAGCGTGGCCATGCAGTATTTCAAGAAGCGCTTCGCTGAGCCTGAGAACGTGGAAGATCGTGTCACCTATGCTGAGGCCGTCACCATCGAGCATGACGCACTGACGCTGGTCGCCACGCGGCGAGCAGACCGCGAATTGGCGCTCGCGCTCTTTGGGGACGCGAAGCGCCTGCAGCGCGATGTCCAGGGGGACGCCGCGGCGCTGCACCTCGAGCGACTATCCCTCGAGACGATTCGATAAGTTTTGGCTGGGCGCGCGGCGCCGCCACAGTGGTTCATTCGCGCACCGCATCATCGGCATCTCGATAAAGCGGAAGTCGGCGGGGTTGGAGTCGGCCTGGTCGTTGCTCAAGACGCCGGCACGAGGAGGTATTCATGATCCTACGAACAGTTTCGTTTTCGCTCTTGGTTTGTGCAGCCTGCGGCGGACCTGAAGCCCCTTCAAACGTGCCGGCGACCGACGTCGGCGACGCGCAAGCGGCGGCGGCAATGAACGACCCGGGCCCGGCGAACGTGTCCACGACGGTGGACACCAAAGACGTTCCGCCGAAGGCTCCAACAGCATCCCAGGGCTCTCAAATGGGTGATGCCGGTCGCACGGCAAATACGCCACCGGCGGTGCAACCGCCTACCACTAGCGCGAGCGGCAACGACGCGGCGGTGCTCAACAATCCAGGGGTCGCCGACAACACCAAGCGCGCGGACAATACGGGGCTGAATGATCGCGATCGCCACGGCGCACTCACGCCTACTGACCAAGGCAGTAGCCGCAGCGAAACCAGCATCACGGCAGCGATTCGCAGAGCGGTCGTCGCGGACGGCTCCCTCTCGTTCGGCGCCAAGAACGTCAAAATCATCACGGTTGGCACCAAAGTGACACTGAGAGGGCCCGTGCGAAGCGCGCAGGAAAAGACGACGATCGAGGGGTACGCGAAGCGTGAGCAGGGCGTGACGCAAGTGGACGATCAACTGGAAGTAAAACAATAGTCACAACAACGACAGCCAGGAGAAAGCCATGAAGAAGGTAATCATGTGTATTGCTAGCACTCAGTCGCAGGCCGAAGCTCTCGTGTCGCAGCTCCAACGGGCGGGCTTTTCGAACGACGACATCTCGGCGTTGTTTCCCAACAAGTCTGGCACCAAGGACTTTGCACACGAACACAACACCAAAGCGCCCGAGGGTGCCATCGCAGGCGCTGGCGCGGGTGGGGTGCTGGGTGGAACGTTCGGTCTACTCGTGGGCATTGGCGCGCTAGCCATCCCGGGGCTCGGACCGTTCATCGCCGCAGGTCCCCTTCTCGCCGCGCTCAGCGGTGCCGCGGCAGGCGCCACGGTCGGCGGTGTTGCTGGCGGGCTCGTGGGTATGGGCATCCCCGAAATCGAAGCGAAGCGGTATGAGGGCAAGATCAAGGATGGCAACATCCTCGTCTCGGTGCATGTGGAGAGTGCCGACCAGGCAAAGCGCGCAGAGGCGATCTTCAAAGACGGCCGTGCGGAGGACATCTGCTCCTCTACGGAGGCGAGCGTTCCGAAGCCGAAGGCAGCTCACTTCTAGTCGTCCGCTGCGCATGCGTCGACGCCGACGGGCTCCCCTGTGTGCCAACGTCGCGTGAGCCAAGCTCCCCCTCGAATTGTGTGTAGCAAAGGCGGAGAATGGACCGACGTGTCCCGTGCCAAAACCATTCGATCAACACACTACGAAATTGCGCTCCGCCCCAGCGGCGCGAGAGTCAACAGCGAGCGACCGAGGTGCGGCGCTCGAAAGCAAGCCCACCACGGGCAA
>JAYVYD010000346.1:0-2891 GCA_043784605.1 Myxococcales bacterium | reverse complement strand
AGAGCAACGGCTGCTCGACAACTCAATAACGGAGTTGCGCTTCCGTTTCATTCAAGCTACTGACGCAGAGGAAAAGAAGAAAGTCGAAGCTCCCAGCCCCGCGCCGGAAGCTCAGGAAAATGGCTGCCCGGCTACATCGCGCCGGAGCTCGTCGAGGGTCTGAAAGTAGACGGCCGCGCGGACCTCTACGCGCTCGGCGTGGTGTTGTACGAGATGATCGCGGGCAAGCTCCCGTGGGACGGCAAGACGCAGGCCGAGCTGCTGCTCAAGCCGCTCACGCATCCGCCCATCCCGCTGTCGCAGCGCACGCGCGACGTACCTCCGGAGATCGAGTCGCTCGTGCTCGCGCTGCTCGCGAAGGATCCGCGCGACCGCCCGCAAGACGCGTTCATCATCGAAGATACGCTCGGCGAGATCCTGCGCCGCTACGAGGGTAAGCCTGCGTCGTCGAGCGGCGAGACGGGCCGCGAGGAGACGATGCACACGCTCGAGGAGCACTTGCCGGAGCCGCCGCTGCGCGAGACCGCGAACCTCGGTCGGCTGCAGACGAGCGCGATGGCGTCGCGGTGGAGCGCGGCGATCACCGAAGCGCACGCGTCGATCGAGCTCGCCAAGCAGAAGGGTCGACCCGCGGAGAACGTCGCGCGCGCAGTGGAGCTCATCACCCACGCCGAGACGCTCGTCGGGAGCATCGAGCGCGCGTCTCGCTCGGTGTCTTCGCTGCAGACACGCGTGGATGCCATGGAGACGCACGCGAGGGATTTCCGCAAGAACATGGGCACCGCGATCGACGTGCTCGGGCGCGATCGATCGCGTGAGCGCGCGCACATGACAGCTCTTCGCGAGCGAAGAGACGAACTCGAGGTCGGCAGTGAGGGACCGAAGAGCGCACGCGATACCAACATCTGGGAGGCGACCGCGATCGCGACCGAGGAAGATCGCGCACGCGCGATCGAGGAGGACCTCACGTTCCAGGTCGTGCAGCTACAGATCCAGCTCGAGGCGAAGAACGAGCGCTACGAGAAGGAGCACGCGGCGACGACCGCGGAGCTCGAGGGCGCGATCAGCGCTGTGCGCGCGATGACGAGCGAACTCGTCCGCACACTGGACGAAGCCGCGGGCCTCGTCTCCACTCGCAAACGCGTGAGCTGACTCAGTCCTTGCCGCTGTCTTTCCAGCCGCCGTCCGACCAGCCACCGTCCGACCAACCACCATCGGACCCGCCGCCGTCTTTCCAGCCGCCGTCTTTGCTCGCGTCGGGTCCGCCGTCTGGGCAGAACGGCATACCGATGTTCGCGCAGTTCCAGCGACCGAGCTCGCACGCGCAGTCGGCATAGCCTTGGACGTTACCGCTGCAGTCTTTGTAGGGCTGTCCGCTCAGGCAGATGGGATGCGCGCCTTGCTCGAAGCAGGCTTCACCGCCGTGGAGCGTGCCTGGAGCCGGGCACTGGTTGGGCGGAGGTGGCGGGCATTCGATGAAGGCGCACTGCCAGCTATTGCCGTCGCACGTGCACGGAGCGCCTCCGCCTGGTCCGTGGTTGCCGCCGCCCGCGCACGCGATGTACTCCTCGCACGCCGCGCCCTTCACCGAGCACTTGTCTCCCGGAAACACACCGTTCGGTCCACACGTGTCCGTCGGCGGCTTGCATGGTGCGGGCGCGTCGCAGGTCCAGTGCGTCGTCGTGCTGTCGCAGTGACAACCGACGGAGACCGTGACGCCACACGCATTGGGGGTCGGCTCTGCGCAGAACTCGCCGACCTGACACGTGCCCGTCAGCTGTGAAGGACAAGCCGGGGCTTCAGTGACGGCGCCGCCGCAATTGAGTACCGCAGTGACGCCGAGGGCGGTCGCCACGACGGCGATGAGGTGCCGAACGCCGAAGGTGGACCGGGGTCGAATCGATTTCATGATGTCGAGGCCTTCGCAAACCACATGCCGACGCCGACTTCAGCGGCGGGATCGATTTCCGAGGTGAAGTCGCGGACGCGTGTGCCAAACCTTGCCGCTACAAAGCGTCGCGTGTCGTGCTCGCGAGGAGCCCACCCAGCTTGCGCACTTTCACGGTGACCCGATGGTCGCGCAGGTGCCGGAGGTTCGCGGCGTTGATGATCACGTGCGCGACGATGGGACCGACGAGCTGACCGGTCATCTTGAACAAGAGCGAGAGCCACACGCCGAGCCCCGCTGCCGTGAGCATCCATCCCCAACGACCGATGCCGCGCACCTGGTGCAAGACGCCGAAAGCGATCGCGGCGAGCACGATGCCGACCGTTCGGCCCAAGAACGAGCGGAAGAACAGCTCTTCGCAGACGCCACTGCCGATCGCCATCGCGAACAGCGCGAGGTCGCTCTGCGCGCTTACGAACGGTCGCTGCTCGTCATGAAGAGCGCGTGCCCACTGCGTCCGACGCGAGAGCGTGCGTGACAGCATGATCACGAGGACCGCCGAGGTGACGCCGAGCGTGAGCGAGCCGACGAACGCCTCGACGCCGGAGGTGCCGAGCCAAGCGTCGGTCGTGAACGGATCGAGTCCGAACGCCCACGTGCAGCCGACGCCAATCACGCCGAGCCCAGCATGCGCGGCGACGAGCCACGGCAGCGTAGCCGGGAGATCGCTCGTCCCGCCCGGAAGGTTCCCGACGCGCGCGCGATTGGAGAACACGAGACGCGGCGTTCCCATCGCCATCTTTGCTCGCACGCCCAAGTTCGAAGTGCAATCGTCTCCCCGACTGAGCCTAGACGAAACCTCGCCAAAGCCGCGCCCACCCACTAATTTGCCACATTCCAGCTCGTGATTCGGCCCTCGAACGCGACGATTGTGGATTGAGGTGCGAGCCGCGACGCGTGTTGTTCGTGCTGGAGGTGTCGAGGCTCGCTTCGAATCATGACT
>JAYVYD010000345.1:0-14076 GCA_043784605.1 Myxococcales bacterium | reverse complement strand
TGAAGACCTTCGCCTCGATCAGCGACGCAGACTTCAACGCGCTCTTCACGCCGCTGAAGGATCGCGGCAGCGTGCTCATGTTCGACGAGGGCGCGGATGCGCTCGATCAAGGCGCGAAGAAGCTCCTCGAAGACAAATGGCTCGACCGCAAGGGCGCGCGGTACTTCTTCGTCGTGGCCCGCGCGAGCAAGAGCGGCAACGTGGACGCCAACCGAGCGCTCTCTCACCGTCGCGCGAACTCGGTGATGCTCGATCTCCAAGGCGCGTTCCACGATCCCGATCTCGACAAACAAGTCGGCCTCTTGTGGCTGGGGAACGAGTTCGCGCAGCTCGACAAGAACTGGTGCGACTGGCCCACCTCGCGAACCTTCACGTCGCCTTCGGCGAGCGTGAACGGCCAAGCGGAGGGCGCGCAAGGCGCCCGCGCCAACACAAAGTCCTGCACGCCCGAGGCCGTCAACAGGAGCGCGTTCGTTTCATGGGTAGATTGCAGGCTCTGATGATGGTTGCTGCGTCAATCGTTGTAGGGTGCAACGATCCGCAGGCGACGACGAACGCGAGGCGGAGCGAGCAGGTCACGACCACCGCGACCGCTTCGCCTTCGGTGGCCCCGTCCGCGAGTCACGCCGTCGCTCCCACCGCGCCTCGCGTGTTGTGTTCGCCCACGACGGGCCGCGCGCTCGCGAAGACGGCGCCCACGCGGGTGGACGCTTCTGGCAACAAGACGGAAGCGAAGATCGATCTCAAGGCCGCGAAGATCACCTGGCTCGACTTCTGGGCGAGCTGGTGCGGGCCATGCAAAGAGGAGCAGCCGCGCATAGAGAGCTTCGCCGCTCGACTCTCGAAGGACGGCGTGGACGTTCAGGTCCTGCACGTCTCGCTCGACGACGATCTGCGGCAGCTTCAAGCGTTCTTCGCGACCTCCTCGATGAAGAACTCGCTGTGGCTCTCCGATGGGCCCGCGCGTGAGGGCTTCTTGGCGAGCCTCAAGATGAACCCGGCGCCCGCACTCCCCGAGCACGCGCTGCTCGCGCAAGATGGCTCGATGAAGTGCTTCATCGAAGGCGCGCTCGTCGACGGCGACTACGTGGAGCTAGCCGCTAAGCTCAAATAAAGGAGATTCGCGCGAGTCCGACGTAGATGTTGGACGTGCGTGCCCTCGCCACGATTGCAGGCGTCGTCCTGTTCGCGACGAGCGCGCAGGCGGACGACTCCGAGTTCGATTTGCGCGGTGCGCTCGCCGTCGGTACGGGTTGGTCGGGGCCGTTCAAGTCGTCCGCGCTCATCGGCGGCTTCCACGATCAACTGCGAGTCAAATCGCTGCGGCCGTGGTTGGGGCTCGAGCTGAGTACGGGGCTCTCGTTCGTCGCGGCACCTCCCGTCGCGGGATCGCCGGCCAATACGCCGCTGCGTGGCTTCACGTCGTCTTCCCGATCTCTTCGTGAACCTCAGACTTTGCCGGCCGGTGACAAATCAACTGCGAGGCGCGTGCGCCCGATGGCGAGCTGATCCCCGTGATCGATCTGCTGCTCGCCCTTCACGCGGACAAAGACGCCGGTGCGCGACTGCAAATCGGTGACGACGATCGAGCCGGCTTGCTCTTCGACGAAGCAGTGCTGCTCGCTGACGAGCGGGTCGTCGCTGAACACGAGATCGCCCACGGCCGAGCCGATGGTGAGCGTGGTGCCGCGCGCTACGACCGTTGCGCCTGACGCTCCGCCCTCGAAGATTTGCACGACGCGGAACGACGACGGCCACTTCGGTGACGAGTAGAAGTACGTGGGGTCCGGATCGGGTCCGTCGTCCGCCGAGGGGTTCTTCTCGATGCGCAGCAGCTGATCGCCGACGATGAACTCGTCGCCGGGCTCGAGCTCGACGGGGGTTCGTACCCGCCAGAACACGCCGTTTCCGCCTTCGATGTCCTCGAGCCAGAGCTGCTCGTTCTTCCAGCGGAGGATCGCCTCGCTCGGGTGGCAGAACTTCTCGCCGGGCAGCGAGACGCCGCCCTTGCTGCCCATCACGACCTCGTCGCCCTTGGGCTCGTAGATGTCCGGGCCGCCGACCAAGCTGCGGAGCACATGGATGCGGAAGCGCACCCGCGGAGGTCGTAGGAGCGGCACGGCCTCGGCCTCCGGCGGTCGGACCAGCGAAATCGGTTGATTCGGCAACGGTGGCGCTTCGACCACCGGCTTCAGTGAGTCTGCGTGCTCTTCGACGACCGGGAGCGCCGGCTTGCTCGGCGCGGCGTCGAGGGACTCCGCCTTCTTCGCGAGCTTCTTCAGCTCGACGTTGGGCGGCGCCTCGAGCGTCGTCATCCCGCCGACGGCCTTGCCGGCGATGATGTCGTCGAACTTGCCGTCGCGCAGCGCGACGATCATCTCCATCTGCTGGCCCTTCATCAACGCGCGCACGAACGCCGTGACGTCGGCGCGTCCGAGCTCTTTCGCGTACAAGCGCTTGTGGCTCTTGATGATGCGTCCGCCGTCGGCGAACAGGTGCGTGATGACGTGGGGCTTGTTGAGGCCCGAGTCTTCGGTCTGTATGTGATAGACGTGCGAGCTGTATTTGACGTTGTTGTTGAAGCCGACCTGCGCGCGATTGAACGACGGCTGGCTCAGCTCCTTCAGTAGTTTCTGGACCTCGGCGTCGCTCCACTTCGCGATCGCCGCGTCGAGCTCGGGTCGCTTGCCCGGCAGGCCTTCCATGTGCGCGAACGCGTGGCGCGCGACGGCTGCCCCCGAGTCGATGCGCAGCGCCTCCGCGAGTAGCTGCTGCCCTTCAGCGTCGTTCGGCCCATTCGCGGCGAACGCTGCCAACAAAGACACGGCGTCGTCCGCGCGACCCTTGTCCACGAGCCACTTGGCGACCTTCGTTGCCGACGTGCGGCTTTGGCTAGCTGCCTGCTGAGTCATCGGGACCTAATCGTAGGTATCATCGTGCCCAATGCCCCACAGAAGCAAGGGAACAGTTCATCGTGCCGACCTCTCGTTCAAGCTCGCTTGAAGAGGAGAAGGTTCTGTCCAAGAGGTCTCGCATGGCGAGACTGCTTGGAGCTAGTAGAGGAGGGCGCTCTCGACGCGGGTCGGCAGGAGACGCTCGCGCCCCCCGAGAAAGCTGAGCTCGATGACGAACGCGTACGCGATCACGTGTCCGCCTTGGTGTCTCACGAGCTCTGCTGAGGCCTTCGCGGTGCCTCCGGTGGCGAGAAGATCGTCCACGACGATGACGCGCGAGTCCTCGACGATCGAGTTGCGATGCATCTGGAGCTCGGCCGTGGAGTACTCGGTGTCGTAGCGCACGCAGTCCACGGCGCCCGGCAATTTCCCGGGCTTTCTCGCCGGAACGAAGCTCGCGTTCAGCCGCGCCGCGAGCGCGCCGCCAAAAATGAAGCCTCGCGCCTCCACGCCGACGACCGCGTCGATGTGCTCGCCGATAAAGCGCTCAGCGAGCGTGTCGAGCACGATGTGAAACGCGCGCGGGTTGGCGAGAAGCGGGGTGATGTCCTTGAAGATGATCCCCGGCTTCGGGAAATCGGGGATGTCACGGATACGCGAGCGCGCGTAGGCCAGCGAGTCGCTCATCGGAGCGATCACCGCAGATACGATGGGCTTGGGCGCCGCTACGGCAGCGCCGCGGCGGACGGCGCGACGTACCGGGACGGGAGGGCGGGTCTTCGGCTTTTTGGCCATGTCAGGTCGACAGCTCCTTCAGCAAACTCACGTGCGTGGCAGACGTCAGGTCGAGCACGAGTGGCGTGATCGAGATCGCGCCTTGGTCATACGCGTCGGTGTCGCTCCCAGGATTGGGGTCGTGCCGGACACCAGGTCCGCCGATCCAAAGGTAGTCGCGCCCGCGCGGGTCCTTGCGGAAGTCGAGCACCTCCTCATAGTGACGCGACCCGAGCTTGGTCGTGCGGATCCCGTTCGGCCACTCTCGCGGGAAATTCACGTTCAAGAGCACGGCGTCTTGGGTCGGGCAGGCAAGGACCTTCAACGCGAGGCCGGCGCAGACCTCCGCGGCGGCGGCGAAGTCAGACTTCACGTGCGCGCTCGTGGCGATCGCGGGGAGACCACGCAGCGCGCCCTCTCGTGCGGCAGCAACGGTGCCCGAGTAGAAGACGTCCTGTCCCAAGTTCAGCCCGTGATTGAGGCCAGAGACGACCAGATCAGGGCGGCGCGGAAGGACGCGGTTCTCGGCGTGAAGCGCGACGTACACGCAATCGGCCGGTGTGCCATCCACCGCGAACACGCCCTCTTCGACCCGCCGCAGTCTCAGCGGCTTGTGCAAGCTGAGGGCGTGGCTAGCCGCGGATTGCTCGGTCTCTGGCGCCGCGACGACGACGTCGCCGATCTTGGACAGCGCCGCGCGCATCGCCTGGATCCCGCGGCTGAAGTGGCCGTCGTCGTTGGACAAGAGAATCAGCGGGCGTTCCACGATTCGCGCGTGTAGCAGCACCGCTGCCTGCCGTACACTGCGCACGTGAGCAAAACGGAAGAGGACGCGTACCGCTGGCTCGAGGACTCGGAAGCCGACGGCGTCCGCGAGTGGACCGACGCGCAGAACCGCGCGACCGAAGCGTACGTGGACGCCTTCGCCGGCAAGGCCCGCCTACGCGAGCGCGTCGAGCAGCTCTTGCGCATCGGCTTCGCGCAGAGCCCTGTGGTGCGCGTCGGAGCTGACGGCAACAGGCGCTACTTTCACACACGGCGCGAGGGCGATCAGGTGCAGCCGGCATTGCTCGTTCGCGTCGGGCACGACGGTGTAGACCGGCTGCTCATCGACGTCGCCGCGCTCTCTCTGGACGGCACGGACGCGCTCGACTGGTGGTACCCGTCCCGAGACGGCGCGCGGCTCGCGTGGGGTCGCAGCCAAGAGGGTAGCGAGGAGAGCACGCTGTTCGTGCGCGACGTTGCCACCAACCTCGACGTCGCCGACACCATCCCTCGTACCCGCCACGCGTCGGTCGCGTGGGTCTCGGAAGATCGCTTCTTTTACACCCGCCACCCCGCGCCAGGCACCGTGCCGAAGGGCGAAGAGAACTACCACGCGCGGGTCTTCGAGCACGTGATCGGCCGTGATTTCAGCCACGATCCGTGCGTCTTCGGCGAGGGCCGCGACAAGACCGACGCGCCGAGCGTGCTCACGTCGCCGGACGGTCGCTGGCTCGTCGTTCGTGTGCACATGGGCTGGGAGCGCAGCGAGATCCACGTGCGCGATCTCCAAGCGCCGGGCGCAGAATGGATCGCGGTGGCCGCGGGGCGCGACGCGCTCTTCGAGCCGATCCCCAAGGACGACGCGCTCTACATCTTCACGAACGAAGCCTCGCCCAACTACCGCCTCGCGCGCGCCGCGTGGAGCGCTCTCGATCGCTGGACGGACGTGCTCGCCGAGTCAGAGCACGTGCTCACGAGCGTCGCCGTCGTGCCCGAGGGCATCGTCGCGTGCGCGCTCGTCGACGCCGCGTCGGTCCTCCACGCGCATGATCGGGACGGCAAGCCGCTTGGAGAACTCACGCTTCCCGCGCTCGGCACGGCCGAGGTCAGCGCGCCAGACGAGGGAGGCGAGCTGTTCGTCGACTACACCTCGTTCGTCGTGCCGCTGGAGTCGCTACGTGCGTCGCTCGAGGGACCGTTGACTGCGCAAGCGTTGCCGAGCCTAAAATCATGGGACCGCGTGGCCGGCGCGGACCGATCGATCGCCGTGGAGGTCACGCGGAGACTGGCGACGTCCAAGGACGGCACGCGTGTCCCGATGTTCGTCGTCGAGAAAAACGGGGCGACCGGCCCGCGACCCACCGTGCTCTACGGCTACGGCGGCTTCAACGTCAACGTCACGCCGGGCTTCAGCTCACGCGCGCTGGCGTTCGTGGAGGCGGGCGGCGTGTGGGTGACCGCGGTGCTGCGCGGCGGCGGCGAGTACGGCGAGTCTTGGCACCGCGCGGGCATGCTCGAAAAAAAGCAGAACGTGTTCGACGACTGCATCGCGTGCGCAGAGGCGCTCGTCCTTGACGGCACCACCACCTCTGAGAAGCTCGCCGTGATGGGCGGCTCCAACGGCGGCTTGCTCGTGGCCGCGGTAGTCACGCAGCGCCCGTCGCTGTTCCGCGCGGGGGCCGCGCTGGTCCCGCTCACGGACATGCTGCGCTATCACCTCTTTCGCTTGGGCGCGTTCTGGATCCCCGAGTACGGCTCGCCCGATGATCCGGCGCACGCGGCGTTCTTGCGTGCGTACTCGCCGTACCACAACGTCAAAGACGGTGAGCGCTACCCCGCGATGCTCTTCACGAGCGCGGAGAGCGACACGCGCGTCGACCCGCTCCATGCGCGCAAGATGGCGGCGCGGATGGCCGATGCTTCGAGTCAGCGGCCGGTCCTCTTGTTCGTCGAGAGTCACGCGGGTCACGGTCAGGGCAAGCCGACGAGCAAGCTCGCCGATGATCTCGTGATGCAGCTCGCGTTCCTCTTTCGAGAGCTCGGAGTTTCCTGAGACGCCTCGCCGCGCTAGCGCTCGTGCTCGCGTGTCATCGGAACGAGTCGACGGCGTCCCCTCCGAACGACCCCGTTCAATCGGTCGCGTCGCTCTATTTGAACGGAGGCGGCAACACCATCTTCGCGGTCGAACGAGAGGGGAACGAGCTCGTGTTGACGGAGCACACGTTCTCCGACGGCTTGTGCGAGCCAGGCCCTTGCCCCGTCTCGTCGGTCACCCTCGCGCGTTTCCGATTCCGCCGGAGGTCGACTCGTTCGAGGAGCGATTGCACGTCGTCGACGACGCCAAGCACGACGAGACCTGCCCGAAATAAGCGGGGAAGATCTCTCGAGCACGTGCGGTAGATGACCGCTGAACGCGCCTCCTTCGGGCGGCGCTTCGGCAGGGCGCTCGACCGGGGCGCTTGACACTCGCTCGTTCTTGGCATCCCCTGGCGGCCACTTTGGGTAGGGGCTGCTGAACGAGCCTCGGATCAGGAATCCCCTATGGAGGCGGAACAAATGAAATCGCGTTGGATCGAGTTGGGACAGATGATGGGCGCCATGCTGCTCGTTTTGGCAGCGGTGTTGGCTTGCGGCAAGGGCAGCAGCGGCTCGGGCAGCAGCAGCTCCACCGCCACACAAAAGATCGGCGAGACCGTCGCGTTCGACGACTCCGACTGGATCGTCGTCGATGCGAAGGACCTCGGAAAGAAGGTCACCAGCAACCTCGACGAGAGCGACGTCAAGACTACGGACGGCAAGTTCGTCCAGGTGCACTTCAAGGTCACCAACAAGGGCAAGAAAGAGGAAATGGTCCTCGATCCCCCGAAGGTCATCGACGACAAGAGCCGCGAGTTCGGACCAGTCGACATGCAGAGCTTCTACGTTCCCAAGAACGCCAAGACGCTCTCGCTCGACACGCTCCCCCCGAGCATGCAGCGCGAGTACTACAGCATCATCGAGGTCCCCGCGGACGCGAAGAGCCTCAAGCTCCAGATCCAGGGTCTCGGCATCATGGGCGACAAGAAGAAGGTCGATCTCGGAATCTGATTTCGAGCTCTGACTCCACGAAAGGCCGCGGTCCCGCACAGGGGTCGCGGCCTTTTCGCTTTTCAGTGGGAGGCGCCCTGGGCTCAAGCCGCGCAAGAGCGCAGGTCGTCGAAGAGACGCGCGCCCGCCGAAGCACAAGAGCGACGACGCAGACGAAGACGCAAAGCCCAAAAAGAAGAAGAACGTCGACGACAGCGACGAAGAAGACAACAAGCCCAAGAAGAAGAAGTCGCAAACCAATTGAGGTGGGTCGCTGCGATATCTTTGGCGAGCGCGTGAGGCGCTTGGCGTCGAGTTCTTGCCGTCCTTTCGTCCTGGAACATGAACCCAATCGCCCGGATTGTTTGCTCCCAGTGCTTAGACATACCTCCTTGCCGCTCGACTCCAACATTTGGAGTGTAGGTCAATCAACCGCGCCTCCCGAGGTTTGCGGCTGAGAGGACGGCGACCGAAAACGACTAAACGGATTGGCTTCGCCAACAACAAATCAACGCCATATACTGGACGGATGTTCAGAGCCTATCTAGTGTCGGATTCATGCAATACGACATCTCCGTTCTCCGCGCCATTCTTCGGCTGTCCCGCCACCGTCGCTCAGTCGATCAAGCCTCTTTGGTGCTCCGCGTCGAAGGCGATGACGCGGACGTACGTGGGGCGCTGCGCCGACTCGAGAGCGAAGGGCTCGTCCTCCGCACCGCAGACACCACGCACCTCACGATGATGGGTTTGGCGGTTGGCGTCGCGTTGCGGGCGCAAGCTCACAATCGCCGTGCGAGTCTCCGCGTGCGCAAGGCTGCCTGATCACGCCTCGATGACGGGAGCAAGCGGGCGCTCGAGCGCGGCCATCATCGCCTCTCGCGCTCGGTTCAAGGCATCACCGGCTCGTTTCAAACGAAATGGCCCCAGCCGCGGCAGATCGCGGGCAGCGACGGTGACCATCCCGTGGCGCGACGGAATCGGCGGCGCCTCTCGCCTCCACGGCGACTTGGACGGCAGGTGAAGGAACAGCACGCGCTCACCGTGCCGAAGGCCGGAGTGCCCGGGTCGATCCGCGATTCCGCCGTCGAGCATGGGTCTGCCGTTCACCCAAACTGGCTGAAACATGCCTGGAAATGCGCACGAAGCGCAGATCGCGGCTGAGAGGTCTCCGCGCTCGAGCACCACCGTGCGCCGCGCGAGCACGTCCCACGCCGAGACGGAGAGCGGAGCACGCGCGGCCTCGAATGTTTGCTGTACGAGCATCGAGCGAACGCGCTCGCGGAACATGCGCCCGCGCAGCAGGCCGAAGCCGATGCCTGGGTCCCAGAAGTCTTCTCGCTTCAAGAGAATAAGTTCGCGCTCCATGACATTGGCGTCCACACCGCCGGCCCAAAGACCCGCCACCAGGGCCCCCGCGCTCGCCCCTGCCACGCGAGCAGGCACGTGACCGTCGCCCTCGAGCGCCGACAGCGCGCCCGCATGAGCGTAGAAGCCGAAGAAGCCTGCGGACAGCGAGAGCGTGAACGGACCCTCGCGCAGCCACTCCCGCAACGTCATCGCCACGTCCCCTCGATCAGCATGGCGGAGTCGTCCCCGCGTTCCACGATCGCGTCTGCGACGTCTTGCCCACGAAGCTCGCGCACGCTCGTGATGAACGTACGCACCTGGCCTCTCAGCTTCGAAGTCCCAACCACTCGACTCGAACCCGACCCTAGGGCGTTCGTAAAGGCTAGTGCTTCGATTCTCTGGAATCGATGCGCCGGGAAGTTCGCGGGGAAACGAGGCACTAGTCGCGGCGATACATGGTGACGACGCACGCGCCGCCGAGCCCCAGATTGTGCTGGAGCGCGACCTTCGCGTCCTTCACTTGCCGCTTGTCCGCGGTGCCGCGGAGTTGCCATACGAGCTCGGTGCACTGCGCGAGCCCGGTCGCGCCGAGAGGGTGACCCTTGGACAGCAGACCGCCGGACGGGTTCGTCACGTACTTGCCGCCGTACGTGTTGTTGCCTTCCTCGATGAACTTCTCGGCCTCACCCTCTTTGCACAGACCGAGACCTTCGTACGTGAGGATCTCGTTGGCGGTGAAGCAGTCGTGCAGCTCGACGACGTCCACGTCCTCGGGTCCGATGCCGCTCTGCTCGTAGACCTTCTTTGCGGCCTCTTTGGTCATGTCGTAGCCGACCATCTTGATCAAGCTGTCTTGAAAGCTGGATGCGTAGTCCGTCGTCATCCCTTGCGCCGCGATGTAGACGGGCTTGTTCTTCGCGTGCTTCTTCGCAAAATCCTCCGAGCACAAGATCGCAGCCGCCGCTCCGCACGTAGGCGGGCAGCACTGGTAGCGCGTGAGCGGGTCGAACACTTCGGGGGAGTTCATGATCTCGTCGAGCGTGAGCGTCTCGCCGAAGAGCGCGTACGGGTTCTTCGACGCGTGCTGGCGCGCCTTGTAGCTGACCTTGCCAAACGTCTCTTTCTTGGTGCCATAGCGCCAGCGGTACTCGCGACCCGCGCCGCCGAACATCTGCGCCGCGGCGGGCGCGTTGTTGAAGCCCTGCGTCTTGCTCATCACGCCGACGTGCTGATCGAGCGGGTTGGTGCGGTCGTTGTACTTGGAGGAGAGCGCGCCCTTCTCCATCTGCTCGAAGCCGACGACGATGACGCACTCCGCGCCGGCCTCGACCGCTTGCCGTCCGAGCATCAGCGCGCTCGACCCGGTCGAGCAGTTGTTGTTCACGTTGAACACCGGGATTCCCGTCAGACCGACCTCGTAGACCGCGCGCTGGCCGCACGTGGAGTCGCCGTATACGTAGCCCGCGTACGCTTGTTCGATCTCGTTCCACGGCACGGCCGCGTCCTCGAGCGCGACGCGCATCGCCTTGCTCGCCATCACGTTGTAGTCCTCGCTCGCACCAGGCTTGGAGAACTTGATCATGCCCACGCCGATTACGTTCACTTTGCGTCCCATGATGATCGCTCCTTAAACCAGGTCTTTCATGATGCCGAGCTTGCTCGCAAACCGCACGTCGCCGTCCACGCGGAGCGCGCCGTGTTGATACAGACTCTGGACACTGCTCGTTCCCTTGACCAAGGAGACGAGGTCAGCGTCTGTCGTGGTGAAGACTGCGGCGGCCTTCGGTTCCGTCCCCTCCTTCACGGATCCCGCGCCAGTTGACAAGTCAACCACCCAGCTCTTGCCGTCCACGGTGAACTGCAAGAGCGCGCCGATCTCGGCGGCGAGCTTGCCGTTGTCTGCGAGGCGTTTGCCGAGAGCCGCGAAGATCGCCGCGGCCTTGCCGTCCTTCGGCGCAGAGGTCGCGGCCGAGGTCGCGGCGGGGGCAGCTTTCGCCTTCTTTGCCGCGATCGACGCGGCGGCCGCGTTCCTGTCGATCTTCTTCAAGAACTCGAGCTTCTGGCTCGCCATGATGTCGCCGGATATGCGGAGCTTCTTGTCCATGAAGAGCTTCATGGCGTCCGCCTTGCCGCTCGTCATCGCGATGAAGTCCGCGTCGGAGAGCTCGAGGGTGCACTGCGGCGTGCCGACGACTCCGGCCGTGACCTTTCCTTCTTTCAGGTCGACGGTGAACACGCTGTCGGGGTTCGCGAGCTTGAACAAGTAGACGACGCCGATCTTGGTAGCGTCCGCTCGGTTCTTCTCGATGTAGTCCTCGATCGCGAGGAAGACGTCGCCCGACTCGGAGCCCTGCGCGGCCACGGGCGCCTCAGTCGTCGCCGCTCCAGATCCACCGCGCGCCTTCGCCGCAGCGATGACGGCGGCCGGATCGATCTTCTTCAAGAATTCGAGCTTTTGGCTCGCCATCAAGTCGCCACTGATTCGCAGCTTCTTGTCCATGAAGAGCTTCATCGCGTCAGCCTTGCCCGTGCACATCAACATGAAGTCGGCGTCGGTGACTTCGAGCGTGCACCCAGCAGGAGTCGCGCCGCCTTGGGTGACGGTCGCGGCCGTCGTGTCGAGCGTCCACACGCTCTCGGGAGCGGTGAGCTTGAACTGGTAGACGCAGCCGATCTTCTTGACCGCGACGGCGTTCTTTTCAAAGTAATCTTTGATACCCGCGAAGATGTCCGCGCTGATCGGCTGAGCGCTCGCAGTGGGCGCAGCTGCGGCGGCCGCGACGGGCTTGGGCTTCGGCTTCGGGATCTCCGTGTAGAGCTCCACGCACGCGTTCGAGATCACAGTCTTGTCGCGCTCTTTCACCTTCGTTCGGAAGATGATCTTGGTGTCCGACTCTTTGCTGCCGTTCGTGTCCGTACTCTCGCCTTCGGCACGAGCGTGCGGCACACGCCACATCTCGGTGACGAGCGTTTCGCCTGGGAATACAGAGTCCGCGAAGCGCACCTTGATGCTCTTGAAGAACCGGGGGTCGTTGTTGGAGAAGGTCTTGATCACAGCGCGCGCCGCGAAGCCGAACGTGCAGAGGCCGTGAAGGATCGGTTTGTCGAAGCCGAAGCTCTTGGCGAAGTTGGGATCGGCGTGCAGCGGATTGATGTCTCCCGTGAGCCGATACAGCAATGCCTGGTTCGGGTGTGTCTTCTCTTCGAGCGAAAAGTCGGGCTTGCGGTCGGGCGCAACGTTTTGCTCGCCCGTGGGCCCGCGGTCGCCGCCCCAGCCGCCCGCGCCGCGAATAAATGAGGTGAACTCGTTGTAACAGAGCTCGAGGCCGGACTCGTCGAACGTCCGCACCGCTGTGACGACGACCGCGTTCTTGCCCTTGTCGAAGATGTCCTTCGTCTTGACCTCGTGGCGGAGCTTCGCGTTCGCGGGCAACGGACGCTTCACCTCCGTGTACTGTTCGCCGTGGAGCAATCGCTCGAAGCCGTAGTTCAACCCGGGCGCCTTCTGGCCCTTCTTGTAGGCCTCGAGCATCACGCCCATGACGGGGATGACCGCGAAGGTGGGCAGCACGTTGAAGCCGTCGCCGCTCATCTCGTAGACGAGCGAGAGATCGTTCTTGTCGAGCGGGTTCTCCGCCGCGCCGACGGAGAGGGCGTAGAGCGCGACGTCGCGTTCGTTGTAACGGCTGTCGACGATGAGGGGCGGGGCGTCCAGCGCGGCGTCCACGTCGATGAGGTCGTTGCCGCCGCGGCTCTTCGTGTCCAGGTTCGCGAGGATCGGCTGCATCGAGCTCGTGATGTCGGTCGGATGCGTCGCGTTCTCGAAGCTGGTGATCGTCTCCCAATTCTTTCTCAGGTCTTCCGGCGAGATCGCACGTCCGAGCTTGAACGTCTTTCCGACCGTGCGCTCCCAACGGAGCTTGCTGTAGAAGCCGCCGCCGACCTCGAACAAGCCGCCCGACTCGTCGCAGCCTTCGTGTGAAAGGTACGCAACCAAGGGCGAGACGTACTCGGGCTTGAGCGCGTCGATGAGGTTCTTCGGGAGCACAGTCTCGGTCATGCGGCTGCCGGCGATGGGCGCGATCGCGTTGACCTTGATGTTGCGCTTCTTGCCCTCGATCGCGAGTGTCTGCGCCATGCCGACCACGCCGAGCTTGGCCATCGAGTAGTTCGTCTGGCCGAAGTTGCCGTAGATGCCGGCGGCGCTCGCGGTGAAGATCACGCGGCCGTACTCCTTGTCGCGCATGCCGCCCGTGACGTTCCACGCGGCGTGCGTCACGCGGTAGGAGCCGAGCACGTGGACCCGATAAATCAGGTCCCAATCTTGATCGCTCATCTTCTGGAACGACGTGTCGCGCAGGATGCCCGCGTTGTTGACGACGACGTCGATGCGACCGAACGAGTCCATCGCCGTCTGCACGATCTTGGCGCCGTCTTCGACCGAGTCGTAGTTCGCGACGGCCTCGCCACCTGCGTCTTTGATCTCCTTGACGACAGCGTCGGCCGCGCCGGACGCCTTGCCCGTGCCGTCGTGCTTGCCGCCCAAGTCGTTGACGACGACCTTCGCGCCGCGCGCCGCGAAGAGCAGCGCGTGGGCTTTGCCGAGCCCGTTGCCGGCGCCGGTGATGATGACGACTCGCCCGTCGAAACGCAGATCGTTGGCCATGGCTCTCTTCCTCGTGATCGGTCGAATGCGAAAGTTTCGTGTGCGAAGTATTATGCTTCGTGGGCGTCCGTCAAGGGACGTTGAGTGGGTCGGTGTCGAGGCGACGGGCCTGCATCTCGTCGCGCGAGGGCATGTCTGCGAAGTCGTGGGTTTGCTCCACAGACGGCGATCGTCTCCAATGGGTCGTGGAGCGGTGGTACGATCGCCACATATGTCGACGGGTCCCGTGCGTCCGATCAAGACAGCGCCGATGCCCGCGCCGGCGCCCGGGAGCGTTCTTCCCCAAATCGTGAGGCCCGACGCGATCTCGCCTGAGCCTCCCTCCGGGGTATCGCACACAGTAAACGCAGGAACTCCGTCGCCGAGCGCGCCAGTGGCCGACCGTGCTGCGTTGCCGCGGCGGTGCTCCACCTGTCAGAGCCGATACCCGGTCGACTTTTTGATCTGTCCGCGAGACGGCACCCCGCTCGAGCTCGAAGGTGAGGCCGGCGCAGACCCGCTCATTGGCAAGGTGCTCGGCGACACCTACCAAGTCACGCGAGTCATCGGTGAGGGTGGCATGGG
>JAYVYD010000344.1:0-5450 GCA_043784605.1 Myxococcales bacterium | reverse complement strand
AGGACAACCATGGCCAACAGCGCCGGCGCGACTGGCTGTTTGCCCTCGCCAGACTCTCGGTACATCCCGTCGAGCTCCGACTGGAACGCGTTGTCGAATCGCTCGTGGCGATAGAGTCGCAAGAACGCGAACAGCTTTCCCCTGCGCTTCATGCGGCCAATCAGAAACTGCTCGCGCTTGCTCAATTCAACACTCGGAACCCAATGCGGAACGTCCATCGATAACCCCCGCCGAACGCTCGGCGGACCGTACATCTGGAGCCCAATGCCAAATAGAGACGCAGACTTCTTGGTGCAGTCGCTCGCCGCAGCCTTCAAGTCGTCCGCCAGCGACACCTCCTTTCCCGAGTTGTCGCGGGTGACGCTGCTGCCGCCGAAGGCCATCTTGGTGACGCCGTCGATCGTGAGCTTGCCGAGCACGATCACTTCGTCGGCCAAGACGTCATGCTTGGCCACCTCAAAGCTCCACTCAAAGTCAGCCGCTTCGTTCAACCTCGCGACGACAGCATGCGCCTCGACGTAGTTGAGCGTCTGTCCGTGTTGCTCCTTGGCGCTGACGGATCTCCCAGATGGCACGCGAGGTCAAAGCGGACCTTCTGAAACGATGCGCAAACGAGGAAAGCCGAAGGCTAGTTTCGCGAACCTTGGCAGACGAACAGATCGAGCAGATGGCGAAGAACGGGCACCGCGCTGCGAGGGTTCAGGCGATTCGCGACCCCCATCGAGTACTTCCAAGCGCTCGCATGGGAGATTATTGCTGTGCCCCCGGCAACGCCTCTCGTCACGACCGACCGTCCGCTTTTGGTGAACCTCGGTAAAGGCGGCGCTCTTCAGATCGCGACCATGGCGCTCTCACCAACGAGGTTGTTCATCGGGTATCCCGCGTGGTGGCAGACGAAAGCGGACGCCGTGGACGTCACCGACCTGTTTGAGCACATCGCTCTAGTCCACGACGTGATGCTGATGGACGAACAGAAGTGCCGCTACGTCTACTCTTCTCGGAAGGTCGAGAGTTTCGTCGTGGGCGACACGGCGATCCATTTGCGCAAGGCGGTAGAGCAGTCACTCGCCCGTTGGCGGCTTTGAGTTCGCGCTGACAACAGGACGTCGTGCTTGCCGGCAGAGATCTCGATGATGCGTGCATGATACAGCTTGTCGCTGTTGCCCTCTTGGAAGAAGAGCTCGACGGATGTCTTCACCGTCGACATGCCAACCTCACTTGCAGGTGATCGGCTCCATCGTCGGCTTGGTTTTCTTGGGATCGGTCTCGTCACGGCGGAAGCGCCAGCCGGTCCAGGTCGCGCCGTCGGCGTAGACGAAGAGATCATCTTCGTCCCCTCCCGAGAGCTTGTACGCGGACGTGCACGCCTTGCCCGTGCCGAGCCCGTGAGTCATTCGATACGAGACAGAGTACTGGCTCGTGCCCTTCTTGCCGTCGTCGATCTTGGCCTTCAGTTGGCGCTGCAGCGGGTTCAGGTATTGGCTCGTGCGCAATGTCCCCGCAGACGCATCGCACGCGTTCGCGACGGACGAATCGAAGTCCACGACTGTGGGCGCGGGCGGATCATCGGGCAGCGTGCCTTCGAGTCCGAAGAGCGCGGCCGGCGTGCCGGATCGGTTGATCGAGATCATGGGCTTGCCGCCCAGCAACGAGAGCGCCATCGGCGCAGACTCGTCGAGCGTCCATGCCTTGTTCTTCCAGGTCTTGCCGGTGTCGTCGCTCGTCGCGATTTGCACAGTGCCAGACTCGGAGTCGCTCAAGATCCAGCGCGTGCCGGCGTGCATCGCGTTGCGCACGGATGCACGAGACGGGAGCGGCAGCGGCTCGGTCTTGCCATCGTCATGGATGAACGTCGCGGGCTCGCCGTCGGTCGCTTGGTAAAGCAAGCCGCCAGGTACGATCTGCGCGTCGCCGGTGAAGCCGTACGAAGCGACGCGGAACGCCGGGTGTTTGGCGATCGTGTGGTGGCCGACCTTGCCCGAGGCGTACGAGAACCACGTCAGCTCGATGTCGACAGGGTTGTATGTGCCTGTCGATGACTTCGTTTGGAACGAGAAGCGCGCGCCGACCGCGCCCTCTGTGAGCATGCGCGTGCCAGAACGGTGCTCGACGTTGTCGGGCTTGGCTCCCTTGACAGCCGGCTTCTCTGCTGGGACGAGCAGCACGTCACGTGTGCCGTTCTTTCCGCCGACGACCAAGCTCGTCTTGCTTCCTTCGGACACTTGCATCGTCCAGCGCACGTCCGCGCGGTTGTCCGCCGTGTCGAACCCAGGGCGCTGATCTGCGGTGATCGTGCTCGCGCCGGAAACCTTGCACGTAAGCTCGAGCGTAGGAGTCGGCGCGCCTTCGCTCGTCGATGTAGTCTGCACCTTGCTCGCGGTCGGTTTCTCCGTGCTCGCCGTGAAGGTCTGGTCCTTCGCGGCGGCCGGCAAATCCCAGCCGATGCGGAACGCGTCTCCGCTGCGGCATCCTGCCTCCGAGCAGTCCGCCTCGCGCGAGCCGTTGGTGGCCACGCGGACCCAAGTCTCTCCGCCGTCTGCGGTCTCCCAACCTTTGTTGTGACCCGAGATCAACAGGCCGCGCGCGCCGACGAACGTGAGATCTCCGCTGTCGAGCGCGAGGTATTCCTTCGGCATCGGCTTGTCGTCGGCGTCCACGCGCGCCACGATCCAGCCCTCGGTGTAGTCATAGTCATACGCGCGCAAGACGCCCTTCGGATCGACCGAGAGCGCGGTCACGTCCATGCCAGCCGTGTCGATCTTCGAGCGCACCCATTTGTTCTGCGAGAGCGCGGACACGTAGATGCGCGTCTCGTTGTCCTTGGTGGCGGTGCCGACTGCGTAGACCTTGTCGTGCTCCTCGTCGAACGCGAACGCGGAAGGCGTGAAGTCTTCGGTGAACGCCATGTCCTCGAAGTCTTTCGCGCCTGCGGGCCGCACCTTTCGCGCGCTGCAGTTCTCTGCGCCTCCGACGTTGCCTTCGCCCTCGGAGTCGTCGCCCTCGCCGTAGCTCTCTCCGTAGGTGCAGAGCGCGCCAACGAACGCCCAACCCTTCGGGCCGAGCGCCACCTCCTCGGAGTCGGACTGCGGCTCAGCGCCTTCGATGGTCGCGTCCTTCGTCCACGTGGCGCCGTAGTCCTTGCTGAAGAACAGCGTGCTCGTCGGCGTGTTCTGATCGGAGTCGTCATCCGCGCGGAGGTAAACGAGGTTGTTGTTGTATGACGCTACGTGCTGCGAGACGCCGTCTCGACTGATGAGATCGGTGTTCGAGATCGGCGCATCAGCCTTCTGTCCGAGCTTGGACGTGCGGATGCGAACCTCGCGGGTCTTGCCGTGACGGTAGACGCTCGCGAGCTCCACCGAGTGATCGCCCGCGATGAGCTGCACGGTGTCTTGCTCGGACTCGTCGGTCGAAGGTGCGTCGGGTTTGTCCTTCTTCTTGTCCGCGGGCTTGTCCGCGGGCTCGGGCTGATCCGTCGTAACGGCGAGCGAGTTGCCGTCGAGCCTGGCGCGCTGGTAGTCGAAGCCGTCGACGAAGATCTTGTTCGCGCCGTCGCGGGTCGCGCGCCTCGCGCCGATCCCGGGCGAAGCGATCGGCGCCCAGGTCGCGCCGTCGTCGTGCGTGACGAACACACGCTGCGGCAGGTGGATCAAGATGCCGTTGCCCAAGCCGTCAAGCGCGACAGACACGGGCTTGCCCCAGGGCTTGGTCGCGCCGGCGTAGTCCACGGGCTTCCACGTGACCCCGAAGTCGCTCGTGCGCAGCACGCGATTGTCGTTGCTCGCGATGCCCATGATCGCCGTCTTGCCCGTCGCCGGGGAGCGCAGGGTCGCGTTCTTGACGTCGGCGAGGGGGCTCGGCCGCGTCGTATCCAGCGCGCCGAGAGCGTCCTTGCTCACGAACACATCGCCGTCGTCAGCGACGAACACGAGCTGCCCCTTGTCGTCCTTCAACACGCCAACGAGATCGTCGAACGCCAGCGAGCTCGAGTCGACCGGATCGGCGTCGCCCTTGATCAGCGAGCGTCGGCCGTGCGCGCCCACATAGAGCACGCCAGTGTCCTTGCCCAAATCGACCTTCGCGTTCATCGAGCGCGACTGATCGGAGAACGCCCACTTGGCTCGCGTCGGCGCGATTGGCGGCGTCGCCGTGATCACGAGCGGCGGCGGCTTGACCACCGGATCAGGAGGCGCGCCACACGCCTGTCCCAACACCAACACTCCGACGGCCCCCAGCGACGCGCGTGATCGATTCATCGGCGCAGTATACGGATCGTCGCTTTTTGGGGAAGCGTCAGCGCTCCTGTCGCAGCTCGCTGCTGGAACAAGGCGCGCATGCCTTGGAAGCGATCACGGTGGCGACGGAACCCGCCGCTGCACGGAGGCCAAGCCGTTGGAGTTCAAGTGCCCCTGCGTGCTCTGGTCGTACGTCATGAAGTCGTACGCGTCGCGCAAGCCCCTGCTCGGGTCGCCGTTCGGAGGCTGCTGCGGCACGCTGAGCGCGCCGAAGTGCATCGTTGACTTGTCAGGTGTCGCGTAGGACGGCAGGCAACTCCGCCACGGTAGGGCGTTGCCGAGCGCGTCCGTGAAGTGCAAGAAGTCCACGCCCTTCATCTCGTCGAGCGTCACCAGCGGCGTCCCAGCATCCGCGCTCGCCGTGGAAGCGCGTCCTGCGAGCATGTCGAAGTGCGCGGGCGAGTCGTGAACGACGCTCTCCCAAAACGGGTGATCGGTGTGCATGGTGACCTGCGCGATCACGGAGGTGTTCGACTTGAGCGCGATCCCGCGTTGGTGCTCCTCGTTCGGGAAAGCCTTCGCGGGATCGTTGTCCGGGTTCTGCGCGTTCTCGTAGCGCGTGGGTGATGCAAAGCAGAGCTTGAACTGCACCACGCGCGGCATCGACACGAACGGCGGATCGTTCTCCCCGCAGCCGTTGCCCTTGAACGTGGCGGTGCCCGCGTAGAGCACGCTGCATCCCGACTTCACCATGTTTTCGTAGTCGGCGAGCGCGGCGTGGCCGAGGTTCACGTTGTACCCAGCGTACGTGGCGGGCACGACGTCGAAGCCGAACGCGTATCGCGAGCCGTCCGCCTTGAGCGCGCTCTTCGGTCCGATCGCAGCGATGGGCACGGCTCGCCATCCACGCGGTGTTCCTCGACGGTGGATACGTCAACGGTCCGAGCGGCGAGCCCGAGCGGCAGGCACTCCGCGCACCTGCGAGGCCGAGACGTCGCCAACGTACGGGTGCGAGCCCGCAAGCGCATCGAGCGCATCCTCTCGCGCGAGCGCGACGCCGAGCCCGCCGCCGACGTGCAGCCCCTGCTCACGAGCGTGACCGGCCAGCCGCCGGCGGGGCCCGCGTTCAAGCGAGGGGCTCCGCCCGAGCCAACGTTCTCGAAGGGCGAGCTCTGCGCACGCCTCGAGGGCTACGACCTGCACGCCGCCACCCGC
>JAYVYD010000343.1:0-4569 GCA_043784605.1 Myxococcales bacterium | reverse complement strand
CATCCGCTGCGCCCCCGCCAGAGCGCCGCCCTACTCCCCGACCGCCGTCCTGCGGCGACTCACCCTCGGCGACCACGCGGCCTGATCACGCCGCCAACGCCCGCGAGCGCCCGCGAGGCGAAAATCACCCGCAAACGCGCCCGCGACCGTGAGTTCGACCAAAGACCGCCGCTCCCCGTTCCGAAGGCTCCACGACCGGGTTCAGCACCTGCCCGCGCCTCGACAAACCACGCTTGTTTCGCTTACGCTCCAATGGCTATTTCACTGGGTTCGACAAGGTGCGCGTTTGGTTGGCGACTCGACTGTTCCGTTTTCTGCTCACGCCAGACGAGATTCGCGACGCGCTCAGAGATGACACCAACCTATCGGCCACTACACGTGAGCAAGCGCGCCGGTTGTTGCGCGACAAACCCTTGAAGGTGATCGTGATGGGTCATACGCACGAGCTCGACGCCACCAAGCACTATGTGAACCTCGGCACTTGGATCGACCACGTGCCAGGGCTCGCACACTCCGATCTGGTGAAGGTTGATCGCTCGTTCCCGGTGCTCATCGTTTATGATGATGACTCCGCCGCGTTGCATGATTGCCGGCAACTCAGCGGGGCGGTCACCGACGCTCACCTACTCTGGGAGCACGACAAGGATTAACGGATGCAAGAGACGGTCAGGCTCCGCGGCAAAGCTCGAGTCGTCGCGGAGGGTCGGACGCCCTTTCGACGCACGACGCTCGTAGAAGGAGACAAGACGCTCGGCACCGTAGACCTGGGCGAGTTCGATCTCGACATGGTCGACGGAGGGACTGTCGCGGTTGAAGCGCCGAAGGAGCGATTGAGGCTATTCGGTGCCCCCGCGAAGGTCCTCCGCGGAGCGTGGAGCGAGCTGCGCGATATGCCGGAGGCGTCCGGGCTCGCGAGAAACGAAGTCGCCCCGTTCTCTTCAGTCGAGCTTCACGTCGTCACGATCGAAGACGGCGATCGCATCGAAGTCTATGGGACCGTCTTCGAGGAGGCGTTCGATGAAGCCACTGGCACGCTGCGCACAGCCGCGGTGAAGCGCCCGTCGCGCATGCTCGCCGAGATGATCGCCTTCGACGACGCCAACGAGATGCGCGCGATGACTCTCGCCATCGCCGATCTCAAATCAACGGCGAAGCGCGAGACAGAGACGAAGCCGGCGCAGCCTGACAAGGACGCGCGCTCCAAGGATCCCACGCGCCCGGTCCCCGCGGCGTGGATCCCGGTCGGCATCGGCGCCGCCATCATCGCCGCGCACGTTGTATGGATCGCGAACGCTCGCGCGACTGAGGCCTGGAGCATCGAGCTCATGGCGGTCTGCTGGGCGGTCGTCGCGTTCGTATTTCGCCCGACGCGTGAGGTGCCAGATTTTTTCAATCGCGACAAATCGACGAAGGAAGAGAGCGCGGTGAAGTTCATGATGGGAGTCCTCTTGTTCGCCACGCCGGAGATGATGCTCGGTTGGTACTCGGAGAGCACGTCGCCGCCTCCCTTTCTCATCATCACGTTCGTGTTCCTCATAGGGTGGTTCTTCACTATTTTTTGGTGGCGCTCACATACCTACTCGCTCTACGCGCGCATGATCGGCACACCGCGCGTCGCGATATCGGAAGCGAGCGGCAAGTCGGGCACGTGCAGCGGCGTCGTGTCCGATCCGACGCCAGTCCAGGTCGCAGGCCGGCAGGCGGCGATCGGCGTCGTCACGGAGTTCAAGACGAGGCGGGGCAATGAGACGAGCGCGAAGTTCTTCGGCAATGGCACATTCGTGATCGACACGAGCGAGGGACCCATCTCGGTCGATCCAAGCGAATGTATGTGGGCCTCTTCCGAAGAGGAGCGTCAAGAAGCGATGGTGTTTCGCCACAGCGTCTCGAGATGGATCCCAGTCGGCGGCAAGATCGCGGCGTGCGGGCGTTATGTGAACTACACCAAGAAGGGAGCTCCGCCGCTCAGGCTCGTGTCGGAGGGAACGAACCCAGTCATTCTCTTTGCGACCAATGACATAGATCCATTGCGTCTCGCGACTCGCATCGTATCGCAGCGGCGGATCACGCTACTCGGCATCCTCGCGGTGACGCTCGCGCTCGCCGCTGTGGTAGTGAGGAGCGCATGAAGCGATTGAGTGCTCTCTTATTGTGCCTCGCGGCGTGCAGCGATTCGTCTGGTACGACCAACCCCGGCCCGACCGACGGCGGATCCGACGCAGACGCGCCTCCGACTCAGCCTCACGTCAAGACGATCTTCTTGATCCTGATGGAGAACCACAACTGGAGCGACATCAAAGGCAGCGGATCTGCGCCCTACATCAACAACACACTGTTGCCGATGGCCGCGCACGCGGAGAGCTACTTCGACAATCCCAAGAAGCTTCACCCCTCGGAACCCAACTATGTTTGGCTCGAAGCCGCCGACAACCTGGCGATCACGATTGACGCCGATCCGAGCGCCAATCACCTCGTCGTCGGCAAGGACCACGTCACCAAGCAGCTCAAGGCCGCGGGCGTCTCCTGGCACGCCTACGAAGAGGGCAGCACCGCGGGACAATGCCCCATCACGTCCACTGGCAACTATGCGCCCAAGCACCTCGGCGCTCTGTTCTTCGATGACGTCGTCGGCAACCCTCCGGCGGTGGACGCACCTGAATGTGTGAGCAATGTATTTCCCTATACGCAACTCACCGCGGACCTCGCGCAGGACAAAGTCGCTCGATACAATTTCATCACTCCCAATCTATGCAATGACATGCACGGCGCGGGCGGCTGCCCGGCGGACACGATCAAGACAGGTGACACTTGGCTGTCCACTGCGGTGCCCGCGATCATGGCCTCCAAGGCCTACACGGACGGCGGCGCCATCTTCATCACCTGGGACGAGAGCGAAGGCGGCGAGTTTCCGATTGGGATGATCGTCGTGTCCCCGCTCGGCAAAGGCGCCGGGTATTCGAACAAGATGTCATACTTCCACTCGAGCATGGTGCGCACGGTAGAGACAGTCTTCGGCATCAAGACTTTCTTGAACGACGCCGCGAATCAGGCTGATTTGAGCGATCTGTTCACCAACGGTCTGTGAGCGCTGACGACCGATCGTCTGATTGGTCAAAGTCGTATAACCTCGGCGTGATTGGGACTCATGGCGCGCGTTGGGTTCGCATCGCTCCTGGCGATGGCCTCATGTGGTGGCCCGTGCAGCAAGGCTAACTCCGCTAGGCCCACGACCGACGCCGCGACCGCGCTGATGGTCGGCCAGGACGGGGCGGCGATGGATGATCTCTCGAGCGTTCTCGAACCGATCCGCGAGCAGGGCAGCATGCCGGCGCTCGCCGCGGCCGTTTGGCGGAGTGGGAAGATGATCGCGATTGGAGTTTCGGGCTTCCGCAAATCGGGCGACCCGACACCGGCGACCGTGGACGACCCATGGCACCTCGGCTCCGACACCAAAGCCATGACCGCGACGCTGATTGGCATTCATGTCGACCGCGGCACACTGCATTACGAGGACACCCTCGCGTCGCTCTTCGTCGGCGAAAAGCTCGATGGCGGATATGCGACAGTGACGCTCGAGCAGATCCTCCAGCACAGGGGCGGCGCGCCGGGCGATGTCCCACGCGCGATATGGTCGGCGATGTGGAAGGACGGCGACGCGCCGGACGCGCGCATCAAGGCCGTTCGCGCGATGCTCGCAATGCCTCCCTCGCACGCTCCAGGAACGTTCGTTTATGCGAACGCCGGTTACATGATCGCAGGAGCGGCGCTCGAGCGCGTCACCGGCAAGACGTGGGAGTCGCTCATGCGCGAGGACCTGTTCGCGCCGCTGCACATGGACGGTTGTGGCTTCGGCGCGCCAGGCTCGACCAGCGTCGTCGACGCGCCGTGGGGGCACACAAGCGGGCTCTTGTCGCTGGTGCCCATGCCTCCCGGCCCGCGCGCCGATAACCCATTATCGATCGGCCCCGCTGGGACCGTGCACTGCTCGCTCGCCGATTGGGGAAAGTTCTTGACGATGCACGTCGCCGGGGCGCGCGGAGAACCAACGCTCTTGTCCGCCGCCACCATGAAGCGTCTGCATACGCCCCCTGCCGGCGGCGACTACGCGCAGGGCTGGAGCGTACTGCACCGCAGTTGGGGCGGTCCGGGCGTCGTGCTGACGCATGCTGGCAGCAACACGATGTGGTTCGCGGTGACGTGGCTCGCGCCGGACAAAGATCTCGCGTTCGCCGTAGTGACCAATCGCGCCAAGGGCAATACGGACAAGCTCGTGGATGGTGTGTTTGCGCCGCTCATCAAGAACTATGCAGATCCGCGCTGAGGCGCTCTTGCAACCAAAGAGGCTCTTGGCGATGCTCGAGCGATGAGTGTCCCGCACTGGAAGATGATCCTCGCCAAGCCGAGCGCGACGCCGAGCCCGCCGACGACGTGCAGCCCCTGCTCACGAGCGTGACCGGCCAGCCGCCTGCAGGGCCCGCGTTCAAGCGAGGGGCTCCGCCCGAGCCAACGTTCTCGAAGGGCGAGCTCTGCGCACGCCTCGAGGGCTACGACCTGCACGCCGCCACCCGC
>JAYVYD010000342.1:0-14615 GCA_043784605.1 Myxococcales bacterium | reverse complement strand
ATCGGCATATAAAATGCGGGCTTGAGAGCCTACCACTAAATTGTTTTTCATCGCATCACGAATCCAAATAATATTATCGCTTAATTGTTGTTTAATTTTGCAACCCCGATGCCATCGGCCGAGGTAACCTCCCTGCCGAAGAGAACCTCAGCATCGATGAGATGGCCCTGACCGACGATCATCGGGCCTCTATCTGGAAGGTACGAACGACAGAAACAGTTGTCAAGACTCTAACTGGTATGTCGTGACTCTTTATCGCCGACTTGGCCATGACTCGCGTTCCGTTGGAGAACGAGGGTATCGTTCGATCGTGGAGCCCGCCAAGTCGACTCGACTGGACATCGTGCGGACAGCACTCGACGACATCGTCACGAGGCTGTCGGAGGCCAAGCTCAGCGAAGAAGTTCGGGACCTCCGGCGCAGGGCCGCGCGCTACGAGCGCCTCGCGCACGACTGGGAGACCAAGCCGCCGAGCGAGGACGAGCGAGCGCTCGTGATGCGCGAGGTCCTCGAGCTCAACATGGCCGTCATCAAGCTCGGGCAATCCGACACCTAGCGCTCCCGCACGAAGCGAAGCCTGCAACGGCCGGCCGTTTTGTAAGCATGCTGACAATGCTGGATCCTAAAGCCTCCACCTTTGGATGTTTCACGGCTAATTTTGGCCGCTAAGAGGCGCCAACCGCGGGTGTTTCACGTCGGCACGCCACGTGCTTTGGGTGTGTACAGGTGGGGCAACTCTTGAGGGAGCAACCAATGACCGATCTTCGCACTTGGCTCGCTGACATGCTCGTGACGCTTCGCCAGTCGGCGAGCAAGCGAGAGCTGATAGGGCTCTCGGGCGAGCATCGCATCGAAGCGCGGCGCTCGAGCATCACGCTCCGCGATGGTGTCGTCATCGGGTGTGAGGGGCGTGCAGACGGAAAGGCGATCACCGAGGGGCTGCTCGGCATGACGCTCGTCGGGTGGATCACTCTTGCCGACGGCGGGCACGCCGTGTCGCACGAGTGGCGTCCGAACGCCCGCGCTCTCTTGTGGTCGAACTCGCGCTCGGCAGTCGCGGCGACGTCTCCATGCTTCGCGTTCCTTCCCAAGGCCGGCACTTCGACGGCGCGTCGAGACCGCGCCCCCTCAATCATCCCCCTCGCTCCGCAGTCCATGACGCGCGTGGACCTGGCGACCGCCGTTTGAAAGCTTGAACGCGAGCGGTGTCGCGACGATAGTCGCGCGATGCGAAGTCGCCTCGCGCTCGTCACCCTTCTCGTATTGTCGTGCGCTCCTGCCGCAGAGCCGAGGCCGCCGCACGTTCGACCGCCGTTGCTGCCTGCGCTGCCTGCCGCGGAGGCGATGCCAGCACCCTCGGCGCGACTTCCCGGTGACGTGGTGCCGCGGCGCTACACCCTTCTGCTCGACGTCGATCCGCGCAAGAGCACCTTCACGGGAACGGTCACGATCGCGGTCGAGGTGGTCAAACAGACTTCGCATGTCGTGATCCACGCAAGAGGACCGCGCGTGATCACGGCGACGATCACGTCGGGAACGACGACGACGGACGCGAACGTGACGACGCGATCCACGCCAACCGCGCACGAGCCGGACGAGCTCGTGCTGTCGTTGCCGCACCCGCTCGCGCTCGGACAAGCCACCATCACGATCGCGTATGAGGCGCCCTTCGCAGACACCCTGAGCGGGCTCTACCGCGTGCACGACGGCGCGAGCGACTATGCGTTCACGCAGTTCGAGTCGACGGACGCACGCCGCGCGTTTCCGTGCTTCGACGAGCCGGGGTTCAAGACGGCCTTCGACGTGACCCTTCGCGTGCCCGTGGGCATGACGGCGGTCTCGAACGCGAAGGAGACCTCCCGCGCGGCGGACGCAGGTCGAACGACGTTCCACTTCGCGACGACTCAGCCGCTGCCGACGTATCTCGTCGCGTTCGCCATCGGCGACCTCGAGATCGTGGAGGGCCAGACCTCGCCCACGCCGATCCGCCTCGTGACGACGAAGGGCAAGTCCGCGCTCGGCGCCGATGCACTCGACGTTACGACGAAGCTCCTCGCCATCCTCGAGCACTACTTCGGCATTAAGTACCCGTACGACAAGCTCGACGTGGTCGCGGTGCCGAACTTCGGCGCCGGCGCGATGGAGAACGCAGGGCTCGTCACCTTTCGCGAGGAGCTACTCTTGATCGGCAGCAAGCCGTCGGTCCGCGCTCGGCGCGCCGAGGCGAGTGTGATCGCGCACGAGCTCGCGCATCAATGGTTCGGTGACCTCGTCACGATGGCTTGGTGGGACGACACCTGGCTCAACGAGGGCTTCGCGACGTGGATGCAGACCAAGGCGATGGGAGAGCTCGACAAGGACTTCCACGCCAACGAGGAGGCGACGGTCTCGGCCGAGCGCGTGAAGGACGCCGACGGGCTCGCGAGCGCGCGCGCGATCCGACAGCCCGTCGCGTCGAGCGAAGAGGCGATGGAGTCGTTCGACGGAATCACCTATCAGAAGGGCGCGGCGGTGCTGCGCATGCTCGAGCACTTCACGGGTCCCGAGGTGTTCCAGGTCGGCGTGCGTGATTACTTGCGCAGTCATGCGTTCAAGAACGCCGTCGCGAACGACCTGCTCGTGGCGCTCGCGAATGCCTCGAACAAGCCTGAATTGCCTGCGATCGCGTCCTCGTTCCTCGACGGACCGGGCGTGCCCGTGGTCGAGCAGAAGGGTGGTTGCGCGGAGAGCCGTGGGCGGTGGTCGTTGACGCTGACGCAAGCGCGCGCTTGGCGCCCGATCGGCGGCACGATGAGCGAGGTCGCGCGCTGGCGCTTGCCGATCTGCAGCGGGACCCTCCTCCCGGTCGACGCGGCGTCGGACTGCGGTGTGCTCGAGGCGCGCCAGCCCATCACGCGAACGGGGTCGGGCAACTGCCCAGCGTCTGTCAACGAAGGCGCCTTCGCGTACGCCCGCACGTCCTTGACTCCGCAAGCGATCGCCGAGCTCGCGAAGGGCTTTGCGCAGAGCCGTGGCGACGCGTCGGACCGTATCGCGTTCTTGTCCAATCTCTGGGCCGACGTGCGCGCCGGACACCAAGACGTCAGCGTACTCATGAAGACGCTGCCCTCGTTCGACGCCGACACGAGCCGGGCCGTGGTCGAGGAGCTGCTCGCCATTCTCTACAGCGCGCGCGACGCGCTCGTGAACGACGACGCCAAGAAGGCGTTTCGCGCATACACGCTCGCCCGACTCGCGCCGCACAAGAGCCGCCTCCAGAAGGCCACCACGGACGAGGAGTCCGCGCTCCTCGGCAGGAGTGTGTCCTACGCGCTCGTGGAACTTGCAGAGGATGATCCATCGATCAAGGAAGAGGAAAAGCTCGCGCGCGCTTGGCTCGCCGATCCGCGCAGCGTCGACCAAGATCGCGCGCAAGTGGCGGTCGAGCTCTTCGGCCGACGCGCAACACCGGCGGACGTGGACGCGCTGCGCAAGCTCGTGCTCTCTGGGGAGACGGCGCCTCAAGATCGAATCACCGCGCTGCGTGGTGCGACCGCCTCGGCCGACGCCGCGATGATGAAGTCTGCGCTCGACTGGGCGCTCGCGAACGTGAAGATCCAAGACTACCGCTACGTGTTCGACGCCGCGTACGCGCACCACGACGGCAAGCCGACGGTCCTCGCGTGGGTGATGGATCACTACGCCGGGCTGCGCGCCAAGCTACCCGGTGCGATGGGTCGCGGGCTCGTCGGGAACGTCGGTGTAGTTTGCACACAATCGGATCTCGACCGCGCCAAGGCCTTCTTCGAGCCGAAACTCACCGAGCTCGAGGGCGCCAACAGGATCTTCGCGCAGTCCGTGGAGACGGCGAGTCTCTGTGTCGCGCTACGAACCGCGCAGGCAGGGGCGATGAGCACGGCTCTCGGCGTCAAAAAATAGTCAGCGCACCGGGCTGCTTGGAGTCGTTGGTGTCGGCGTGGACTCTGGCGCGGTCGGCGATGCATAGGTCGGCACGAGGTCGCCTGTGCCCGTGTTCTGGTAGCACTGCGTGCCGTACTTCGGGCCCGACTGGCAGTACGTGCCGTTCGAGGGAGCACAGGCGAGGAGGAGGACGAGACCCGCAGAGGAGATACGGAGCATCTCTCCGTTGTAGCTCAACGCGGTGACGGGCAGCCGCGTTGTGCGCGCGGGCCCCAAAAGTGGGGCTCGAGCCCCACGTGCGGAGTGAGCGGGTAGCCGTCCTCGAGGTCGCGTATGCCGTCGCGATCGACGTCGCGACAGAACGGTCCCATGACGTCCCCGCTGCAACACTCGCTCGTAGTGATCTGGAGCGAGAGCGACCGCGGCGGGATGCGTATCGTCCGTGATCACCGCGAAGAGCACATCGAGGACTCTCCGCGATCGCGGCGGCGGTCCGAGCGAGCGTCACGCCTGCAATGAGCCCGACGACGAGCAGTGCGCGACGAAGCCTCACGGCGAGCGGTATGGGCGACCGCTGCGCGTTGACTCTGTGGTGGCCCCTGCGGGGGTTGAACCCGCACGCTCTTTCGAGCCATGGATTTTAAGTCCATTGCGTATGCCATTCCGCCAAGGGGCCATAGGAACGTTCAGTATGTTCGATCGGATTCGAGAAGAAGCGGAATTCTAACGGCGCGTCGGCTCAGAACATGTCGCTGATCCACGGCGGGGCGCCTGCGAACAGGACATTGGCCATGGCGATGGAAGACGCGGGGCCTGCCATCAGTCCGACGGAGGCGAGCTTGGTCGCGTCGTACATGCCCGAGAAGAGCGACGCGAGACCGTTGATGGTCACCGACATCCGCGCTTTGTCGGCAGGCTTCACCGTGGGCCGCTTGCCCTTCACGCTCAGCGTCCACGCGCGCGAGTTCTCTTCGAAGATCGGATCCTCGACGGTGAACGTGAGCTCACCGTCACTCCGGTAGCCGCGCGCCTCGAGCGCCTTCTTCACGTTGAGAATGCGCGCGAAGAATCGCTCCGAGTGATCGTTCTCGACCATGACGCACTGCTCGGCGATGAGCGTCTGCAGGGGATCGTTCGGCGGGCCTTGCCAGAGCGCGTCGCCCACGAGCGAGCGCTGATCGTACAAGAACCGCAGGATCCCTCGCGCGGCGCGCGGCGTGTTCCAGACCATGTCTCGCACACGCAGATCGAAGGTGCGCTGGTCGGTGCGCTTCGGAAGGTAGAGCAGATATCCCTCCGGCGCCTCTGCGGGTCCGAAGACATACGCGAACACCTCGTCGGTTCCGTGCCCGCTGAACTTCCGGTCCCACATCGCGTCGTCGCGATCGATCTGACCTGGATTTTCGCGCGCCGTGCGCACGTACATCGCCTCGAACGTCGCTCGCTCGAGCTTGCGAATACGGCGCGTGAGGAGCGTGCGATCGACCTCGGCGGGCCGCAGTGAAGCGACGGGCGCGCGGTATTGGATGCTGTGCCCCGCGTGCTCGAACCCGAGGCTGCGATAGAGGTATTGCGTAGACGCGAACAGCGTCGCGATTGGCGTCCCGCGCTCTCGCTCCTCGCGAAGCATGGCCTGCAACATCTCCCGTGCGACGCCGCCCGCGCGGTGCTCCGGCGCGATGCCCACGCCGGCGATGCCTGCACTCTGCACGCTCTTGCCGCCGTAAAAATGCCCGAATCGATAGGCCGCGAGCCCACCGACGACGACGCCGTCCTTGCGAGCAACGCGCAGCTTCTCTTCTCCGAGTCGCGCCATCCAGGTGGTCCACAGGTCTGGCGCGAGCCCGAAGGACACACCCAAGATGTCCGCGAGCGGTTGACGCTCGCCCTTCTGCAGCGGGCCGTACGCGGGTGCGGGCTTTCTCACGACACCGCTCCGATCGCGGCCTCTACGGCGCGCGCCAGCTCACCGCTTTCGATCATCTTGGAGACGGCGGCGATGTCTTCGTACAGCACGCGATCGCCCGTCATCGGAGGGACGCGCGTTCGCACGTGGTCCAGGGCTGCGCGCACGCCCGCGCTCGGAGTGAGCGGCTTACGTTGATCGAGGCCGGCGGCCGCGGTCATGATCTCGATCGCGAGCGCGTTGCGCACGTTATCGACGACCATGCGGAGCTTGCGTGCCGACACGCTCCCCATCGAGACGTGGTCCTCGCGCCCGGCTGACGACGGGATGGAGTCGACGCTCGCCGGGTGGCAGAGCACTTTGTTCTCGCTCACGAGCGACGCCGACGCGACCTGCGCGATCATGAAGCCCGAGTGAAGTCCGCTGCCCGCTGCCAGAAACGGCGTGAGCCCCGTCGAGAGCGCCGGGTTCACGAGCTGCTCGACGCGACGCTCGGAGACGTTGGCGAGCTCGGCGGTCGCCATCGCGGCGAGGTCGAGCGCGAACGCGAGCGGCTGTCCGTGGAAGTTGCCGCCGCTGATGAGGTCCGCTTCTGCTCCCTCGACGAGGAACACGCTCGGGTTGTCCGTGACGCTGTTGAGCTCACGCGAAAGCACGTCGCGCACCCAAGAGAGCGCATCGCGTGAAGCCCCGTGAATTTGCGGCATGCAGCGCAACGAGTACGGATCTTGGACCTTGCCGCAGTCTTTGTGGCTCTCCATGATTTCGCTGTCCTTGAGGAGCGCGCGGAGGTTGGTCGCGACGGTGGACTGACCGGGGTGAGGTCGTGCGCGCTGCAGTCGATCGTCGAACGGGCGATCCGATCCCTTCAGCGCCTCGAGGCTCATCGCGCCCGCGATGTCGGACGCCGTACAGAGTCGCTCGGCGTCGCGCAGCGCGAGCGTTCCGAGCGACGCCATCAGCTGCGTGCCGTTGATGAGCGCGAGGCCCTCTTTGGCTTCGAGCACGACCGCCGTGAGCTTCGCCCTTGCGAGCACCTTTGCCGATGGCTCGTAGGTGGGCTCCGCGTTCGATGCGTCGACGATCGCGGCCTCGCCCTCCCCGATCATCGCGAGCGCGAGGTGAGCGAGCGGCGCGAGATCGCCAGATGCGCCGACCGAGCCTTGTGCGGGGATGCGGGCGATCACGCGAGCGTTGAGCATCGCGACGAGCGCGTCGAGAACCTCGAGGCGCACGCCCGAGTGACCCAGCGCGAGCACCTGCGCGCGAAGCAGCATGATGCCGCGAACGCAGTCCGGCGGCAGGTTTTGGCCGATGCCCGTCGAGTGCGAGCGCACGAGGTTGCGCTGCAGGGCGCGCACGTCCGCCGCCGAGATGCGCGTCTCTGCGAGCGCTCCGAAGCCCGTATTCACGCCATAGACGTTAGGCGCCGCGTCTCCGGCCCGTACGATTGCGTCGATCGCCTCGCGCGACCTCAAGACCCTGGCGCGCGCCGCTTCGTCCACCTCCACTCGCGCGAAGCCCCGCGCAACGAGCTCGAGGGACTCGGGAGTGATCGGCAGACCGAGGATGACGACGTCATTCATGGCCGCCGCTTTAGCATCGATGGGGACGGTGAAGAGACCGCTTCCGGCGAGCCGGCTTGTACTATGCTCCGCGACCGATCGCGTATGCGCCCTATCTTCCCCATCTCCTTCGCCCTCTTGACCTTCGCCTCGTCTGCACTCGCGGACGACGATCCCACCTCCAGCAGCGAGGAGTTCTCTCGGCTCGTACTGGACACCGGACGGCTCACGCCGCCCAAGGCGAGCGCGGAGTGGATTCACCTCACCGTTCACGGGGAGGCGCAGCTGCGCGGGCAGTTGGAGCGCAGCTTCCCGTTGGACGTGACTGCGACCACGAAGAGCCTCCACCCCAACGCCATCGAAGACTCGATCGGCCAGAACGCGTTCATCACCTCTTGGATACGCATCACGCCGCGCCTGACGATCAAAGACAACATCGCGATCACCGCACAGGCGGACCTGTTGTCCGGCTTCGTCTTCGGGCAGACCGCGCATGGCACCTCGCCCGATCAGTACCCGCGCGACAACGGCGGAGACTGGGGCACGTACGTGGCTCCGCGTTGGCTCTACTTGGATTGGCGAACTCCCTATGGCCTATTTCGTATTGGCCAACAGCCCAATCACTGGGGAATGGGTATTCTCGCGAACGACGGCGATCACCCATCGGTGTTTGGTGACTATCGCGGCGGAGCGATCAGCGAGCGCATCTTGTTCGGCACGAAACCGGCCGGAAAAGACAGCCCGTTCACGATCGCCATCGCGGGCGACCTCGTCTACCGAGACTGGCAAGCGCGGCTCTCTCGCGGCGACATCGCGTGGCAGGGCGTGCTCGCGGGGTATTGGGAGAAGGGCTATAACCAATTAGGCGTCTTCAGCATCATACGCAGTCAATCGACTTCCAAGCAGTCTGGCGGCGACTATAATCCGTATTCGGACACGCTCAGCGCAGGCGTCGTGGACCTCGCCGGCAAGTTCGCGGCGCCCGTACCTGGCAATCCCTCCACTTGGGTGTTCGGCGCGGCCGAGCTCGCCGCGATCTTCGGCTCGACCAACCAACTCCGGACTCCAGAGCAGGCACTCCGAAACTCGGAGACCACCATTCGTTCGTACGGCGGCGCCGCGCAGCTCGGCTTCGTGCACCGCAACTCTCAAGAAGTGAAGAAGGGATCGCCACTCAACTGGGGCGATTTCGTCGCTCAGCTCGAGATCGGGTATGCGTCGGGCGACTCCGATCCGTACGACGGCACAGAGCGGCGCTTCACGTTCGACCCGAATCACAGAGTCGGACTCGTACTCTTCGACGAGGTGATGCGCTGGCAGACCGCGCGCACTTCGGCGGCCGCGCAGGATCCACTGCTCGCCAACGGAGCGCGGCCCGCGCCGGGCGTCAACCTGCTCCCCTCCAATGGTGCGGTCTTCGGCGCCCAATACATTTATCCCACGATGATCGCGCGGCCCGTGCCCAATCTCGACTTGAAATTCGGCGCTGTAATCGCCCAGACCACGGCTGACCTGGTGGACCCCTACCGTGTCGCGACGCAAGGCGCGTATGTCAATTATCGAGGCGGCGATTCGCGACGGCACGACCTCGGCATCGAGCTCGACGGCGGCTTCGAGTGGCGCGTGAAGCTCGATCGAGAGCTCGTGCTGCAGCTCGGCGCGCAAGCGGGCGTGCTCTTCCCGGGCGGAGCGCTCGCGAACGCCGACGGTCAAACCATGAAGGCGCCTTGGCTCGCGGCGATGCGAGTCGGTTTGCAGTTTTGAGGTCGACAATGAAGTATCCGATTGCCCTCTTCGCTATTTCGTTTGGGACACTGGCCATTACGTCGGCGCCGGGCTGCTCGATGGACACCGCGCCAACGGGTCTGCGCGCGACTCCGCCCGGCCCAGGCGCGACGGTGCGCTTCGACCTGAGCGCGCGGCCGTTGCCCGAGATCCCCATCCCGAACGACATCGCCACCTTCCCTGATCCCACGAGCCGCACGGGTTTGCGAATCAACGCGAGCCTGCTCGCCTCCACAGCGTTCGAGCGTCACGCGCGCGAGTCGTTCTCGGAGATGGAAGGCTGGGGCACGTACGAGCCAATTTCGGTCCAGTTCGACAAGCCGCCGAGCAACGACGGCTCCGCGGCCGCGCTCGACCTCGACGCGATTCGGGCCAGAATGCAGGGCGATCGGTACGCCTTCGCGGACGACCCCGTCTACTTGATCAACCTGACGACGGGCGTCCCCATGGTGCTCGACATGGGCAACGGCAGCCTGCCCGTCACGCTGCGTGACCCCGATCGGTATTGGCCGAACGACCCGCACTTCGCCTCCAACAACCTGCTGTTCGAAGATCACGAGGAGGGCAAGGGCCTCACGCAAGCGGACTACACCCCCGCGCTCGACATGGACTTCGACGGCGTGCTCGACCACCCGAACACGCTGGGCACCGCGCAGCGCGACGGCATCGACAACATGATGAACTGGTACGAGCGCGAGACGGACACGCTCATCATGCGCCCGCTGCTGCCTTTGGAAGAGAAGACCGAATACGCAGTAGTGCTCACGGACCGATTGAAGGGGAGCGACGGAAATTCGATCAAGAGCCCCTTCCCCGCGATTCACCATCCGACTCAGCGCAGCGCGGTGGCGCGCGTGGCGAGCATCCTCGGCGACAGCGCTCGCAAGAACTACTACGGAGACATCTCCGGCACCGGCCTCACGCACGTCGCGTTCGCATGGAGCTTTACGACGCAGCCGACGGTCGAGGACATGGTCCTGCTGCGCAACGGCCTCTACGGCAAAGGCCCGTTCGCGCGCTTCGCGACGCAGTTCCCCGCCAAGCTCACGGCGATGCGTGCGGCGGGCACCATCGCGGGCAAGGACCAGCCCGCGGGCTGGGAGAAGACGACCGACACGTGCGGCAAGCGCAGCAAGACGCCGTTCGCCGTCACGGTGAACGACGCCGACGTGATCGCGAGCTTCCACGCCCTCTACAAGGACGGCTTCGGCTACGACGACGGCGACATCGCGGCCCTCGAGCGCGACAACGTCAATATCGATCACCTCGTCGTCGCCCAATATCAAAGTCCGTACTTGCAAGGGGACCCCAACGGGCAGGATCCGGACGCGCACTTTCATGTGAACTTCATGACCGGCGAAGGAGACGTCCACTCCGACACGGTTCAGGCGTGGTTCGCGATCCCCAAAGAGACGGCAAAGCACAAGCAGCCTTTCCCGATCACGCTGTGGGGTCACGGCGTCGGTGGCAACGCGCCGGAGGTGATGGTCTACGCCGGCAACTTCGCGCGCGAGGGCCTCGCAGGCGTGGGACTGAACATGCCGCAGCAAGGCTTGCCCGATGATCCTTCATTCCGCATACCGGCCAATATCCAACTAAGCACCAACTGCCTCGTGCCTTGGGTCGACGCCGTGCTCGCGACGCGCGCCAAGGACCGCAACGGAGACGGCGTTCAGGATCCGGCTTGGTGGTGGTGGACGATGCACATCAGCAACGTCCGAGACAACGTCCGCCAAGGCATGATCGACGAGATGCTCTTCACGAAGATCCTCCGCACGTTCGACGGCAAAGTCATGAGCGGCCAGGACTACAACAACGACGGCAAGGAGGACCTCGCGGGCGACTTCGACGGCAACGGCGTGCCCGACGTCGGCGGCCCGAACGTCGGCATCTATGCATCGGGTGAGTCGCTCGGCGGCATCATGAGCGAGATCCAAGGCGGCATCGATCACCAGATTACGGCGACGGCTCCGATATCCGGCGGAGGCGGACTCACCGACATCGGCACTCGCTCTTACGGAGTCACCGAGAGCCTCGCGCAGCTGATGAGCCCGCTCGTGTTCGCCGTCCCCGCGACGGATCGCCCGCAGAAGAACGGCAAGCCGCGGACGAACTGCGCCGACTCGCAGATGACCGTGCGCTTGCTCCAAGAAGACGGCGACAGCGTGCCCGAGGTCGAGGTCGCGTGCTTGGACAAAAAGGACTTGGATCTAGGCATGACCGTGGTCGTCACCGACCTGGTCAGCCACGAGAAGCACTGCGCGCGCACGCTTCCTGGTGGCAAGTTCCGTGTCCCCATCGGCGCCACCAAAGGCGACCGGCTCGATATCCAAGTATGGAACGCGCCAGACGCGATTGACTCTTATGCCACTTGCAACGTCAACGAAGGCGCCCCGGTGGGTCGCGACATTCGCTCGTTCGAGCAGAAGGCGACCCAATACCGAAGTAACGCGGACGGATCGACGTGCCCCACCGACGCGTGCGCGCAGTTCTTGGCGGACTTCTACCCCGTTGGCTCGCCGCTCGTCGCGGTGCAAGACGGCATGGGTTACTCGCGAAATACCCCTCGTATCCGCCGGTTCTTCAACTTGGGCCAGGCGGGCGTAGACCCCGGAGACCCGATCAATTTCGCGCCGTATTACATGATGCGCACACTGAAGGATCCGGACGGCAACGTGGTGCCGCCGCGAGCGCTACTCTCCATCAACACGGTCGGCGACGCGTTCGTGAGCCAATCCACCGGGTTCGCATTCGCGAGAGCTGCCGGCGTCGTGCCGTTCTTGCCGCCGAGCGCGTGGGACCTCTATCCCGAATATCGCGATTACGTGATGCCGCAAGCGCTCTACGAGACCTACGGCGGCAAGACTCTCAACGAGGTCTACATCGAGGCTGGCGAGGTCGAGGGCGTGGCGCGAACGGCGCGCGCTCCCGCAGGGCCCGCGTGCAAGGCGAACTTCACCACCGCGAACGACCCGAAGCTCTGCAAGTCCGCGCCGACCCTCGACCCCGCGGACTGCCAGAACGCGCTCTACGATGCCGACTGGTTCAGTGAAGGCAAGATGGGCTTCGACCAACAACACCCGAAGGTCCCCGTGCGCGCCGCGCGCATCCTAGGCATGCACGCCGGAAGCGACTTGGAGACCCTGGAGAAGGCTTGGTCACCGCGCATCAAGGGAGCGCCGTTCGCGCCCGATCAGAACGCATGGGACGCGAGCGGGCAGCTGCTGGCGGTCGCGAACCTGTATGTCAAACCTAGCGGGCAACATGTCTGGGACACCAAGGACGTGTGCCGCCTCTGGGACCATGCGGCGTACGGCGACATGATGATCACGCACTTCTTCCAGACCAACGGCAAAGACCTCTACTACCTGTCCCATCCGAGCTCTCACCAGTGCTTGCAGTCGTTCGCGTGTGACTTCCTGAAGCAATAGCCCACTTGCGTATCGCCCTTTCGCTGATTGGCATTCTCGCAGCGTCGTGTCTCTCTGACACGGCGCCCATTGGGTTACGGGCGACGCCTGCGGGCGATGGGCCGATGGTGGTCTTCGATCTGTTCAAACGGCCTCTGCCGAACATCCCGGCGCCGAACGACATCGCGACGTTCGCGGACCCCACGAGTCGTACGGGCAAGCGCATCAACGTATCTTTGATCGCGCCGACGCACCTCGAGGCCTCCGCGCGTGAGGGGTTCGCGGACATGGAAGGCTGGGGCACGTCCGCCCCTATTACCGTGGGGTTCCAGCGCGACGCGGCCACGCTCGATCCCCAGCCTGCGCTCGACCTCGACCGGGTGCGCGCGCTGATGCAGCACGACGGGCACGACACGAGCGACGACCCGGTCTACGTGATCAACCTGAAGACCGGCGTGCCTGTCTTGCTCGACATGGGCGACGGGAATTTCCCGCCAACGATAAGGGACTTGGATCTCTATTATCCGAACGACCCGCGCGCGTCGGAACAGAACGTCCTCTTCGAGACGGTCGAAGAAGGATCTGGGCTGCCGCAAAGCGCCTATTTGGCTTCGCAGGATACGGACTTCGACGGCGTGCTCGATCATCCGAATACGCAACAGAAGACTGGCAACTACGTCCGCGGCGTCGACGACGTGATGACTTGGTACGAGCGAGAGACCGACACGCTCATCATGCGTCCGCTGTTGCCGATGCAGGAGAAGACGGAGTACGCGGTCGTACTGACGGATCGTCTGGTGGCCTCCGACGGAAAGCCCGTGCGCTCGCCGTTTCCAGCGATTCACCACCCCGCGCAGCGCGACGAGGCGGCGCGTGTGGCCGCGATACTGTCGGACTCCAAGCGTTCGAACTACTACGGGAGCATCGCGGGAACGGGGCTCGCGCACGTCGCGTTCACGTGGTCGTTCACGACGGCACCCACGCTGGAGGACCTGCGGTTGCTCCGCGACGGGCTCCACGGCACTGGCCCGTTCTCGCACATGGCGACGATGGTTCCCGCGAAGCCGACCGCGTTCCGGCTCGCAGGGCTCGCGCGCGAGCTGATCGACGATCCGCCCAATTGGAAGGACGATCCGCGTTGTGCCGCCTCCTCGAAGCACCCTTACATCGTCACGTACGAGGAGCTGAAGCCCGCGATCGACGTGCTCGTTCAAGGCGTCGCGGGAACGGCCTTCGCGCCGACCGAGGTCGAGGCGCTGAAGGATTCGCTCACGTACATCGATCACCTGGTCATCGGGTCGTTCCCCGTGAGCTACTTGCTTGGCGATCCCAATCACGAGGATCCGAACACGCGCTTTCAGCTCAACTATCAGACCGGCGAGGGGCGCTTCGGGACGGACGTTGGCCACTTCGTGTTGGCAGTCCCCAAGGCGCACGGCGCCGCCAAGCAGCCCTTCAACACGGTGGTGTGGTCGCACGGCACGGCGCAGAGCGACGTCGAGATCATCATCCGCGCCGGCTACTTCGCGCGCGAAGGGCTCGCGACGTTCGGCTTCGACGGACCGGGGCACGGCCTCGCGCTCGCGTCGGGGCTGCAGACCATCGTCCAGGGCATCCTCGATCCCGAGTGCCTCGTGCCCGTGGTCGGCGCGCTCGCGAAGGGACGCGCTCGCGACATCGATCACGACGGCATGATCGACTCTGGCGGGCTGCTGTGGACGGCGCACATCTTCCACTCGCGCGACAACATCCGCCAGACGGTGCTCGACCAGGTCCAGGCGACCCGTGTCGTGCGTGCGTTCGACGGGCGGCTCGGCGAACAAGACACGGACGGCGACGGCAAGCCGAACCTGCTCGGTGACTTCGACGGCGACGGCACACCCGACGTCGGCGGAAGCTCGGCGCACCTCTACGCGGCCGGAGACTCCTACGGCGGTATCGTCTCCCAAATCGACGCGGCGCTCGACCCGGAGATCACGGCGGGCGCGTCGATCAGCGGCGCGGGCGGGTTGACGGACGTCGCCACGCGCTCGTTCGGCGTCGTGGACT
>JAYVYD010000341.1:0-12009 GCA_043784605.1 Myxococcales bacterium | reverse complement strand
CCTACGCGAGTTGCCGCGCATGGACACGTGCCGAAGTGATCGGCGAATGAATACCAACGGTATCAGAGCGCGCGCGAAGTGAGCGGCGATCTTATGATGAAAGCGGCGCGGGGTGGCCAGGTGGCCGACACTCCCACGCTACGCGGAGCCTAACAGAATCGCGTTTGCTCGTACCAGAGGCACGATCACGAATCGTCGTCCTTGGCGAACGACCCTCTGCAAGTGGGGGTCACGGGGCCGCGCTACCCTCGACGCCCTTCAGGAGCTCCTGCGCCTGAGTGCACTCGTCGGCATATCGGGCTGCTGCGCCGCCCTTGCAGATGATCTTCTGGAAGCTCTTCAGATTGCTGGCCGCGCCGCTCGTGTTCTTCGGGTTGATGCGGGTGTAGGCGGCGCCCAGGTTGAAAAACGCGATCTGCTGACCCTTGTCGGCGCACGTTCCACAGGCCTTCTTCGCGGTCTCGAACTCCTTGACCGCGCCATTCCAGTCGCCTTTGCGCTCGTAGATCTCGCCGTAGAGCGTGTGCACGTTGAAGACACCGGGCATGCCAGGCTTCTCGTAGTTGAGCGACTCCTGGATCACGTTCTCGGCCTCGCGGAGGAAGCCCAAGCGGATGTAGAGGTCTGCGAGCGGCACATAGAAGTTGAGCTCGTCGGGCTTCAGCTCGATCGCCTTCGTCATGTGCTCGAGCGACTCCTTCTCCTGATCGAGGTGGAGATAGACGTTGCCGAGGTCGAAGTGCGGGTCCGCGTAGTTCGGGTCGAGCTTGGCTGCGGTCTCGAGCGGCTCCTTCGAGTCGGCCCACATGCTCGGCGTCTTCTCTGCCTGCTGCACGAGCGAGTAGCCGTGGAGGTAGTAATAGTCCGCGTGCGTCGGCGCGAGCTTCTCGGCCTTCGAGCACGTGAGCGCGGCTTTGTCCCAGAGCTCCTTCTTCTGGTACGCGGTCGCGAGCTTCCAGAGGATGCGGTAGTTCGAGGGGTCGAGCTGCGTCGCTTGCTCGTACTTGCTGATGGCATCGTCGATGTTGGCGCCGCGCACCTTGTCGCCTTCGTTCGCGAGGTTGACCGCTTCGATGTTGTTGCGGCTGCAGGCGCTCGCTAGCGAGAGAGCCACCACCGCGCCGACCAGCATCACCCTTTTGAACATGATCTCTCCGTACTTGCTCTCGCCATTCGCTCGGCGACGAGCGGCAGTCTAGAGGCCTTTATCGATTGATGTAAACGCCTTAAAACAACAGAGGCGAAGCCGTTGGGCCTCGCCTCCATCGCGTTGAGTGCGCGTGCTTGACTCGTCAACCAGTCAGTCGCCAGCCTCGCCGGGAGCGAAGATGATCGGGTACACGACTGTGACGATGCCGCCTTCGGGCTGCGGGAAGGACAGGTTCGTGAAGCCGCGGACGACGCACTGCACGACCGTCTGATCCGGGATCTCCGAGCCGCCGTCTTGCGCCGTGGAGACCGCGCCCGAGCGGTCGATGACGAACTTGATCGAGACGCGTCCGGCGAGAGCGGGGTTGGAGCGAAGGCCCGACTCGTAGCAGAGCTTGAAGCGACCGAAGTTCTGACGAACGATGCGCTGGATGACCTCCGGCGGGAGGCGGCCGTTGACTTGCGTCTGACCTTGACGGAGCGACGGCGGCTTGGGCGCGTGGTGTCCGCCGAGGCGGCCGTGACCGTTGCCGAAGCCTTGTCCTGTGCCGGTGCCGGCGCCGTGACCGATCGTTCCGATGTTGCCGAGGCCGATGCCTTCGCCGCGACCGCCGCCGCCTTCGCCGACGCCGGAGAGGCCGAGGCCGCCTGCGCCGAACGAGTCGCCGATGGCGTCACCCCACATGTTGCCGCGCGCGCTCATCGGATCATTTCCGAGCGAGTCTTCGCGGCCCCACGGTGCGGTCGGCGCGTTCGGGTCTGCACCAGCGGCTGCGTTGAGCAGGCCGATCATGCCGAACTCCGCGGCCTCCTTGATCGCCGCTTGACGCGCGATGTGAGGATCTTGGTTGTCTTGCGGACCCTGCACGCCGAACTTCATGCCGGTCTTGTTGGTGTTGGGATTTCCCATCGAGCCCTCTTCGCCTTTGGCGCGAGTGCCCGTTCCACCTTCTTTTTGATCGGCGTTGTTGTCGGTGACCTCTTCGGTGTCCTTCTGCTCTTGCTCGCGCTCGGCTTCGGCGTTGAGCAAGTGCTGCATCTTCAAGATCATGTCGCGGTCGAGCGCTTCGCTGTCGTCGGCGCCGAGGTTGGGCATGAAGAAGAAGAGCGAGGCGAGGATGCCGATGTGCATCAAGAACGACAAGCCCGTGTACATGTAGCCCGCGGGATCGAAGCTGGAGAACGCGCCCATCGGCGGCGCCTTGCCTGCGTTGCCTGCGGTGACCTGGAACGTGAGACCCGTCGCCAGCTCTTGACGGAGCTTGCCGCCGGGCGGGAGCGTGAACTCGTGCGCACCGCTCAGGTTGCTGCTCGGTCGTGCGCGATGGCTCGAGATCAAGTCGGCGAGCGTCACGCGGCCTTGACCAGGAACGTCGACCCAACCCGTGGAGTTCGGAAGGATCATCACGGTGCCGCCGAGGAGGACGATGGGCGCCACCGTGGTGCCGAGCACTTCAGTGGGGACGAAGAAGTTGTAGAGCCGTGCCTTCGCCGACTTCTTCATCATGTAGCCAGCGAGCGTGAGCGTCGCGCCGGTCATGAAACCGTATTCCATCAAGCGCTCGGCCTTCGCGATGTCTTGGCGCGCCTGAGTGTCTTCGCCGATGATGAACTGTTTGTTGGAGGCGATGACCTCGGCGTGCAGGACGTTCGAGTCCCAGATCACTTCGACCTCGACGGCCGCGATATGAGTCATCTCGACCTCATCGGGGTTCACGTCGGGGCCGCTCTTGATCATCTGATACGTGTAGCTACCGGGGGGCGCGCTCGGATCGACGTCGGTCGCTGCCGCAACGACGGGCGCGGCGGTCGAGGCGAACGGACTCGCGCTTGCAAACGGATTCGCAGGAGCTGCCGCGAACGGGTTGGACCCGCCGAACGGGTTGGACCCGCCGAACGGGTTGGCGCCTGCAGTAGGCGCAGCGGCTGCGGGAGCGGCGGGCTGTGCGGGCGCTTCGACGGTCGCGGCCGTCGCGGCTACAACGTCCGCGGAGACTGCGGACTCGAGCGCGATGATCGTGGATCCGATTTGAATCTGATCACCAGGCTGGATCTTGCACTTGTTGACGCGTTGGCCGTTCACCATCGTCCCAGGCTCGTTGCCGAGATCGATGAGAGTGATGTCACCAGGCGACGCGACCTCGATCACGGCGTGCATCCGCGAGGCGAGATCGTCGTCCACGCGAAGGTGGCTTCGAGGGTCTTTGCCGACCTTGACGATGTCCTGAGCAATCGTCTCTCGACGGAGCAGCTGCCCGCCTTGAGAGACCGCAAACGTAAGCGCGACCTTCGCCTTGCCTTCCATGTGAACCTTTCCGTGACGATCCGACGCTTACGTCGAACCGTCTGCCGCCCGAAGACGGCATAAAAACATCAGAGCCTCAAACGCCTCAAATTGGTGCTGGCGAAGCCAACCTTGCAGTCGTTGACGTTCGCCGCATGGCGACGTCAATTGACGAGCGCTGTGGCGCGCTCATCCACCCATCAGAGGTTCTCGACGGACTTCAACATCTCCGGCACGAACGACGTGCGCGGGCGAATCAGCGTGGTGCGCACCGGCCCAGGACGAACGCGGATCGTTGCGTCGTTGGGACCAAAGCCACCTGCGCTCAACGGGTCATCGGAGAATTCGTACCCGTATCCCTCTTTGGTGTCGTTTGCCTTCGGCTTGTCTTGGGCAAACGCGCCGCCCGCGATCAACATCGCGGAAGAAGCGACCAGTGCAGCAACCACGAACTTCATTGCACGCTTCATGACTGACTCCACGATTTGAGGGTGACCCACTTGCTCGTCCTGCAATCCGTTGATTCGAAGCGCAGAGACGAAGGTCCGCTTTACAGTGAGAGTGTACCTAGCGAAGCGCCAGGTCGTCAACACGAGAACCCATTGATGATGAACGAAGTGAAGGCGGCGAAAGAGACTCGCCGCGCGTGCCAGGAGAAAGACACGAGCGGCGAATGGAGGTTCCCGTTTACTTTGCGGGCGCCACGGGCGGGGTCGGAGCGGGGGTGCCGGTCGCGCCCGCTGCGGGTGCCGGCGTGGGCTCAGGCGTCGCCGCGGGTGTGGTCGGCGGAGTCACGGTGTTCTGATCCGGAATCTCGAGGAACTGGATGATGTCATCCATGTCGCCGATGCGACCGCGATCGCAGGTCTTGGGGTTCTTCGCGCAGTAGTCGGGCCCATCGCCCTGCGCTCGCTTTACCGCGCCGTCGTACTCGGCCTTCCCGTTCGCCCGTGTGATGAAGTCGCGGAAGATGCCCTGGGCGGCCTTGAGCGTCGCGATGATCTTGGTCTTGTCGCCGCCGCTCTTCGCTTTGTACTCCTGCGTGAGGATGCCCTCGTTGAAGTACGCATCGGGGCGAGCGGGATCCAGCTTCTTGCAGGTGTCGAGCTCGGCCTGGACCTTCGCGACCTGCGTGTCGTAGTTCACGTCGGTGATCAGCCCGCGAAGCGCGAGCGCATAACCGAGGTGAGCATCATAGTCGTTGCTGCGCATCTTGAGCGCGTTCTCATACGCGCCCTGCGCCGCCTCGAAGCCGCGGAACGAGAGGTTGACCGCCGCATAGTTCATCTGCGCCTCGAAGAAGCGCGGGTCGAGCCCAGCTGCGCTCTTGAACGAAGCCACCGAGCTATTGACCTGTCCGAGCTCGTTCTGGATCAGACCCATCGTGTTGAGGATGGGCGCGTACTTCGAGTTCTTGCGGAGCGCTTGGGAGCCGACGAGCAGCGCGAGTTCGAGCTGCTGAACGTCTGCGCGCTTGCCCAACGAAGCATTCGTGACGATCGAGCGACCGCCCCTGCCCTTCACGGTTCCCGCCTTCTTCTTCGCCTGCTGGAAGTAATAAAGGGCGAGCTGATTGAACGCGGGCATGTAGCTGTCGTCGATCGCGAGAGCGCGCTGCAGGTTCTTCTTCGCGCACTCCATGTCGTCCTTGCAGCCGTCGCCGCCAGCGGCGCCGTCACGCTGCATCTGGAACATCGCCAAGTTGACGAGCGCAGGGACGTTCTGGAACTGCGCGTCCAAGACTGCCTGTTGCATCGACTGGATCGCGGTGTCGAGGTTGCCATCAGCTTTGTACTGATAGAGCGCTATCTGCACGCGCGAGTTGTGGAACTTCGGATCGTCCGTCAGCGCTTTTTGGAATTTCGCCTTGGCTTGATCGTCGCTGCCGCAACGTTGATACGCGAGGCCCGCGTCGAAGGTCGCCTCGGGGAACTTGCCGCTCGGCTGTGAGCTGACGGCGCCGTCGAACTTTTTGGCGACCTCGTTGCAGCTCGCGTCGTTCCAATCATTCGTCGTGTCGTGAGCGACCATCGACGCGACGGCTTCGTCGAAGCGCTTCTGCGCGTTGACATCGATCGACTCACCGAGGGCGGTGATCGGTCCGGTGGGGGCCTTCTTGACGCCGCCGGTCTCGGGCTTGGGGCCTCCGCCGCACGCCACGAGGGCAGAGACGATCGCCGCGACAAAGAGTTTCGATTTCATCACGGGTCTCCTCACTTCTTCCCTGCAGGCGCTTTGTCGTCCTTCTTGTCGTCCGCCTTCTTGTCGGGCTCACCCACCGGGGCGGGGTGCCAGAACTGACCACCGACGAGGAGCGGGGGCGACTTGTCTTCGAGGCCGCTGTTCGAGAGCGTGGCCGCTCCGCGCAGCTCGTCGACGACGTGATATTCGGACTTGTAGTTCTTCGCGAGCCAGACCTCGCAGCTACGCGAGAAGTCGTCGAAGTACTGATACTTCACCGAGTAGGAGAGGCAGGTCACGAGCGCCGGCTTGGCCTTCGCGTCCTTGATGGGTTGGCTCGCGCCGTCGAGCGCTGCCCAATAGTTGGAGCGGAGCTCGGCGTAGGAGAGCGTGTCGGCGGTGCCGGGCACGAAGCCCTTCTTGTCCCAATCCGCCGGGTACGGTGCCGAGCGGAAGTCGTCCACGTACTTGCCCCACATCAGTCCGACGCGAGAGCCCGCAGCGATGACCCAGCGCGGCGGCGGCTCGGGCTGCATGTCGACGATCTTCTTGTAGTCGAGCTCGACCTTGCTGATCGCCTCTTCCTTCTTCTTCATCCAGTCTTTGACCTTGGTATTGACGTGCTTCAGCACTTCATCCTTCTGGCCAGCACCGCGATAAACGGGGAAGTTGATCGGGTCGACGATGATATGACGCTGCTCTTCTGCATTGTAGAAGATTGCCTCGCCGACTGCGTTGAGGGCCTTCGCGAGGCGCTTGGTCTTCGCGTCCTTGTCCTCGGTCGGATAGGCGTCATTGAGCTTCTTCTCGGCGGCGCCCGGATCCTTCCAGATGTCGCGGACGCGGGCGTATTCCATCTTCGCGCCCTGGTCGCCCTTCATCTTGGCGTACGCGCGGGCTAGCGTGGCGTGCGCTTGCACTTGCACGTCGACGCCTGCACGGTCGATGAGGCTCATTGAGCCCTTGAGCGAAGCCTGGGTCTTGTCCCAGTCTTCCTTTTCCGCGTAGTGAGCGCCAATCGCGAACGCGACCGAGGCTGCTTGCGTGGGCTTCGATTGACCGTAATTGCGCTGGAAGAGCGTCGCGTCTTCAATCGCTTTGACCTCGTCGCCGAGACCGAGACGAAGAAGGACCGCGTCGCTCAAGGCCTGATCGGCCTTCTCGGCGCTCTTGTCGTCTTTCGCGTAGCGCTCGTACCACTCGGCCGCTTGTTCGTAGACGGCGATGGCTTGGAAGTTACCGCCAATCTCGTAGACGGCTTTCTTCGCGAGCGGGCTCTTGTCCATGTGATTGGACGGATTGAGGAGGATCATGCGCGCCGCGATTGATTTGGCGACCAATCGAGCAGCCTGGAACGCTTTAGCGGCGTTGTAGACGAGCTCGTCGCACTTCTCTGCTTGCGCGGGCTGACCATTGCGGATCGGCGTCTCGCAGTACTTCTTGTACACGTCCAGGTACTGATTGCCTGCGGACTCGTAGGTCTGCAATGCAGTCGTGCCGCCCTGCTTGTCCGCGATCTCGACGAGCTTCTGCGCCTTCAAACGCAGAATGTCGACTTGGATCTTGTTGAGCGAGGTGCACTGCTCTTCGTTCTTCTTCGCTTTGTCTGCAGTGCAGTAGAGCTCGATGAACTTGGGGACGTCCGTCGACATGTCGTCGAAGCACGTCGGTCGCGGGTTGGCGCCGTGCGAGCCGAGGACGTTGACGGACTCGAGGTAGAGTTGAGCTGCGTAGATTCCCACGTCCTTGTCGGCGTGGTTCATCGCGATGTCGCGGAACGCCATGCCGGACTCTTCCCAGTGCTGCGCTTCGAAGTATGTACGCGCTCGCGCGTATTCGACCTCAGTGCGCTGATCCTGTCCTGCAGCGTCCGTGGCCGCGGGGTGGATGTAGCAAATGTACCGATTGAAGGCCGAGAGCATGCCCTTCTGAGTGTCGGTGAAGTCCTTGGGCTTGAGCGCTGCCTCTTCGTCGTCCGCCTTCTTCTTCTTGTCGTCTTTCTTGGCGCCGGGCAGCTGTCCTGCGCCCTTCCGCGCGGAGTCCTTCGGGTGCGCGGCCTCGTAGATATTTTGATAGCAGAGCACTGAGGCGTACGCGGCCTCGGCGGCCTCTGGCGCGTTGGGGTTCTCGGCGACGACCGAGTCGAACGCGGGACCGCACTCGCTCCATCGCTGCTGGAAGTAGAGCAAGTCCGCCATTGCGTACTTGATCTTGTAGATGTTGGGCCAATCGTCTTTGACGATTCGCGGGAACTGGAATTTGGCGAACTCGTCCGCGCCCCAGGTGTCGACCGTCTTCTTGTAGAGATAGGCGGCGAGCGACATCGTCTTCTGATCGCCAGTGCCGCGTTGCCCTTGAGAGCCGACGGCCTCCAAGTGCCAAGCCATTCCGGTCTCTGCAACGAGCTCGGCGGTCTTGTTGGCGCACTCGAATTTCGAGTCGTCTTTGTGCTGGCCGGCCTTGAAGTCGTTGAACGCCTTGACCTGCGCGTCGAGCTCCGAGCGGATTGCGTCCTTGTTGCCGGACTTCATCGCGAGCGTGGCTTCGGTGATGTGCGCTTGATACAGGCAGCTCTTGTCCGAGCCGCGGTCGCGCACCATCAAGTCTTTGTAGAGGGTAATGGCTTCGGGATAGTGACCGGTGTCGAGGTAGTTGACGCCGAGGTCGTCCATCATCTTGAAGGTCTTGTCGTTCGACCCTCCGGCATCACCGGCGATGTTGTGGAAGAAGTTGTACGCCGCGCCGGGGTCGCCTTTTAGTGCATAGACGGGAATGACGTCTTTGCGCGCGCTGTCGGCCAGCTTCGCCGCGCCGGGCTGCTGCGAGTAATTGACGCCAAAGTCGATCGTCTTCTTGAACGCATTGAGCGCCTTGTCGAAGTCGCCCTGGTTCCAGAACACGTAGGCGAGCTTGTACCAAGCGTAGCCGTAGACCTTGCTCTTCTCCGGCGGGAACTTGATGACCTCCGCGTACGCCTGCGCGGCGAGCGGCCACTTGCTGGGGTCGCCCTGGGCTTCATTGAAGAACAATTCGCCGAATGCCAAGTACGCATTCGGGATGTACTTGCTGTCGGGCTTCTTCTGAATGAGCTCGTAATAGACCTTACGAGCATTCGCAGTGTCGTTCGCCTGCTCGTACTCGTATGCCAAGTAGTAGAGGACTTCGTCGATCTGTCCGTATTGCGGATAGTCCGTCTTGATCAACGTGTAGTAGTCGACGACCTTCTTGCGCGCGGCCAACATGATGTTGTTCGCGGCATTGGCCAGCGCCTGCTTCTGACCTGCCAATTGCGGGTTGGTCTTCTTCGCTGCGTCGCGGTCGATCTCCGCTTGAATCTTCTCGCGGAAGCCGGCGGACTCGAGCTCGACGTAGTCCTCTGCGAGACGACGTGCGAGCTGCACGCGGTCCGGCGAGTTCTTCGCGGTCTGATTGAACAGGTTCTCGAGACCTTGAATCTCGGTCACGAGGAGCGCCTTGCCGCGCGCCTGGAGTCGACTCTTGCGCTCGTCTCGCGCCTGACCCTCGGTCGGGTTCGTCGGGGTCTTCGACTGGTCGCGCTTCTTCAGATCCGCGGGGGGCGGCGCCGAGTGGAAGTTGACCTGCGGAGACTTGCCGTGCGCACCAACGTTGAAGGCGGAAGCCGGCCCCGTGTTCGAGCACGAACTGAGGGTCTGCTTGGCCTGGTCCGAGATGCACGCCGCCGTGGTGCTCGTGTCCGCTGCATTGGCCGACGAGGCGACCAATGCGGTTGCAGACACGATCACCGACGCGGCGATGCGATTCAGTCGCGTGATGTTCATAGTGAGACTATCTCCCGCACTTCGAGGTGATTGACTGGCGATAAAAGCCCAGCTCGTCACGCCAGTATTCGCCGTTGAACGGCCAGACCACGTGTTCCTCGTCCGCTTTGACGATGTTGGCCTTCGACTCTTGAGCCGAGACCTGCGCACCGGCCATCGTGGCGTCCAACTGGTTACGTTGAGCCGCAGTGATGTCGATCAAGATCTTCGCGCTGTTGCGCAAGTGCTCATTGAGCTCGTCCAAGTTTCGTTGATAGCGATCACGCGCCAATTGACCTGCATTGCGGACCGCGAGGTCGCGCGCGAGCTGCAGCGCGTCTTTGACGTCTGCGCCGAGCGCGGACTCTTGGAAGTTGACCTTCGCCTTTTTGAAGCGACCGGCCTCTTCGTCGAGGACCTTCACGTACTCCAAATTACGGAGCAGCTGACGATCGGACAGCGCGAGCTCCACGATCGGACGAATCGTCGGATCGAGGTTCGCGTTGTTCGTTCCCTTGTCTTGGTCGTCGCGCACCTGCTTCAGAAACTTGAAGAAGGGTTCTTCTTGGTTCTCACCTTTGAATCGCGCGAGGACCTTGTTCAGCGCGTCGTAGATCGGCTGATACTTCTTCTGGAACTGCGCGACGATCGTGGTGGCGTCATCGTATTGGCAATTGGCGAAGTAGATGACTGCGCGGAGGACTTCGGCTTCCGGGTAATACGAGTTGGGGAAGTACGGAGCCTGGATCGTGTGGATGTTGCCGAGCGCGTGCGAGTAGTCGCCGGCCATGAAGTACGCCCACGACTCTTCGAAGAGCGCGTCGAGCCAATACTCGGAGCCGCTGTCGACCTTGTTCCAGTACTTGACCGCCGCGCTGAGCTTCTGCGCGTCGATCGTCGGCGAGCTGTTCTCGTCGATGCGAACCGAGGCTGAATAGTAGGTGCGTGCCATCGAGAGGAACGCGAGGTCGCGCATACGCGACTCGTCCTCGACTCCCTCTACGCCTTCGTCAATCGCGCCGACGATGAGCTGGAACGATTTGACGGCCGGGACCGATTTGCGCAATTGGACGTTCGAGATGCCGCTGAAGAACTGGCTCTGAACGTAATACTTGCTCTGACGATTGACCTTGTCGAACAAGGTGAGAGCGTCTTCGTACTGACGGTTACGATACTTGTATCGACCGAGCAGATAGTTCAATTGCCAGAACAGATCGCGCTGATTGGCGTTGTTGAACTTGGCAATCTGATCGTTGTTGTACTTACCAACGCGCTCGACGATGTCGGCGGGCTCCGGCAAGTCCGTGGCGAGCTTGCTGAGCCATAGCAGCGTGTCATTGAACTTGAGGTGGTTCGGCTTGTCGGCGATCTCGCTGAAGATCGCGTACGCGGCCTGATAGAACTTCATTCGGTAGAGCGCGATCGCCAAGTGGAACTGGGCGAGCTGCTTGTTACCCTCGTCGTCGCCGGTCTCGCCCTTGCGGACGCGATCGAGTGCGAGTGCGCTGTCTTCCCACTTCTCACCGTCGAACAAGCGCTTCGCTTGGGCGGCCTGCTCGGTCATTTGACCTGCAGTAGGAGGAGGAGAGTTGTCTGCTGCCTTATTGGGGCCGTTCACCGGCGGGTCGTCGATCTCGACGGGCTGCGCCGTGCCACCACCCTTGTTTCCTTTCGGATCCTTGCCCTTTTGTGCATAGGCGCCCGAGGTCGCCAGCGAGACGGACAATGAGGCCAAAAGGAAAATGCGCGCCACCGGTTTACGCATCGTCGTGCTCCTCGATTCGAATGATGCCTCCGCGAACGCGGAGGCTGAAATGCGGGCTAATACCCTGTGATCCGATTTGCTTCGTTACTACGAGCGCATCGTGAGCGATAGCCCGACCCATGCGTGTTGCCTGATCTAGTTGGGAAGACGAGCCGTCCCGAGTTCCCGCCAGCTCGGCGCTAGTACCGGACGGAAACCCCAACAATCTCAGAAAGATACTCTACGCGAGCGGGGCGATGGTACGGAGCCTTTTTCTCATTTGTCAAGGCGAAACGGCCCGACGAGGAACAATGTCGGCGCGTGTGACGGAGGCCGAGTCGTACGGCCATTGAACCAGTGACCGCGCAGATTCTTGGGCGCGGCTTCATCCGTAAGAGACCGGCAAAACGGTCTTGCGGCGAATGGTGTTGCTCATGTAGCGTGCCGGACTCTGTTGTTGCGGCCTTGCGGCTTCGAAGTCGTGGCTCGGTGGTAAGCTGGTAGTAAGCTCGATAAACGCACACTTTGTGCCCTTCGAAGCGTGTGATCGCAACGATGGGCTAAGCCTGGCAAGAGGGAGAGCTCTCAAGATGACTCGGTCGATTCTCGCACTCGTGGTTGCCGTCGGTGTGACGGGCGTGCTCGTAGGCCAAGGCTGCAAGCAGACGGGCGTCGGCGACCCGTGTACCCCAGAGGCGGAGTACAAAACGGACTTCAACGGCTTCGATCAAAACGAAGTCAATGTCGAGTCCAAGAGCTTCCAGTGCCAAACGCGCCTGTGCTTGGTGAATCACTTCCAAGGCCGCGTGTCCTGCGTGTACGGCCAAGACAGCACCAAGAACGGCCCCAGCCCCGGCAAGAAGCCTGGCGAA
>JAYVYD010000340.1:0-35508 GCA_043784605.1 Myxococcales bacterium | reverse complement strand
GACACCGCGGCGTTGCTTCACCACCAAGCACTTGCCGTGCCCGGCGTTACGCTCCTGGATCCCCTTGAAAACAGGTCCGTCGACGCTTCGTGCGTTTCGAGTTTGAAAAGGCGACGTCCACGTCTGCACGAGGCGACGATGAACACACGATCAGTCGACAGCGATCCATCGGAGCGGGCCGGCGATCAATTCCAGGCTTGCGGGTCGGGGTTCACGGTGCCGGCTTCTTCGGTCGGCGCATCGCCATCGGCGCGCTCGCGGTTGCGCACGGCGTTGCCTTCGTACTCCGTCCGCTTTGCGCCCGGGTTCTCGCGCTCCGCTGCGCGATCCCATAAGTGCGCGGCTTCTCGAAACGCGCGCGCGCGTGACGCGTCGTCGGTGGCCTGCTCGGCCTTCTGCTCTGCTGCTTGCGCTTTGACGACGTGAGGATTGCGACCGAATGACATGGCCATCGCCTGTAGCGCAGTCGGCGTCCGGGCACGAGAGGGTCCCACGATCGCTCTCTAGCTAGCTAGACCTCGAAGTCTGCCTTCTCGAGCAGCTCGGTCACGCGCCACAAGAACGAGTTCGCGGCGACTCCATCTACGATGCGATGGTCGTAGGAGAGCGCCATGTACATGACGGGGTGGATCACCATGTGATCCTGGCCATCGGCCTCCACCACCACGACGCGCTTGTTGATCTCGCCCATGCGCAAGATGCCCACGTTCGGCTGGTTGATGATCGCGCCGCCGAAGAGGTTCCCCTTGATGCCGGGGTTGGTGACGCTGAAGGTGGCGCCTGACAAGTCATCGATCGTGATCTTGCCGGTTTTTGCCCGCTTCGCGAGGTCGTCGATCGCGCGCACGATGCCACGCACACCGAGCTCGTCCGCGCGACGGATCACCGGAACCACCAGGCCGTCCGGCGAGTCCACGGCGACGCCGAGGTTGATGTCCTTGAAGATGACGTACGCGTCATCGAGCACTCGCGCGTTGAGGGCGAGGTTCTCGCGAATCGCCCGCGCCGCCGCGGTGACGACGAACGCGAGCATCGTGAGCGCTTGGCCCTCCTTCTTGTAACGCTCCTTGTTCGCCTCGCGGAGCGCGCTCGCCTTGTAGAGATCGATCTCGGCCACCGTCACGACGTGCGGCGAAGCGAACTTCGAGTACGTCATGTGGTCCGCGGTGATGCGACGGCGACGCGTGAACGGCACGACCTGATCGCCCGCGGTCGGTCGGTACTGCGGCAGCTTGAACGACGCGTAGCCAACACCCGGGATCGGCGGCACGAAGCTGCCGCTCGAGTTGATCATCGCGGCGAGCTGCGCTGGACGAGCGACCGGCTCGGGGGACTTCGCGCGCGAGACGTCGTCTTTCGTGATGCGACCGTGATCACCCGTGCCTTGCACTGCAGTGAGATCGACGCCCTGCTCGAGTGCCTCTTTGCGCGTGGAGGGAGAGGCTAGCGGACGGGGCTGGGACATCGCCGGAACCGGAACGGGCTGGGACATCGCCGGAACCGGAACGGGATCGGGAGAGGTGGCCGTCTCGTCGATTTGGCAGAGCACGGTCTTGACCGGCACGACGTCGTTCTCGTTCACGAGTCTGCGCATGACGCGACCGTTCGCAGGCGCGGGCACTTCAGCGTCGGCCTTGTCGGTGGACACGGTCAAGAGCGGCTGGTCCTTCTTGACGAGGTCACCCTCGTTCACGAGCCACTTCGAGACGGTGCCTTCGGAGACACTTTCACCGAGCTGAGGAAGAGTGACGTCGATCATTCGCGGGGTCTCCTGAGTTGGGTCCGACAGCTCAAAACCTGATCTGTTCGTGCCATCAAATACGCTGGTGCCAGCTCAGACGCGAGCGCGAAATCGGGCGATGAAGTAGCCGTCCGTGCCGTGGATGTGGGGCAAAAGACGTAGCTGGCCAGGGCCGGAGGGCGCCAGCGCCGCGAGGTCTGGCTCATCGATGGGCAGCGGCTCGAGTGATGGTTGATGGATCAATAGCTCGTTCGCGACGGCCTCGGCCTCTTGGCGGAGCACGCTGCACACCGCGTAGACGAGCACACCGCCGGGCTTGAGCCGCTCGCTGGCGCGAAGCGTGATGCCGAGCTGCAGTGAAGCGAACGCGCCGAGATCCTCTTCGGCGCGCCGCAGCGCGATCTCGGGGCGGCGGCGCAGTGTGCCTGAGCCAGAGCACGGTGCGTCCACGAGGACGCGGTCGTACAGCTCGGTGACGTCGCCGGGTCCGATGCTCCAGTCCACCGCGTACGAGTGCCGCGCGGAGAGGCCCACACGCGCGAGCTCAGTCTCCAGCCGCGAGAGCTTCTTCGGGTGAACGTCGCAAGCGTCCACCGCACCGTCGGGCAGGACGGCGTAGGCGAGGATCGCCGTCTTGTTACCTCGACCCGCGCACGCGTCGAGCACTCGCTCTCCCGGGCGCGCGCCCAACGCAAGCGCCACGACCTGCGAGCCCTCCTCTTGGATCGACCATGCGCCCTCTTCGAAGCCAGGCAGCCCCTCGAGCTTGCCCGCGGACCGCGCCGTGATGGCGAGTGGTGACACCTTGCCGAGCTCGAACGTCGCGCTCGGTCGCGCCGCACTGAGCTTGCTGAGCCACTCCTCTCTCCGCGATCGGTCGAGGACGCGGATGCCCGTGACGGGCGCGAGGCCTCCACCGACGAGGGCGCGCGCGGCCTCGTCGCCGACGCTGTCGATCAAGGCCGATTTGAGCCACTTGGGGAGTGCGTCCACTCTCGCCTTGTCGCGCTCTTCGTCGGTGAACGTCTCTGCGCGCGTCGCGAGCTTCCGGAGGACGGCGTTCGCGAACGCGCTCATCTTCTCGCCCATCCGCGTTCGTACGGCGCCCACCGCGTCGTTCACCGCGGCGAACGCGGGCACGCGTGTGAAGAACACTTGGTACACCGCGAGCGCGAGGTGCGCGCGAACGTCCGGCGGAAGATCTCGCACGGGCTTCTTGGAGACCGAGTTGAGCTGCGCCTCGAGCCACGCGAACACCCGTAGTGAGCCGAGGGTGAGCTCCGTGGCCAGCGCGCGATCGCGCACGTCGAGCTGCACGGCGCGCTGCAGCTCCGACTCGAGCGCCGCCGCAGCGAACGCGCTCTCGCCGAGCACTCGCGCGATCGCGGCCGCGGCCACGCTCCTCGCCGTGGGCAGAGCGGGCATCAGGGCCACAGCTCTTTCACCTGAGGCAACAGCTCGCTCCGTTGCACGTCGTTCTTGAAGGCTATGGCCATGAGCACGATCATCATCGACAGTCCGACGAGGCTCGCGATCTCGCGCGTGCGTCGCGCGATGGGCTTACCGCGCGCCGCCTCGATCAAGAAGAACAACAGATGACCGCCGTCGAGCACGGGCAGCGGCAAGAGGTTGATGAGCCCGAGGTTCACGCTCAACAGCGCCATCACCCAGACGAAATACGACGCACCCTTCGCGCCCGCCTCGCCCGCGATCTCATAGACAGTGATCGGGCCGCCGACTGATTTCAGGCTCATTTTCCCCTGGAACACGCGCACGAAGAGCACGCTGATCGTCTGCACGGCGCGCCCCGTCTCTTGGAAGCCGTGACGAAGCGCGTACGTCCACAGGTGCGGATTTTTCACGAGCTGGTCGGGAGCGCTCGGCATCCAGTGGGTGGTGCGGAAGACGAACTTCTCGTGCGTCTGCCCATACTCGTCGTCCCACGCCTCTTCACGCAACCCGAAGCTGCCCGCCATCGGCTCGCCGTCGCGCGTCCACGTGAGCGCACGGATCTTCTGAGGCTCGCGCTTCAGTGCGTCGCCGAGTTGGAACCACGAGAGCGTCGGCTGACCGTCCAACCCGAGGATGCGATCACCGCGACGCAAGCCGGCCTTCCACTCGCTCGACCCCTCCGGCACATACGCCGTGTACATGTCCGAGGACTCGATGCCCGTGCGTTCGAAGACGTCGTTCGCGCGAGACGACGCGTCCTGCGGCGGCAGATCCGCGCTCGCGGAGGAGGGAGTCAAAGTCGCCACGCCGGGCTCCATCACCGCGAGATCGCACAGCCCACCTGCCGCGTTCGGTTGGGGGATGGGCCGCATGTACGCGAGCACCACGGAGTCTCCGCGGTTCGAAGAGAGCGTACGCTGCAGATCGCCGAGTCGCTCCACGGGTCGTCCGTTGAGCGCGGTGATGCGATCGAACGTGCGTAGACCCGCACGATACGCGGGCGAATTCGTGCGCGGGACTCCGACCACCGGTGCCGCGAAGCTCGTTTGAAATCCGACGTGGCCGTTGTGCGTCGTGATGCCGATCTCGGTCTCCTCCGGGGAGCTGCCCGCGTCGAGCGGCGTCATCACGATCGTCTCGGTCTTGCCCTCGCGCTCGACGACGAACGTGGTCGGTAGGTCGCTACGCCGGCTCACGATCTCTTGAACCTCCGGCAGCGTCGTCACGCTCGTGCCCTCGACCGTCAAGATGCGGTCGCCCACTTGAAGGTGTCCGTCCGCGGGCTTGCCCGGCATCACGGAGCCGACCACCGCGGGCAGCAGCTCTTTGTCGTCCAGGAACACCGAAGTGTAGAGCGCGATCGGGAACAAGAGATTCATCGCCGGACCCGCGAGCACGACAATCACGCGCTTCCACAGCGCCTGCGCCTCGAACGTGCGCTTCTTGTCCTCGGGGCGAATCGGTCCCGTGTTCTTGCTCTCCTCCAGCATTCGCACGAACCCGCCCAACGGGAGGATGCCGATGCAGTACTCCGTCTCCTTGCCGCGGATGCGGATCAGCCTCGGCCCGAAGCCGATCGAGAACACCAGCACCTTGATGCCGAACGTCTTCGCGGTCGCGAAGTGTCCGAGCTCGTGGATGAAGATGAGGACGCTGATGAGCAGGACGAAGTAGACGAGGTTCACTGCGAGCCTCGAGCTACGAGGCCGCTAGAACGGCTGAAAATAGCCGCTTTCCGTCGTCGCCGCCTACCTCTCCGACTAGAAGCGCCTCGCTCATGCGCTCGGGGTGCGGCATCAAGCCGAACACGTTCCGCTTCGGCCCACCGACGATCCCGGCGATGTCGTGGAGCGATCCGTTGGGGTTCGCTCTTGCACCCACGACGCCGTCTTTGGTGCAGTAGCGCAGCGCGATCTGACCTTCGCCTTCGAGGCGCGCCAGCACTTGTTCGGTGGCTTGGTAACGACCCTCGCCGTGCGCGATTGGCAAGCGCCACACCGCGCCGAGCTCCTTGGTGAACGGAGTCTCCGCCGTGGTCTTCACGTACCAGTCGCCGCACTCGAAGCGCAGGTGCGCGTTCGGCGTCAGCGCGCCCGGGAGCATGCCCACCTCGCACAAAATCTGAAAGCCGTTGCACACGCCGAGCACGAGGCCGCCGCGATCGGCGAACGCCTTTACGGCGGCGAGGATGGGGCTTGCCTTCGCGAGCGCGCCGCAGCGCAAGTAGTCGCCGTAGCTGAAGCCGCCGGGGATCGCGACGAAGTCCGTGCCCGCGGGCAAGCTCGTCTCGGTGTGCCAGACGACCGTCGTCGGAGTGCCGCAGACGTCGCGGATCGTGCGGACCATCTCCGCATCGGCGTTCAGGCCTGGGAAGAGGATGACGGCGGCGCGCATGGCGTTTGGAACTAGCACGCCAGGACCGAGGCGGGGAGTCTTGGCACCCCATCGAGGCAGGGCTAAGTCACCAGCCGATGTCGCAGCCGCTTCCTTCGGACCCGCCGATCACGCCCGCGCTGCGCAAGCAGCACAAGATCACCGAGGACGAGTGGGCGCAGATCCGGAAGGCGCTCGGTCGTGACCCCACGTTCACCGAGCTCGGTGTGTTCAGCGTGATGCACAGCGAGCACTGCTCGTACAAATCGAGCCGCTTGCATTTGCGAAGACTGCCGACGAAGGGTCCGCGTGTGATCCAAGGGCCCGGTGAGAACGCGGGCGTCGTCGACATCGGCGACGGCTTCGCTGCCGTGTTCAAGATGGAGTCGCACAACCACCCGAGCTTCATCGAGCCTCACCAAGGCGCGGCGACGGGAGTCGGCGGCATCTTGCGCGACGTGTTCACCATGGGCGCGCGCCCGATCGCGAGCCTCAACTCGTTGCGCTTCGGCCGTCCCGATCACCCGCGCACCGCGGAGCTCTTGCGCGGAGTCGTCGCAGGAATCGGGGGCTACGGCAACTGCATCGGCGTGCCCACTGTTGGCGGTGAGGTGATGTTCGACGAGGCCTACGACGGCAACATCCTCGTCAACGCGTTCACGTGCGGCATCGCGCGACAAGATCGGATCTTCTACGGGCGCGCGACCGGCGTCGGGAATCCGATCCTCTACATCGGCGCAAAAACAGGCCGCGACGGCATTCACGGCGCGACGATGGCGAGCGACGAGTTTCAAGAGGGCAAGGCCGCGCAGCGCCCCACGATGCAGGTCGGCGATCCGTTCATGGGCAAGCTTCTCCTCGAGGCGTGCCTCGAGCTGTTCGCCACAGACACTCTGCTCGGCATCCAAGACATGGGCGCGGCAGGGCTCACGAGCTCGAGCGTCGAGATGGCCGGCCGCAGCAAGTCCGGCGTGGAGATCGATCTCGACCTCGTCCCTCGCCGCGCGAAGAACATGCTCCCTTACGAGATACTGTTGAGCGAGTCGCAGGAGCGCATGCTTTTGGTGAGCAAGCAGGGTCGCGAAGAAGAGGTGCTCGCGATTTGCCGGAAGTGGGACATCGACGCCGCCGTCATCGGACGCGTCACCGACACGGGGCGTTGGGTCGTCAAGGCAACGCCTGGCTACGACCCGCTCGCGGACGAGCCCACCACACGCAACGCGGTCGTCGTCTGCGACATCCCGACCGGCGCGGTCAACGAAGAGGCGCCCGTCTACGATCGTCCGCGCAAAGAGGATCCGTCGCTCCGTGAGCGCACGCGCGTCGAAACGGTCCCCGCGTTGGGAACGATCGAAGACGAGCTGCTCGCCGCGTGCAACTCGCCGAACTTGGGCTCGCGACGCTGGGTGTGGCGCCAGTACGATCAAATCGTGCGCGGCGGAACAGTCGTGCGACCGGGCTCGGACGCCGCGATCGTGCGTGTTCCGTGCGAGAACGATAAGGGTGTAATTTACAAGTATCTAGCGTTTGCGGTCGACTGCAACGGACGCATGGGAGAGCTCGACGCGTACGCCGGTGGGGCGATGGCCGTCGCGGAGACGTGTCGAAATCTTGTCTGCTCGGGCGCAGAGCCCATTGGCCTCACCGACTGCTTGAATTTCGGAAACCCCGAGCGGCCGGAGATCATGGAGCAGTTCTCGCGCGCGGTGGACGGCATCGCCGCGGCTTGCGATGCGCTCGTCGTCCCGATCGTGAGCGGCAACGTGAGCCTCTACAACGAGACGTCGACCCAACGCGGAACGCGCGCGGTGCTGCCGACTCCTGGCATCGCGGGGGTCGGGCTCGTCAACGATCTGGCCGACGTCGTCACGCAGCACTTCAAGCGCGAAGGTGACGTCATCATGATCCTCGGCAAGACCGCCGGTACGCCGATGCAGAGCCTGTCTGGCAGCGAGTGGCTCACGCGCAAGATCGGTCGCATCGCGGGCGAGGCGCCCGTGATCGATCTCGTGCTCGAGGCAAACGTGCAGAGGCTGGTGCTCTCACTCGCGCGGGCGCGCCTGCTCCAGAGCGCGCACGACGTGTCCGAGGGTGGCCTCGCGGTCGCGCTCGCGGAGTGCTGCGTGACCGCGCCGCTCGACGGAGACGATCGAGGAGCGAGCGTTCGCCTCGAAGCAAAATCCGATCTGGACAAGACCGCAGCGCTCTTCGGTGAGGGTCCGACCGTCATCGTGCTGAGCGTCGCGCCCGTGAACGCCAACAAGGTGGAGGCCGCCGCGAAGTCCGCCGGTGTCCCCGTGTCGCGCGCTGGTGAGGTCGGCGGCGACGCGCTCGTCATCCTGTGTGGCTCCGAGACGGCGCGCATTGCCGTTTCGCGGCTGCGCGCAGCACGGGAAAGCTGCCTCGAGAGCATCGTCGGTCCGGGCTGAGTCAACGCTCGCAACCGCCCGGTTGGTGGTGGTAGCCTTCAGTTTCCGGTTCGTTTTCAAACATTATAGGTTCGTCCGCTCGCTCGAGCGTGCGGCACCTGCCGGATTCGTGGCCGCCGATGTCAAAAGCCCCCTCGCCGCTGCTTGGCTACAACAACAACGTCCGGCACAAGAACAAGGTCTTCCATATTCAAACGGAAGACTCGGGGATCAAACACCCGCACATCATCACGCACCTCTTCATGGACGGTGGGCGCATCCTGAAGTCGGTCAAGACGAGCTACGTCGAACACCTCGGCAACGAGAAGCTCGGAGACCTCCTGCGGCAGATGATGAAGGAGCAGCACAAGGCGATGTTCATCGCGTTGCGCGATGGGCAGTTCGATCACCTCTTCGATCCGGAGGCTGCAGCTGCGGCCGCGGGGAAGCTGAAGACCAAGACGCTCAGTGGGATCGATGCACCGCTGCCCCCGCCGTCGCAGCCGCTCGTCGAAGAGGGCCCGCCCACCACACGAGAGAAAGCGCCGAGCCTCACGCTCGAGCTCGATGATCAGCCGTCATTCCTGACTCGGCAAAACGACCTGCCGCCGCCGCCCGCTAACGTGCTGCGCTCGCGCGATCCGGATCCCGACACTGGGCGTTACAAGACGGTCGCCGAGACCTCGACTCGCCGAAGCGAGCCTCCGCCGAACAGCCTGCCTGGCAAGAGCCCGCCGCCGAAGTCCGCGCGGCCCAAACGCCTCGCCGACGACTCGCGCGCCGAACCTGACGAACGGCCCCAACCTGCTCGGGTCGTAAAGCGCTCGTCGCGCCCTCCCCCTGCGAAGGAGGCCTCGCGTTATGCACCCGCTCGACCGGCTTCGATCTTCGGCAACGCGAAGCCGCAGCAAGGCACCTCGATCTTCGGCGAGGACCTCATCAGTGACAAGTCGCTCGACGAGGTCATCCTCAGCTACCTCGCGGAAGACCTCGAAGACGAAAAAAAATGATCGTGTCGGAGCGCCGACGGATCGCAACGACGATGCTGCCGGCGCGCTGAAATGCGGTCGGCGTGACTGTCGAAATCACGACAGTCATGAGGACGAAAAAGTTTGGCCGCCCGCTCCCCTTGCGAGTGTTTCGGGGCGACCCCAACATAGACCTAGACGGGCGCGAGATTCCTCCCCTCCTCTCACGTCCGTCGCAGTCTGTGAGGTGTGCGCGTGCCCCTCCCCCCCAAGCGCGCACGTCTCCCGCGCCCGAAGCAGCAATGCTTCGGGCGCGCTTTTTTGTGCGAAGCGATTAGAGTCGGCTCGTGAAAAGACTCGTGCTCGCATTGATGGCCACGGCCTGCACTGCGAACACGTTTCGCAACCCACAGTTCACGGGTGCGCGCGCGCCGTCGCCCACCGTGAGCACGCAGGTCGTCAAATGCCTCGCGACATCTCACGCTTCGAGCGACGTCATCGCCGACGCGCTCACCGCGGACCTCGAGTCTCGAACCAAGCTCGTCACCCTGCCGCCCGAGGAGCGCGTTCAGCTCTGCGGTGAGCTCGGGACGGATTCTGCGGTGTCGACGTGGTCGAGCGATTGGAATCTTGGCGCCACCATCGCGACCCCGCTCGCGCGCGCCATCGCAAAGTCGTCGTCGGCCGGTTCGGTGCTCGTGCCGCTGCTGCGCACCGTGGATGCGTGCGACAAGAACACGTGCACGGAGCAAGGCGTCGACATCGGCCTGTTCCTCTTCTCCGCCGACGGAGCGCTGCTTTGGAAGGGAACCGCGAAGAGGGCAACGACGCTGCAGGTCTTCTTGAAGCCAGACGCCGCAGCTCTCGCCAAGGACGTGCTCGCCGAGCTACCTGCCGATCTGAAACGGCCGTGAGCTAAAGGCCGAACGCGCGCAGCTTCTTGTGCAGACCCTCGCGCGTGATGCCGAGTGACTTTGCCGCCGCCGTCTTGTTGTTGCCGTGCTCGCGCAGCGACTCGATCAACATCCAGCGCTCGAGCTGATCCATCATCTCCTTGAGTGTGCCCTTCGTGGGGCGCACGCGATCGATCACCGCGTCGATCTGGCGTACGCGCGGCGACAACAGATCCGGCGTCACGAAGCCACCGGCGTCGATTTGGATCATGAGGCGCTGCACTTCGTTCTGCAGCTCGCGGACGTTGCCGGGCCAGCGGTAGCTCTGGAGCAGCTCCATCGCCTGCTGCGAGAACCCTGCCGCGGGCTTGCCGAGCTCGGCGGAGAACCGCGTGAGGAAGTACTGCGCGAGCTGAGGGATGTCTTCGCGGCGTTCGCGCAGCGGCGGTACGCGGAGCGGAAACACTTTGAGGCGATAGTAGAGGTCCTCGCGGAAGCGCCCCTCCGCGACCTCCTTCTCGAGGTTGCGGTTCGTGGCCGCGACGATGCGTACGTCGACCTTCTTCTCCGCGGACGCGCCGACCGGGCGAATCTCGCCCTCTTGCAGGACGCGGAGCAGCTTGCTTTGCAACGAGAACGCCATCTCGGTGACCTCGTCGAGGAACAGCGTGCCGCCGTCCGCGATCTCGAACAGGCCCTTCTTGTCCTCGTGCGCGCCCGTGAACGAGCCTTTCTTGTGACCGAAGAGCTCGCTCTCGAGGAGGTTCTCGGGCATCGCGGCGCAGTTCTGACTGACGAAGAGCTTGTCGCGCCTGCGCGAGCGATAGTGCACCGCCGCGGCGATCAGCTCCTTGCCGACGCCCGTCTCGCCTTCGATGAGCACCGTGACCCGCGTGTCGACGACTTTGTCGAGCTGCCCGAGCAGCGCCTTCATCGCAGACGCGGAGCCGATGATCTCCTGCTGGTTGCGCCCACCCGTGCGCCGCTCTTGCTCGCGGCTCTTCAAGAAAGAGTTCTCTTTCTTCAGGCGGTCTTCCGCCGCGCGCAGGCGCTTGACCAACCGCGCGTTGGCGACCGCGAGCGAGGCGTTGTGCGCGAGGACCGCGACGAGTTCGAGATCCGCTGCGGTGAACACGACGGTGCTCTCGCGGTTGTCGAGCTGCAGCACACCCAAGATTTCGTCCTTGGACCAGAGCGGCACGGCCAGCGTCGAACGAATCGAGGCACCGAGCAGCGACTCCGTCTGACCGAGCGCGCCAGGAGCGTCCGCGGCTACTACGGCCGCGCGCTCACTGATCACCTTGCGAAACACGCTGCGCGTGATCGGGATCGGCCCCTGCGATTGCGGTTGCCCGCGCACACGCGTGAGCACGGGGACGTACGCACTGGCGCCCGCCGCGCCCGATTTCTCGTCGTCCTCGCGCAGCACGATGCAGACGTGCGTCGATTTGGGTACGAGGTCCAGCACGGCCTCGGCGATCGAATCCACCACCTCGGCGAGGTCCGTCGCGGCGGCGATGTGTTTCTGCGCGAGGTAGAGCGCACGCACGCGCCCGGCGTCTTGCTCGACGTTCGTGGCAGCGGGCTCGATCTCGTCGATGCGGCGGATGGCGAGCACGCGCGCCTCCTCGGCGTCTTCGCTCGTCACGACCGCGAGGCGAACTGCGCTCGCGCCTTGCCCGAGCTCGATCAGGTCTCCCGCGAGCAAGACCGTCGCGGATCCGGCGTCGAGCGCGATCCGCTCGCTGCCACGGATGATCGCCGTCCCGTTGGTGGAGCGCAGATCGGTGACGACGTATTGGTCACCCGCGAGCGCGATGCTCAAGTGATCGCCGGACACGACCACGTCCGTCAACACGAGGTCGTTGGTCTCCGCGCGGCCCACCTTCAGGCTGTCGGTGGCGGACTCGCGCTTTTCACCGGGCTTTTGGCCCTGAACGACCTCGATTCGGATCATGCCTCGACGATGCTCACTTGCCCGCGCGCGCCCGCAGCATGGCGGACACCTTTACGAGTGCGTCGTCGCCCTTGAGCCCGTCGGTGTCCTTTTTGTCGGTGTCGTCTTGGACGATCTTGTCGAGCGCATCTGCGGCAGCGACGTCACCCATTGGCGACAGGTGATTGATCGCGACGGTCGCCGCGAGGCGCGCACCGGGGTTCTTCACCTTCGGGAGCTTGGCGAGCAAATCCTTCTTCGTCTGCTCGTTGCCGAGGATGCCGCACATCGCGGCCGCCTTGATGGGCTTCCAGTTCGCGTTCGGCGTCGACGGAATCGGCTCGTCCAGGATGCCCAAGTAACAAGCCGTGTTCTTCTGGCACTTGTCGAGCGCGGCGGCAGCGTTGTCGAACACTGCCTGCACCTGATCGGCGACGGCCTTCTTCTCTTGCACGGAGAGCCCTGCGTTCTGCAGGTTCTTCAGAGCATCGGCGACGAGCTGCTTCTGCTCTGGTTGCATGAGCTTGATCGCCGACTGCAGCGCGCCGACCTTGCCGCTCAACATGTTGACGCCCTTGCAGTCCTTCGACTCCGCAAGAGCCCAAGGCAAGAGGCTCGGATCGTAGAACTCGCTCGCGACTTGGAGAAGCTGCGCGCGCTCGGCGCCAGTGTCTGCGTCGCCCTTGTCGGCGATCGGGGGCAACCCTTTGTAGAGCGTCCGGTAGGTGTCGAGCAGCTTCGCATCGACCGGGAACCAGATGAGTGACTGCGCCGCGCCGGCCTTGTTCGTGTCGTTGTCGAGCGCCGGAATTGCGGCGTAGATCGCGTCGCGTGCGGCGGGCAGCGACGTGTACGAGAGCACGTTCATCAGGTTCGGGATGTACGCTTTGTCGGCGCCCCAATCGGCCTCGAGCTTTGCGAGGTCCGCGTCCTTGCCCGCGAGCGCCTCACCCAGCACGGGCACTGCGTCTGCGGGCATCTTGAGGAGGGCCGCTTGCGCGAGCGCCGCCAAACCGAGTTTGTTCTTGGTCAACATCACGGCGACGAGCGCCTTCACGGCGCCCTTGAACTTCTGCTGCTTCAACAGCTGAATCGAGGTCGTCTGCCAGAACTCGAGCTGGTCGTTGACCTTCTTGGTTCCCTGCGCGCTCGTGCCGTCGTCGAGAGTCACCGGTGCGCTGATCTTCTCGACCGCCTTCGGCCCGTATGAGGGATCGTTGACCGCGAGGATGGCGTCGTGGATTGCCGTCGTGCCTTGGATGGAGTTGGTCTTGGAGGGCGCGTACTTGCCAAAGCAGGTCCAGAGGGCGTCGATCGTGGGCTGATCGAACTTGGTGCCGGAGTTGGCCATCGCGGTGATCGCGCCGGCTGCGAACTTCACGTCGTCGTCGTTCTTCTGGAACTCGTACTCGCCGAGCGCCTTCGCGAACGCCGACTGCGCGCGTACGTCGCGCATGTCCGCGAGCTCCTTCATCAAATCCTTGCGGGTCTTGTCGTCGAGCGAGCCCGCGATGTAGGTCTTGGCCATCGGGTCAACCATGGCATCTAGGAGCTTCTTGACGTCCGGATCGTCGTGCTTCTTGTTCGCCTTGGTCATCCCGTCCTCGTAGAACTGACCGAGGCGCTTGATCGCCGTCGCGCGTTGCGCAGGATCGTCGAGTCGCTTCACCCAAGTAGCGGGGTCGTTCTCGTCCGCACAGCTCGCGACTGCCGCGCCGAGCGCGACAGGCAGCATGGCGGACAACGACAAACTTAGAGCGAAGGTGAGTGCAGTAGCCGTGCGCTTCATGGGGCGAGTCCTTTCCCGAGCGAAAACCGCTTCGCGGCGCCGAACCCCAACCAACGTGCGCCACCGCGTGCGAGCGCCGTGACGCTAGCTGGCTCACAGGTGAGGTGTCAACGCTCAGTCCGGCGCGAGGTTCACCGGGGTCTCGGTGAAAGACGGAACGTTCTGCGCGTTGCCGAGCTGGCCCATCGTGTTCTCGCCCCAGCAACGAACGGTGTTGATGCCGCCCGTCTTGACGATCGCGCGGGTGTGGTTGGTGCCCGTCGCGACTCCGACCACCGACGCTTGGGGGAAGGTGTTCGTGTGGAACGTGCTGCCGGGAATGGTCCCAAGCGCGTAGCTATTTTGGGTACCCCAACACAGCACCGAGCTGCCGCCTTCGCTCGCGCACGCGTGAGTGTCGGCGATCGAGAGTATCGCGCCGCCGTTCACGCCCGTGACCAGCCTTGCGGTCGTGCTCGACATGGGATTGCTGCTCCCCGATCCGGTCATCGACCCGTCCTGATTGTCGCCCCACCAGAAATCGCCGGAGCCGCCCGCGCCCGAGTGGTTCGCGCCAGCTGCCACTATGGTCTCGCCCGTCACCTTCGAGTTCGCGTCCTTCATCGGCTCGAACTGAGGCATGCCCGTGCCCGATTGGCCGGCTCGTTCTCGCCCCAACACTTGATGACCGTTGGCATGTTCATGAGGTTGATTAGCGCGCACGTGTGGTTGCTCCCTGCGGTCTCGGTGGCGTCCAAGCACGACGTCATCGCGACTCCTGCGCCGGCGACGATGAAGCTCGCACTCAGCAGCACGCCGCGCACACGGTGGAAAGCCATGAAGTCCCCCGACAATAAAGATTAAATGACGAGGGTAGGCGCTCCCCCCAGAGGTGCGCCACGGTCTTCAGCCGATGATCATGGCCTCCGATAGCAGGTTCCCGGTTTTGTAGCGCCGTAGGTTCCAGCGCTCGAACATGGGCAGCGGCGTGCGCTCGCGGATGTACTGCGCGATGAGCTTGCCCACCACGGGCGCCATCATGAAGCCGTGCCCCATGAAGCCGCTCGCCTGAAAGAAGCCCTCCACCTCGTCGACCTCTCCGACGATGGGGTTCTGATCGGGTGTGATGTCGTAGCAGCCGGCCCACTGCCGAAGCACCTTCACGTCACCGAGCACTGGGCACGCGCGTACCAGCGAGCGCGAATAGCGACCGAGGAACGCGTGCGAGCTGTCTTGATTGAGCCCGTCCGGGACTCGCGCTTGGCCAACACCACCGACGATCTCACCGCGCGTAGACTGGCTGAAATACAGGCCGTCCGTGAGATCGGCGACGAGCGGCTTGAGCCAAGGCTTGAGTGGCTCGGTCGAGCAGATCTCGTGACGGTGAGGGTGATTCGGGAGCTCTACGCCGAGCAGCCTCGCGACCTCGGGCGACCACGCACCCGCCGCGTTGACGACCGTGAGCGTTCGGATGCGCTCCGGCTTCTCGTGGGGAGCGTCCACCTTCTTGATCACGACGGCCTCGATGCGACCGCCGACCGTGTCGAAGCCGGTGACCTCGCTGAACGGGCGCACGCGCACGCCGAGCTTCATCGCGGCCTGGGCAAAGCCCCACACGAACGGCCACGGAAAGACGACGCCGTCCTCCGGGTTGTAGCTCGCCGCGAGGACGCCGTTCACGTCGAGCTCCGGCACGAGCTTCTGCGCCTCCTTCGGCGTCAGCATCTTCGTCGGCAGGCCGCACTCGTTCTGCAACGTGACGCTCGCTTCGAGCGATCTGCGCCGCGCCTCGTCTCTCACCAAGAACAAATATCCGCCTTGACGAAACCAGACGTTGATCTTCATCTCGGTGGCGAAGTCCCGGCACATCCTGATGCTCTCTTGCATCAGTCGTATGTTCGCCTCGCTGGACCACTGCGCGCGCACACCGCCGCCGTTGCGCCCGCTCGCGCCACCGCAGAGGTACGTCTTGTCGATGACGACGACGTTCGCGGTGCCGAGCCGCGCGAGGTGATACGCGATCGACAGGCCCATGATGCCCGCCCCTACGACGACGACGTCCGCGTGCTCCGTCATTTTAAAACCGTCCTGTGAGAGTGCCGCCCACGACGGACGGTCCGAGCAGCGGGGTGAAGCCGACCTCCGTTGGCTCTGGCTTCTTGGGCGCGTCTTGCTTCTGCGGCGTTGCGCGCTCGCGGACAGCGGGGCCGCTAAGTGAAGGCGAGTCGAACGCGAACAACAGCGCTCCCGTCGTCAAGAGCGCTGCGCCCGCGCCGTACGCGATGAACGATGCCGTCGACCACGTTTGGTGCGTCGACACCGCAGATTGATACGAGACGAGATCGCCGGAAGTGATGTTCTGCGTCGCGCTGCGATCGATGATGCCCTTGGCCGCGTCTTGACGCTCGATCGACAGGCCAGTGAAGGTGGCGCCCGCAAGCACGCCCGCGCCGCCTGCGAACATGAAGCCGATCGCCACCTTGCGCTGCGTGCTCACGGGCAGCGTAATCGACAGCTTTTGCGACTGACCGCGCGTGAGCTCAACGTCGCGGATGGCAGCATCGTATCCGTTCCTGCTGACCGTGATGAGGTGCGTCCCGCTGGGCACGGGGATCGGAGCGCTCAGCGGCAACGAGCCTACCGTGCGCCCATCGACGTCGACGCGCGCGCCACTATCGCCCACCACGGTAACCTGCGCGGGCTTCTCCTTGAGCGGGAAGTCTTGCGCGACGATCGAACCTTCCAGCGCGCTCACCGTGTGCGTCTCGTCGATGAAGCCGTCCGCGGAGAGGATGATCGTGTGTGGCCCTTCCTTCACCGGCTTGATGAGTGGAGCCTCTTGCCCAGGCGCGCCGTCGAGCGAGATGAGGACGTTCGGCGTGCCCGTGGAGTTGATGCTGATGCGCGCGGGCTGCTTCGGTTGAGGACGCTGAGGTTCGGTGGAAGCCGCGAGACGATCGGCAGCCGGGCCGAGCTCCGCGAGCGCCTGTGACGCGTCGCTCTTGCGTGATCCTTCCGGCGCCTGCGCGAGGTACTCGCGGTACTTGGCGACCGCCGCGCGAAGGTGGTCCGTGGCCGTCGTGTCGTTGTAGTAGTGGCGACGGTGCGCCTGCGCGATCGAAAATACGATCGCCGCTCGTGGTGCGCGTCGCTCCGCCTCTTCGAAGGCTTGGATGGCCGCGAGAAAGTCGCCCTTCTCGTACGCCTGCGCGCCCGCCAAAAAGAGAGTCTTCGCTTGCTCGACGTCAGTCTGCGCGAGAGCGGGTGGGCTGAAGGCCGCGAGCGCCGCCGTGACGAGCGCGATGGAGAGCGAGCACCTCACGGCTTTACCGCCTCTTGGCGATAGAGGCTCAAGCCCGTTTGCGACGCTACGATCAAATCCTCGACGCCGTCTCCGTCCAGGTCGGCGGCGCGCATGTCGACCAAGGTGCTCGACGCGACGGACTTGTTGAACGCCACGGCGCAGTTCACCCTCATCTTGCCGACGCAATTGCCGGGCGGTCCGAAGTGTCGCGGGTCGTTCGGGAGCGTGGGGACGATGACGACTCCGTCCGGTGTGAGCGCCAGGATCGTCGCGCCAACGCCAGCGGTCGCGTTGAGAGGCGCCGCGGCTGCGGTGCCGGGCGGCAAGTTGACGAGCACGGCCTGCGCGTAGTCGAGCGAGCCCGTGAGGTCGTTGAACATCACCTTCGCGAAGACGCCGGTGGCGCCGTCTCCGCCGAACACGAGCACGTCTAGGCTCCCGTTGCCGTCGATGTCCGCGGTCGACACGGCGAGCGGGAACGTGCGTGTCGTCGGGATCGCGTCGAACGCGTTCGGTGTGCCGCGAATCGACCATTGCTTGTTCTTGGCGTCGAGCGCGTTGACGAAGAAAGTCCCGGGGAGCGTCCCCTTCTTGACTGCCGGTACGAAGACGAGCGCCTCATCGATACCGCCCGCGCTCGGGGGATCGAGATCGACCGCCACGACTCGCGAGCCCGTGAGCTGACCTGGGTCCAGGGGGACCTCGTATTTTACGGGTGTGGGGATGAGCCGCGTCGCGTCGAACTGCGCCGCTCCGGTCACGGGCGCCGCCCAGAGCTGGCCTTTGTAGCTGCCCATCACACTGCTATCCAAAGTGTCGATCGCGATGGTCGCTAGCGCCGTGCGACTCGTCCCGTCGCGATTGTCTGGCAGGAACGTGCCGACCACTGCATCGAACGCGGCGCCGCGCCCGAGCCCGTCGACCGTCGCGAGCGTGAACGGTGAGGTGAGCGTCCTCGACGAGCTCCCCTGGATGGCGACCGCGTAGAGCTGCCCATTGATCTTGGAGACCGCGGCAATGCTCGCGATGAAGTCAGGCGCCCCGCGCAACCAGCTTATGTACGCCGGATCCATGTACGAGATCGGCGGAGCCCGCCCCGCGAGCGTCGGCGCTTGAGGGAAGCCTCCGAACGTGCCGAATTGGACATAGAGCGCGTCGCTCGGCAACGTCTCGGCCTGAGAGACGCTGTCGCCGCTCACCGACACGGCGATGTCGAGGGCCAAGTCGCCGTCGAGGTCCGCGATGATCATGTGAGACGGCGCGCCGTCGAAGCTGTTCGCTTGATGGTTCATGAGGACGAAGTTCGTCCCGTTGTAGAAGTCGACACCGCCCGGGGAGATGGCGACCACGTCCTTCGCGCCGTTGCCGTTCGTGTCCATGATGCGCGCTTCTTTCCAGGGCGCGGAGCTCGGCAGCGAGAACGGGAGCGTGTCTGGAGCGCCAAAACGAATGCCTGTCGGCGTTACCCAATCGAGCGTGTCATCCGAATCGATATAGCCGACGTCGAGCACGGGACCGCCAGTCGGCGGGATCCATTGCGGGCCCTTCCCCTGCGCGATGAGGGCGAGGCCGCCTCCGTAGAACGACATCTGGTCGTCCTGCACGGGCTTGCTCGGGTCCTGGGCCGAGGTGAAGTGGCCGTTGCCGATCGCGTATGCAACGGCCAATGGAAAGTAGGCGTCTTTGCCGACCATGAAAGGACCCACGCTCACCAAGATGTCGTTCAGCTTGTCTCCGTTCGCATCTGCAATGAACGCGCGGCCTGCGACCGTGAGCGGTGACCCTTTCGGCAGCTTCACAGTGATGATCGGTGCGGACTTTCCCATCAACCCGATCTGCGTCTGGTCGAGCACGTTCGGAACGAAGAACGGCGTTCCGTTCATGTCGGCACCGGCAGCGCAAAGCGGCATCGCCGTGACCGTCGCAGAGTTGAGCGGCGCGATCACCATCGAGTCGCACTCTTGAAACACCGGCGCGAGAGGAAGCGGACCCACGGTAGGCAGGCCCGCCAGCGAGGACGGTCCCACGGCGAGCGGCAGCATCGGAAAGGACCTCGGAGTCCCCGTTGTGCTGATCTCCAGATACGCGAGTTCGTACGAACCGCTTCCGGTGTCCGCGATGATGAAGAGGTCTTGGCCCGCGTGAAAGCTGGTTCCTTTGCCCGACAGGACGATCGCGTCCTTCACCGGAGTCTTCGCGGTGTCCGAGCGCACGATCGGGAAAGACGGATAGATGGTGGGCAGCAGCGATCGGTTGGGCTGTGATCGCCAAACATTGAGCCCGCCGCCGACGACTCGGTCACGCTTGATGCCCTTTTCGTAGACCTGCGCGAGGCCTGTATCGACGACCGTCAGCGACGAGAGGCCGTCGCTCGTGAGGCTCCCTCCGACGATTCGACCGCGGGTGATGGGGAGGGGCGTGGTGTCCGTGAGAGTGAGCAGGTTGGTGCTCGTGTGATCGAAGAAGTGCACGCGCACTCCGGTCGCGCCCTGCGTGACGACGTCCTGGTGGCGGTCGCCATCGAAGTCTGCAACGACGACCTGCTCGACGGTGGTGGGGATCGTCGTCGCAGTCGCGAAGGAGCCCGACGGTGCGCGACAGACATCGTCTGCGCCACAGCCAAAGCCGCCCGGACAAAAGTGTCCAGCCGCGAAGTTGCAGTCGAACCTGCACGCGGCCACGCGATCCGTGGCGGGCCTGCATGCCGTGCCGATGCCGTTGCCGAAGGTGTCGCAGTCCTCATTGCCGTCCACGACTCGATTGCCGCACTTGTCGGCCGGAATGGCGGGGAGGTCTGCGCAGGAGGCAGCGAAAGAGGAGGTGAGCGCCGCGAGAGCGACGATGGCGAAAGCGCGCTTGGTTCGCATCAGAATGGGTTCTCGATTTCCTTGGTCGGCTTGTGACCACTGCCCGTGTGCGAAGGCGCGGCGATCTTGTCGAGCGTGACGGAGACCACCTCATCGCTCTTCGGCGTCACCACGACGTCCTTCGACCAGAAACCCTTCGCGCGAATGCTCAGCGTCACGGTCTCGTCGCGAACGAGCGTGAGCGGTGACGACACCGCTCCCAGGCGCGTGTCGCCGCGGAAGATCTCCGTGTCCGGCGGCGCTCCCTCGATCGTGACCTTCACGGACACGGGGCCCGCAGGCGCGATCGCGACGCTCACGGACGCGCTCGATGCAACGACGCTCGTGCCTAACGTCGTGCTCTGGACGAGCCCAGCGCCCTTGGGCTCGTCACCGGGTCGCGTCGCGAAGAAAGCGCCCGCGCCGATCAGCGCGACTGCCGCCACGATCGCGGCGACCGCCCACGTCTTCATCCCCGACTTCGGCGCCGCAGCCGAGGTGCTGCCGTTGAGCGTCTGCGGACCTTGACCGAGCATCGTCTTGGCGCTCGTGAGCCTCTCGATCTCGACCGGCGACAGCATCGGGCCGGAGCGAACCGGTAGCGTCGTTTGACTCGGAGTGGCCAGCTCGCCAGAGGCCGCCGCGGCTTGCGCGAGCGCGTCCACCGCGGCGCCCAGCGTCTGCGGTCGCTTGTCGGCGTCCTTCTCCATCATGCGCAGGATCGCCGCGTCTACGCCTGGCGCGATGCCTTCGCGCACCGTCGACGGCGGCGCGGCCTCTGTCGTGATTTGCTTGAGGAGGATGTCCATCACGGCCTCGCCGTCGAACGGCAAAGTGCCCGTGATCATCTCGTACGCCATCACACCGAACGAGTAGACGTCCGTGCGGTTGTCGACGCCCACGCCGCGCGACTGCTCGGGCGACATGTAGTGGGGCGTTCCCATGGGCGTGCCCGTTTGCGTCTTCGACGCGCCGCTCGTCTCGCCCAACAACTTGGCGATCCCGAAGTCCAAAATCTTCGGCGTCGCACGGCCCTCGTCGTCGAACGTCAAGAACACGTTCTCCGGCTTCAAGTCTCTATGCGCGATTCCTTGTGCATGCGCGGCGTCGATTGCTCGCGCCACTCCTCGGAGGATCGGGATCGCTTGACCGAGAGCGAGCGGGCCCTTGCTGCGCATGAACGCGTCGAGCGTCGTGCCCTCGAGTAGCTCCATGATGTAGTACTGCCGTCCGTCGGGCAGCGAACCGAACGCAAAGATGTCGATGATCCCCTTGTGCCGGATCTGGTTGACCGCGCGCGCCTCCGCGATGAAGCGCGAGACCATCTCCGGCTTGCTCGAGAGGTCTCGGCCGAGCACCTTCACCGCCGCGGCTTTGCCGATCAGCGGGTGGATGGCTTTGTAGACGGCCCCGAAGCCGCCCTGTCCGATCTTGGCCTCGATGCGATAGTCCGCGACCACGTCGCCCGCCGCGAGATCGACATCAACGCCCTTGAACGCTGCGTCAGGGAGGAGCGCGCTGCCGTCCGTTGCGCAGCTGGCGATGTCGTCCGAGTAGTGCGTGCGACAAGTAGGGCACGTAGCCATTCAAAGAGGTCCTCAGGGCAGCAGTGAACTCAGCTTGCCCGCAAGAAGTGAATCACAAGCATGCGCTAGACCAAGCGGCGCGTCCGCAGAATTCGGCACGAAAGCCAGCGCGATCGATCAGGCCGTCAACGAAGCGACGATCGTCCTGTGTACTTCCGTGCACGCGACGATGACTCCGTTCGTCAACTCGAGTGGGTCACGCCGGTAATCGATGACGGCGCCAGCTCCGTTCGTGAGCGTCACGCCCGATCCGCGCGCGATCGCGTCACCTGCGCACGCGTCCCACAACATGCCTGCGCGGTCGAGATGCACGTACGCATCGGCTTCGCCTGCACAGACGAGAACGGTCTTGAGCCCAGCACCGCCCGTGGGGGACGCGACTGCGTCCAGTCGCTCGACGAGGGCGCGAGTCCGTTCACCGTAGCGCGAGCGCGACACGAGCACGCTCAGCGGCGCGTGAGGTGGGCGCGCGCGAATCGATCGCCTTGAGCCGTCCGGAGCGAGTTCGAACGCGCCCGCAGGACCTCCCGCGAAGACGCGATTGCGCGCCGTCGCATCGACGACCCCGAGCTCCGCGCGTCCGCCGCGAGCGAGACCGATCATCACCGCGAACTCACCGTTCTTCGCGAGGAACTCTCGGGTGCCGTCGAGCGGGTCGACGAAGAACGTCTCGTCAGAATGCGCGCGTGCGTCGAACGTGCTTGGGTCGCTCTCTTCCGCGACGATCGGCACGCCAGGGAAGTCGCGCAGGAGTGCGCGCACGATCAGCTCGTTCGCGGCTCGATCCACCTCGGTCACGGGATCGTCGGGTCCCTTGTATTCTGCACGCACGTCTCGCGCGTAGCCGGCGCGGACGAGCGCGGATGCTTCCGAAGCGATCCGAAGCATCGCCGAGAGGATTCGCTCGTCTTCGCTCACGTGAGGATGCCCGCTTTGGCGAGCACGCGTGGGAGCCGCAGGAGCGCCTCGTCGGGCAGATATCGCGGGCCACCGCCGGTCTCGCGCACGAGCTCCTCCGCCTGCGCGACGCTGCGTGGACCGAGCACCGCGGAGGAGACCAGCGTATTCGCGAGCGCGAAGCGTATCGCCGCGGCACGCAGAGTCTTGACGTCTCCGGCGGTCAAGAACTGCAGCTTCTCGAGCTGCTCCAGCCGCGCCTGGAGCTCGAGCCTCGTCCATCGATCGCGCCGGTGATCGGACTCGTCGAACTCTCGGTCCTTCGCCCACGTGCCCGAGAGCATGCCGTGCGCGAGCGTGGAGCGTGCGAGCACGCCAGCGCAGGAGACCATCACGTCGCCAGCGACGCGGTGAAGATCGATCGAGTGCACGAGGTTGTACGCGAGCTCGATCACCTCAGCGCCACGATCGATCGCCGCGCGCGCCACGACCTCGTCTCCCGCCGCCACTCCCCAGTGAGCGATCTTCTTGGCTAAAACTAGGCCCTCCATCGTCTCTACCGCTTCGCCGCCCACCAGCGCGTCTGCGCTCGGGTTGTGCAACAGGTAGAGGTCCAGCACGTCCCGACGAAGGCGCTTGCGCGAGCGCTCTACCGAGTCGCGCAGGTACTGGGCCTCGAAGCGTTTGCGCGGCGGCTCGGTGGTGCGGTCCGTGCCGCCCTTGGTGACGATGATGATGTCGTCGCGCTTGCTGAAGAGGCGCCCGAGCAGCGCTTCCATCTTGCCGCCGCCGTATGCGTCTGCGGTGTCGACGAGCGTCATGCCCATCTCCACGCAGCGCAGGAGAGTCGCCTCCGCGTCCTTCTCGGTGACCGCGCCGTACGCGTCGCCGGAGAGTCCCCAAGTGCCGACGCTCATCTCGGAGACGTAGAGCCCCGTCTTTCCGAGCGGCCGCTTGCGCACGTCTACCGGTTACACGCTCGGGGCCCCGCGCTCAAGCTTACTCAGTGACGCGCTTGCGTCGGCGCGCGACCAAGATCGCACCGAGCGCGCCGAGTGCGACTCCGGTCCACGTGTTGGAGCCGCCGCCTTCAGAGCAGCCACCGCCCGCGTCCGTCGTGCTGGCGACGCTGTGCTGATTGCTCACGAGCGACTGCGTCGACTCGGCGCCCAGCTGCAGATCGGCCGCGAGTGCGGAGACGGGCAGGTGCATGCGCATGCGCGTGATCCACACGTCGCTCGGGTTCATGCCCTTGGTCGCCACGTCCACGTCGTCGAAGACGCAGTCGTTGTTCGATGCGGGAGGCGCCGCGTCGGGAGCGTTGGCGTCCGCGACGCTCGCGTCGGAGGGTGAGCCGTCGACAGAAGCGTCGGGCACATTGACGTCCGGCGTATTGAACCCCGAGTCCGCGAGAGGACTGCGGCTGCAGTTGTTGTTCGCGAAGCTCTGCCGAGTCGTCTGGTTGTAGGCCTCTTTCAGGGACGGCAAGAAGAAGCCTCTGCTGCCCGCCTGACCGAAGTCGCTCGTGTTCGCGTGGCCGGCGAATTCGGTGAGTACGCCCTTGCCGTCACCGCCCGTCATCGCGCTCTCCGCGAGCGTCGAGTAGTTCGACTTGGACGCCGCCGTGTCCCAGACGAGCTGCGAGTCTTTGACGGTGACGTCGTGAAAGTTGGTCGTCCGGTAGCGACCCTCGCCGATGACGTAGAGAAGGATGCCAACGCGCTGGCCCACGCCCGCGGCGACCATGCGCAAGGGGAGTGTCGCGTCCGCGCCCTGCGTCACGACGCGAACGGGCTGCATCGCGCCGATGCCTTTGTTCGGCAGCAAACGGAGCGCGATGAAGTCGAACTTCTCCTTCACGTACGAGTCCACCGTCGGCTGCACTGCGGGAGGGATCACGTACGAGTGCGCCTTCAGCCAAGCCTCGAGCGCCCCGCTGTCGATCGCGCGCAGCGTCGCCACTTCGTAGGGACCGACGACCTGCTCGCTCACGACGGTGACTCCGGAGTTGGGCACGCTGTCGAGGGTCGCCGAACTAGAGGAGCCGCATCCGAACGCCGAACCCTTGCTCGGCGGCGGGGTGGGGCCCGTGATGACCGGCTGCGTGTACTCGTCGAGCGCCACCATGAAGTCGTCGTGCGAGAGCTCGAGCTTGGTGCCTGGGCGTACTGGAAGCACCCACGCGAACTCTTTCGGGTCGCCGCCGTACTTGATCTGATCCCAGAGGACCGTCTGCGTCTTTCCGATCGAGAACACCATGCGGTGCTCGTTGACGACAGTGACCTCCGTCGGCGGGTGGAAGCATCCGCCGCAAGCACGCGCGGAGTGCCCGTCCGCGAGCACACTCGAGGAAGCGGCGGTGGTGAGCGCCATTGACAGCAGAGTCCTTCGCATCTCGTACCCTCCCAGTTGAGCACGGCGCGCGCACTCCATGTGTCAAAGCCTATTGCGCCTGCAAATTAGGGTGTTCGGTGCGAAAGAGTGTGGCGCTCGGATCATAGGTTCGGCACCTGGACCACTCTGCACACATCCAAGAAGGGGCGTTTTTCTGGAGAAATCCACCGCAGCCCCACTCGCCTTCGGTCGTGACTTTTTCGGAACTCGCACCGGGAGTCGCTGTCTTTCCCTTTGAGCGTTGCGAGTGCCGACGAGGCCGGGACAGCGCGAAGACGAAGCGCGGGAACCATTCCCACGCAACAGGAAGGGTTTGTCATGAACACGGCGACGATGAGCAGCGTGGGCGCGTCGGAGATGGCTTCGAACAAAGAAGAGATCGAAGTCACGATGTTCTGGGGAAAGGCGCTCGACAAGAATGCTCTCGGCCAGAAGCACGTCGCGCTCGATAAGGGCATCCGCATCGGCGAGACCGAGGGCTGCGACTTCTCGATCCCGAGCGAAGTCACAGGCACGGACTCGCTCGACCTCGTCTCGTTCCGCGGCGGTGAGATCGTCGTGACGCCTCCCGCGAACGCGTTCGTGTTCGTCGATCGCTTGCCCCGTCAAGCGTCTCCCTTCGTGTTGGCGCGCGGAAGCGTCGTCGACATCGAGATGGGCGCGTTCTCGATCCGCCTCTCGGTGGGTGACGCGGAGACGAAGATCCCGACCGACTTCGGCAAGCGCCTCGAAGAGAGCGCGTTCGGCACGATCGGCTTCTCGGCCGTCGCGCACGCCGCGTTCCTCGCCGCCTTCGCGTTCTTCATGCCGTCGCTCAGCTCGGCGGATCAAGAAGGCATCGACCGCGATCAAATCCTCATGATGAAGCAGTACCTCACGTCCGCAGCAGAGCAGGAGAAGGAGACGCCTCCTCCGATCGACGGCCAAGCGAGCGACTCGAGCTCCGGCTCGAACGCGGGTCAGCAAGCGCAGGGTCAAGAGGGCTCTGCAGGCACGAGCAAGCCCGTCTCCGCCAACGGTCACTGGAGCGCGAAGGGTGACGCGAGCAAGGAAGACGTGCAGCTCGCCAAGGAGCGCGCGATCAACGAGGCGCGAGAGTTCGGCCTCATCGGCCTGCTCGCCTCCGCGAACGCGAGCGACTCGAACGCGCCCGTCGTCCCCTGGGGCTCCACGCTCATCGGCGCCGACAGAGAGAGCCACCTCGGCAACCTCTGGGCAGGCGACATGGGCGACGCGTTCGGCAGCGGCCTCGGTCTCTCTGGCACGGGTGAGGGCGGCGGCTGCACCAACGGCAACTGCAAAGGCATCGGCATCGACAAGATCGGCAACTACGGCGGCGTCGGCACCTGCCCACCGGGCGATGATTGCACCGGCGGCCTCGGCAAGGATCATGGTCGCGTCACTGGCGTGCACGTTTCGAAGGGCCCACGCGATCCGCGTATCGCAGAGATCAAGACGAACGGTCGCCTCGACCCCGCAGTGATTCAACGCATCGTTCGCCAGAACTCGGGCCGCATGGTCGCCTGCTATTCGGACGGCCTGCGCACGAACCCCGCGCTCGCGGGTCGCGTGGAGACGCAGTTCATGATCGGTCGCGACGGCGCGGTGACGATGGCGCAAGACGCGTCAGGCAGTGACATGGCGGACATGGGCGTTCGTCAGTGCGTCGCCAAGGCCTACTACAACATGACGTTCCCCGTGCCTGCCGTCGGCGTCGTCACGGTGGTCTACCCGCTCGTGTTCTCACCCACCGATCAGTGAACTGACCAATAGTGAAACGAAGTGAACAAGGACCCGTCTCGAGAGCGAATCTCGAGGCGGGTCTTTCCGTTTGCGGGGATGGCGAGTGATTGCTCGTCCCACTCGCCATCTTCGATTGTAAGCATGCCTACGTTCGCGCCGTTCGCGAGCACATCGACGATGACCGGCGGCAATGGGCCGTCCCAGAGCTCGTGCCGTATCGGCGTCTTGGTCGCGCGCACCACGAGCTTGCCTCCGCCGCCGAAATCGAGCGTGAAGCGATCCGCGTGACGCCAACCGCGAGCGCCGTCGAGCGTCCAGTCCCCTTTGGCGTTCAGACCCTTCGTGACCGATTGCTCGTTGTCGTGCGCGCCGAGCAGCTCGTAGCCGTGCTCCGCTTCGCTCTCCAGATCCGCGACGTCCACCGCGTCTGTGACGACGCCCCCGCTCCACGGCTGCTCTCCGCTACCGAGCAGTCTGTAGTCGGCCACGTACGCGCGCATGCTCTGGCCGCCCAAGATCGTCGAGTCGGTGACGGTTGCATCATACAAGTAGTCGCCGAACAGCGCGTCCGTTCCCATCCACTCGGGGTAGACGATGAAGTGCGTCGGCAGCATCTCGGGCCGCGAGGCGTGCAGCCGCTCGTAGTGCTCCATGCGCGAGCCCGTGCCGGCGACCCAGTATTTGGCCTCTCCCACGCTGGTGAGGCCGACGATGTCGAAGGTGTGCCGATCGCTGAAGTACGCGATCGCTCCGGTGTCGTTCACGGCGATGCGTGCGTCTTGGGGCAGGTTCGCCTTGGCCCAGCGCCCGATCTTCACGTGTTGTTGATCGATGCCGTGCGCGCTGTTGGCGACGTCGTCGATCGACCAGTCGAGCCGCACCACGAGCGCTCCTATGAACGCACCGGCGAGCAGCGGCGACAGCGAGCGAGCGCGCGGCCACACCGCCGTCCCGAGGTCGGTCGCGACCTTCGCGAGGCATGCGAGCCCGATGAAAAACCCGGTCGCGAACGGCCAGAGGTACCGAAGCCTGTTCCACAAGAACGTGATGTACAGGCACGGGATGAACATTCCGAGAGCGAGCGTGAGGATCAAGATCGCGCGCCAATGCTTGTTGGACTGAACGCCTACGATCAGGAGCGCGACGAGTCCCATCAGCGCGAACGGCGCCGAGCCCGAGGGGAGGAACTCCGCAGACCACACCTCTCCATTGAGGATCGTACCGACCAGCGTGCGCGCGTTGGTCGCGGCGGTCTGCCACAAGACGCCGTCTTGATAATAGGGGTTGCCGATCATGAGCTTCACGACGGTCGTGTTCGAACGCGTGCTGCCCGTGAGCGCGAGCAGCAAGAGCGGAGTGGCGAGCGCGCCCGAGAGCGCGAACAAACTCTCGGCGCGAGAAATGAGCCCGTGTTTCCGAGGGAAGAGCGCGATCGTGAGCGCAACTAGCGCCGCCGTGATCGCGCCCTCGGGACGAAAGAGCGCGGCGACCCACGCCATCATCACGAGGTCGCGCAGCGTCTTGTTCGTACGTGACTCGCGCCGCTCGCTCCATTCGCAAGCCAAGCGCGTGGCTCGCGCGATCGCCCACGCGAAGGGCATCACCTCCATGCCGCTCGACGAGCACCATGCGAAGCCGGCAAACGCGAGCACCATAGCCGCAGTCGCGTACCCGCCGAGCTTGCCGACGAGCGGCTCCGCGAGCTTGTTGGCCTCCCACGCGAGCATCCCGTGCGCGAGGAATGCGAGACCCCACGCGGGCCACATGATCGACAGATCGCGGAACCCCACCAGATAGAACGGCGCGAGCAGCGCGGGCCACAGCACGCTCGTGGCTCCCGTCGTGATCGGCTCGCCCGCTTGGTATTGGAGCGGGTGACCGTCGGCGATTGCGCGGGCGTATTGAAAATGAATGAACGAGTCGTCGAGCGTCGCGCCCGGATGGCCCACCTTCAACAGCACGGCATGAATGCATCGCTGCGTCAAAAGGGCAGTCGCGAGCACAATCGGCAGCGCCGGAAGCGCTCGCCGAAGAGCGCTTTGAAGTCGTGCGTTCGTGCTCAAGCCGCGGGAAAGTCACCCCTCGCGCACTTGGGGTCAAGCGTGAGTCACTAATTCGACCGATCTAGAGATGGTTTGTGACGATCGTGGCCATGGACCGTGACAATCTATAGTTCCTGGAGGACGCCATGCGTTTGATCACTCTGTCTGTGTTGGCTTTGGGCTTCTCGATGGCGTGCTCCTCCGGTCCGGGGGCCCACCTCTTCGACAACACCGTCGAGGCTGGTGCTGACGGTGATCCCAACGCCGACGACGGCGGCAGCGTCATCATCGGTGACCCCGATGCGACCCCGAAGACGTGCGCGTTCAGCGACGGATCGGACCACGACGGAGACGGCTTCTCCGCGGTGGACGGCGACTGCAACGACTGCGACGTCAACATCAACCCGGGCGCGTTCGACATCCCGGCCAACGGCGTCGACGAAGACTGCAGCGGCGTCCCCGATGACGAGCCCGCCAACTGCGACGTCGGTTTGAAGGTCGCCTCCAATGATCCGTTCGACGGCGCTCGATCGATGGACCTCTGTCGCAAGACCACCTCCGGCGCGATGGGTAAGAACCGCGTCTGGGGCGTCACTTCGGCGAAATACGTGCTGCCCGACAGCACGGTCAGCAACAGCCCCAACTTCGATGTCGGTCACGGCATCCTTTCCGCGTTCGGCAAGGACACGAAGCAGCCCAAGAACAGCAAGCCGCAGCTCGGCGCGACGATGTTCGCGATCTCGTCGGGCACGGCACGCCAGCCGACCGACGTGGACTACAAGGACGTCAGCGGCTTCGACAAAGGCATCACGAGCGGTTCGCCGCCGCCCTATCCGAAGGACACTCCCGCGTGCCCGAACGTCATCACGGGCCAGCCGCATGACGGCGCAGCGCTCGCGCTGTCGATCCGCGTCCCCACGAACGCCAACTCGTTCAAGGTGCAGTCGGCGTTCTTCACGTACGAGTGGCCGGGCTTCATCTGCAGCACGTACAACGACTCGTTCGTCATCATGATGAAGCCGCAGCCCGCCAAGCTGAAGGACCAGAACATCCTGTTCGATCAAGACGGCAATCCCGTCAGCGTCAACAACAGCTTCTTGCAAGTATGCGGCTGCATGAGTGGCCCGCCTTGCACGGCCGGCGGCAAGAACTTTAAGTGCCCGCAAGGCGACACCATGCTCCTCGCGACGGGCTTCGGGAAGGACACCGGATACGCCGACCACGGCGGCACCGGCTGGCTGACCACCACCGTCCCCGTCGACACGCTGCGCGGCAAGGAGATTACCTTGCTCTTCGCCATCTGGGACTCGGGCGACGGTGTGCTCGACTCGAGCGCGCTCATCGACAACTTCGCGTGGTCCGTCAACGGCGCGACGGGCGTTACCACCAACCCGACTCCGCCGAATTGATTGACTGAGTCGTCACGCGCCGAGTAATCGCTCGTCGTGCCGATCATCAGCCCTTACGCGAACGCGCCCACGCTCCCCGACGGCGAGACCGTGGACGTCCGCGAGCTCGTCATCGGAAAATGGATCGAGCTCGAGATCGGTCCCGGTCGCGGGATGTTCCTCCAAGAGCGCGCGATGAGTGCGATCGACGCGGGGCTCGTGGGGCTCGAGATTCGGCGGAAATGGGCCGCGCTCGTCGACTCGCGTCTCAAGGCGCAGGGTCTCGGCGGGCGCGCGCGTGTGTTCGCGGAGGACGCTCTACACGCGTTGAAGCGGCTCGGTCCCGACGCGTCCGTGCGTCGCGTGTTTTTGTTGTTCCCCGACCCTTGGTGGAAGAAGAAGCACCAGAAGCGGCTCGTCATGGGCGACGTGTTCCTCGAGCAGATCGCGCGCTTGCTCGAGCCGAACGGCGAGCTCTTCGTGCAGACGGATGTCGAGGAGCGCGCGGATCGCTACGAAGAGGCGATCACGCTGAGCGACAAGTTCGTTCCCGCGGGCGAGGCGCCCGGTTCGTCACGCTTGACGGATCAAGCGTACGGCGCGCGCACCAACCGCGAAAAGCGTGCGATCGCGGATGGCTTGCCCGTGTACCGGATGCTCTTCAAGAAGCGCTAGTCGGGGGATCCCTAGAGCGTGAACTTGCAGCGACCGGTGCCGTCCTTCGGGACGTCCACGGTTTGTGACTGCGCCGCTTTGCCCTCGGGCGTGCACGTCACGCGGTGCGGACCCGCGCTGAGCTCGATGCCGGCGAGCGGCGTCGGTCCCTTCGCCGCGCCGTCCACCGAGATGTTGCACCAACCTCCGGACGCGCCGACGTTGAGCTTGCCCGTGCCGCTCGGCTTGGCCGCGCCCGTCCCGTTGGGCTTGCCGGGTACGAACGGCTGCAGCGTCACGTCGAAGTGCTTCTTCTCTTGGGCCTGCGCGATGAAGTTCGTCGTGAAGTCGAGGTATCCGTTCGCCGAGACCGTGAGCTTGTGCTGATCGCCCGAGGAGATGCCGTCGACCGTGAGCACGTCATACTTCTTCGCGTCGAGCATGACCGTCGGCTTCGCCGCTGCCGGCAGCACGGTCACGTCGATGACGACCGAGCCCTTCGTCATCGTCGTCGAGACCGTCGCCTTCGAGTCCTTCTCGGTGAGCGTGATCGTCTGTTTGAAGGCCTCGAAGCCGTCTTTCGTGACCTTGATCTCGATCGGCTTGCCGCTCGTCGGTAGCTGCAGGATCGTCGCGGGTGTTGGCTCCGGGCGAAGATCGCCGTCCACCCAGATCGCCGCGCCGGGCGGATCGCTCTTCACCTCGATCGAGCCCTTCGCGATGACGACAGGCGGGACAACGGGGCCAGCCGTCAGCTGCTGCGCCTGCTTCTTCTTCATCCACCACCACGTGCCGCCGACACCGCCGCCGAGCATCACGATGATGGCGAGCAAGCCGATGACGAGCCCGTTGCCCTTCTTCTTGACGTCGCCCGAGAGCGTGTGAGCCGCAGCCGCCGACGACGTGACTCCCGTGTGCGGAAGATCCGCCATCGACTCGAGCGGGTTGTTCGCCTCGATGATGTCCGCGAGCTGCTTGCCTTGGAGGAGCTGCTCTTTCTGCGACACCAGCTTGTCCTCGAACAAGCCCTGCATGAATTGAGTGAGGTTGATGGTCGAGACGTGGATGCGCTCGTCTCGCACGAAGGTCTCGAGATCGGCCTGCATCTCGCGCGCGGACTGGTAGCGGTCGCTCGTGGCCTTCGCGAGCGCCTTCACCACGATCTTCTCGAGCGCCGGCGGATATCCCGGACGCACTTGCGACGGCTTCGGATACTCGCGCTCGCAGATGAGCTTGAGGGTCTCGTACTCGCTCGCGCCCTTGAACAAGCGCTTGCCGGTGGTCAGCTCGAAGAGCATGACGCCGGTCGCGAAGATGTCGGAGCGGGCGTCGATGTGCTCGCCGCGCGCTTGCTCCGGCGACATATAGGGGACCTTCCCCTTCAGCTTGCCGCTCTTCGTATCGCTGTTCATCTTCGTGTCGCTCTTGGCGATTCCGAAGTCGACGATCTTCACGTCGCCGGTGAACGTGACGACCACGTTCTGCGGCGAAATATCGCGGTGAACGATGCCCAGCGGGGTGTTGTCCAAGTCGCGCTTGTCGTGTGCGTACGCGAGGCCCGTGCACATCCCGAGCGCGATCGCGATCGCGTGCTCGAGCGGAAACTCGGGCACGTTCTTCTTCTTCATCTGGCGCACGATCGAGCGAATGTCTTCGCCGTGAACGTGCTCCATCGCGATGTAATAGAGGCCGTCCGCCTGCCCGAGATCGAAGATCTGGACGATGTTCGGGTGCGAGAGCGTCGCGGCGATGCGCGCCTCGTGAAGCAGCATCTCGATGAACGCCGCGTCTTGGTTGACCGACGGCAAAATGCGCTTGATGACGATCAGCTTCTCGAAGCCGGCGACGCTTTTTTGGATCGCTAGAAACAGCTCCGCCATGCCGCCGCGCGCGAGCGTGCGCAGCAAGGTGTACTTGCCAAAGCGCTTGGGCAGACCTTCGTCCGAAGGCTGCTGCTGTTGGTCATCACCCCCGGCTGCTGCGGCAACGGGCACAGGCACGGGCGGAGGCAACGGCGCCACCGGTTGCGACATGATACGCGGAGTTCTCCTGTAGCGTTTCTCAGGAGACTCCTCCCGAGAACACAACTGAACCGTAAACTGCGAATTGGGGTGGGTCAATCGAGCCTGCGCGAGAACCACGACGAATCGCGAATGTAGCCAAACGTGCGCGCTAGCTTGAGAGACCAAGCTCGTCTACACAGCCTAAGCGTGCAGCTCAAAAGGACGTGGTCGATCGCGTTGTCGTTGGTGACGTTCGTCGGCGTCGCGCACGCGGCTCCGCTGAGCCCGCTCGTGAAGGGTCCCTACGTACAAGAGCTCGCCTCCACGAGCGTGGTCGTGCGTGCTGAGGTCGACCCACCAGCGCCCGTCACCGTGCGACTCGAATCACCTGGCAAGCCTCGCGACATCGTCGACGCCACGGTCGGCGCATGGCACTCGGTGCATGTCGACGGACTCTCGCCGAAGACCACGTACAAATATTCCATCCTCTCGAACGGCGCGACTTCTACGGCGACGTTCACGACGGCGCCGCCCGACGACGACACCGCCCCGATCTCGTTCCTCGTCTACGGCGACAGTCGCACCGACGCAATCAAGCAAGCCTCGGTCGTGCGTGCGATGCAGGGCGAGACGAGCGACTTTTTGATCTACACCGGAGACTTCGTCGACGACGGTGCGTCGCCCGCGAATTGGCAGGTGTTCTTCGACGTCGAGGAGGGTCTGATCAAAGACCACTGCCTCTACGCTGCCGTCGGCAACCACGAGCTCACGGAGGGCGGAGCCGGCTCATTTATGCGGTATTTCGGCACAGAGCACGCGCAGAAGGATCACCGCCTCGACGACACGATTCGGTGGTCGATGGTCAGGTTCTTCTTCATCAACGGGTGGGGCTCGCTCGCGTCCGGGCCCGATCGTGATTGGCTCGACAAGGCGCTCTCCGACGCGGACGCCGAGCCCGGGATCGTGTGGCGCTTCTTGGTCGTGCACCACGGCCCGTACTCGTCGAGCCTCCACGGCAATAACGAGAAGTTCCAGACAGGCGAGCTGCTCCCGCTGCTCACCAAACACAAGATCGACATGGTGATCAGCGGTCATGATCACGTCTACGAGCGCGGCAACGAAGGGCTGCTGCGCTACGTCGTGAGCGGTGGCGGCGGCGCGCCTCTGTATCCCGTGAACGACCCACTGCCGCAGACGAGGAAGGCAGTGAGCGATTACCACTACCTGGCAGTCTCGATCACGAAGGACCAAGTCTCGTTCATCGCGAAGCGCCCAGACTCTACACGGATCGAGCAAGCAAGCTTCACCGCCAAGAGCCAGAGCGCCTGGGACGGTGAGCCCGCGATCACGCTGAAACCAGCCGCCACAGCGACCGCGACGACGTCTGCACCCGCGCCGGCGAAGAGGAGCGACTGCGACTGCGACATCGCGCCGTCCGCTGGCGGCTTCGGTGTGGGTCTCGGTTGGTGGGTCGCGGTCGCGGTGCTCGTGCGCAGGCGTCTTGATTCGCGGGCGCGCTCGGCGTTACGGTAATTGGATGCGAACGGCCCTCTTCGCGCTGGCGATTCTCCCGCTCACCGCATGCGCCACCTATGGCGACGAACTCTCCCGCGGGCAAACCGCGTTCGAGCAAAACCAACACGAGCGCGCGCTCGGGGTGTTTCGCGCGCTGGAGAACGACGAGTCGCACCTCTCTCCCGAAGAGCATGCGCGCTACGCGTACCTCCGCGGCATGACGGACTACCGCATCGGCTACAAAGCAGACGCGCGCCACTGGCTCATCGTTGCGAAGGCTCTCGAGGGTCAGACGCCGAATTCGCTGCCTGCCGACTGGAAGACCACGATGAACGAGCGGATCAAAGAGCTCAATGAAGAGGTCTTCGGAGGCGGAGTCGAGTCGCTGGCCAACGTGAAGAAGGCCGCCAAGAGCACCGACGAGCCCCCGCCGAAGAAGAACTCCGAAGAACCGTGAGCGAAGGCTAACGCTTCCGCAGCGCCGTCAGCTGATCTTTGGTGGCGAGCTTGAGGCGTTTCAGCTGTAGGGCGCGGTCCCGGTCTGGCGAGCTGAGGAGCGTTCCTCTGCGCTCCAAGCGATGAATCTGTCGATCCAGGTCGCGGTGTTGAGCCTCGAGCGCCGTGACGGAACTGATTCGCATCGTCATCGTGACTTACCTCCCAGGAGAGCGAGCCAAGAGCTTCGCCCTAGACGAATCAGAAAACCATCTGCAGCGAACGTCAAGAGTGGCGGGTCGGTTTGTTCCCAGCCCGCTTTGAACAAAGGTGCTATGTCCGGCGCCAACCCCGCCATCCGTCAATCGAATAGCGTCGTTCTTTGTCCAGTAAATCCGAGGCTTCGCGCTCATGATCATTTGTTCAGCCCACTAGCTGGCCCCTCAAATAGGCAGATGGCTCCTCATTTGCATTGCGGGTCAACGGGGTGTGAGCTAGCTTTCGCGCCCCACTTTCAGAAGGAGCTCGCTGGCGTAGCTCAATGGCAGAGCACCAGTTTTGTAAACTGGTGGTTAGGGGTTCAAGTCCCCTCGCCAGCTCTGACCCGATACCCAACTAGCAATACCGATTAACGACTCCCCAGCATCGAAAAAGCATCGAATTATTGCCGCTTCAGAGACAAGAAAGAACGCACGATACGAGTAGTTTTAGGAGGGTTGCCCGAGCGGCCAAAGGGAGCAGACTGTAAATCTGCCGGCTATGCCTTCGATGGTTCGAATCCATCACCCTCCACAGTCGAGTATCCAAAGAGCAGAGCACATCGCGGGAGTAGCTCAGTTGGTAGAGCGTCAGCTTTCCAAGCTGAACGTCGCCGGTTCGAATCCGGTCTCCCGCTCGAAACCATCAATCAATCAAGAGTAACGACAAGCTTAAACTTCAGAGTCACCATCGCCCACCTAGCTCAGTGGTAGAGCACTTCCTTGGTAAGGAAGAGGTCACGGGTTCAAGCCCCGTGGTGGGCTCGGCAGTCAAAGTCCAGATCCCAATCAAGCCGCGCAGGAGTTCGTCATGGGCAAAGAGAAATTCAACCGCAGCAAGCCGCACGTGAACGTGGGAACGATCGGACACATCGATCACGGCAAGACGACGCTGACGGCGGCAT
>JAYVYD010000339.1:0-5021 GCA_043784605.1 Myxococcales bacterium | reverse complement strand
CAGCGCATCATGACCGTCGCGAGCGAGTACGAAGTAAGAACCGATGGCGAGAAGGAAGCGAGCCTCATCGTGAAGGGCACGTTCCTGTCGTCCACGCCGAGCCTCAGTCTCAACGACGGAGACAAGACGGTCGCGACGCTCAACGGGAATATGATGAAGACGAAGTTCGTCATCGCGTCCGGCGGTGAGGAAAAGGCGGTGGTCAACTTCCCCGCAGTCTCTCTCCGCAAAACGATGACGCTCACGGTCAACGGCAAGGGCTATCACGCGACGAGCGGCGGCATCTCGACCGAGGTGTTCCAGTGCGCCGACAACGAAGGCAAGGTCGTGCTCGAGCTTCGCAAAGAAGTCGGCTGGCGCGATCGCTTCAAGGTGGAGACGAAAGAGGCGCTTCCTCGCGAGGTCGCGATCCTCACCGCTGTCGCGATCCACTCTCGCTATTACGAGTAGTGATTCGATCGCTTGCGTCGTCTTCGCGCGAGCATTGCGAAGAGTGGAAGCGTCGTTGCTGCGAGGGTGACGTTGCTCGATTCGCTCGAGAGTTCGCAGCCGCAGCCGGCCGCGCGTGGAGGGACAACGGCGAGCTTCGCGGCCTGCGGAGGCGTGCCGTCCTCGCGCTTGCTCGCGGTAGTTGACGGCGCAACGGTCGCTCCGATGAGCCTGGGGTCGACCTCGCTCGCGTCGACGATGACGTCTTCTGTCGCGCCGCGCGCGATCCACAGGCGGACCGCGTCGATCTCTTCCGGCGTCGGTTGTTGCCTCTTCTTCGGAGGCATGTGCTCGTCGTCCGTCAGCGGTGAAATGATATGTCCGAACAGCGTGCTCGACTTCGTATCGCCGGGCACGACGCGCGACTTTGCGAAGAGCTGCGCGTGGTCGCCGATGATGAAATCTCCAGACGCGAACTCTCCCGAGTGACAATCGCCGCAGCGGTTCTTGAAGATCGGCGCGACCACGTCCGTGAAGAGCTTCACCGGGTGAACGCTCGACGGCGGCCCGCTCGCGGTGCTCGTGGGGACCGCGGTGGTCGTGACTTCGGGGCTCATCGGGATGTCCAGTGTCGCGGGCTCGTGTGTTCGAGCAATGAACGAAATATGCCTCAAATTCGCCGGAACCGCAGTCGTCGCGAGGGTCGCGTCTGCGCCATGACCGATCCAGAACGAGAGGAGCGCGAGCTCGCTCGTCGTCAGCTGTGGCTCATCGCTCGGGGGCATGTGTTTGTCATCGCCCATCGGCAAGTGAGCGCGCTTCATCAACGTCCACTGCGCGGTGTCGTTCGCCACGATCGCGGGTCCGGACTTGCCACCCACTAGCAGTGCAGCGAGCGAGTCCGTGCGCAGCTTGCCCTTCTGTTTGTCTGCACCATGACAGCGTCCACATTTGTTCGCGAGCAGCGGCGCGACGAGAGCGGCATAGGCCGGGGCGTCTGCGGTGGTGGTCGTGCTCGTCATCGCGGCGGTCGTCGTGCTCGTCATCGCGGCGGTCGGCTTCGGCTTGTCCGCGTGCGATGTTGTTCCAGTGGTGACTGGCGGAGGCGGGGTCGGCGCCGTCTTGATGCCCGCAGACGCTTTGATCAACAGTCCGCGAGCGCCGTCGGGCACCAGCACGTCGCGCACCTTCTGATCGGCGCTGCCCCCGCTGTCGATCCAGAACGAGAGGAGATCGAGCTCCTCGGCGGTGAGCTGCGGTTTGTCCGCCGGCGGCATGTGCTCGTCCTCGCTGGTGGGCTTCTTCGCGCGTGTGACGAGCAGGCTCTTCTCCGAGTGCCCCGCGACGAACGCAGGTCCGTCGTCGCCACCCTTCAGCATCGCCTCGAGGCTATCCATGCGCAGTCCCGCCTTCGATTTCTCGGGCCCGTGGCACTCGATGCACTTCTCCTTCAGCACCGGCATCACGACATCCGCGAACACGCGCGGATCCGACACGGGTGCGGCTGGTGGCGGCGCGACGTCTTGGGACGCAGTGTCCGTGCTGCCCACGAGTCCCTTCATGAACGCGGGCGCGTACTGCACGAGGTAGTTGTCGCCGTGAGTCATCGAGCCGCCTAAGTGCGCGCCGATGGAGAGCAGCGTGACGGTCGCCATCAACGCACCCCTGTAAAACAGCCGGTTGGCGCCTGTCTCCACGACCGACCACGCGAACACGGACCCGGCGGCGCCGATCACGGTCGCGAGCGTGAGCAGCTTGTGCAACCGGAGGAGCTTCGCGGGATAGCCACCGCCGTGCGCGAGCAGCAGGCCCATCGTGAACGCCGCGAGCGCGGACAACAGAGCGAGGCGAAGCACGGTGGACACCGCGGGATCGATGCGCGCGCGCAGCTTCGGCCAAACGCATAAGCCCTCGAGCGCCGCGAGCAAGAGGATCATCCCGATCGGCATGTGCACGGCGAGCGGATGAAAGCGCCCGAAGAACGACATCGCGTCGGAGGCACCACTCCCTCCGCTCAACGCCACGTCGAGCACGATAGCGACCGCGATCCCGCCGGCGGCGATGAAGAGGGGGGTTCGGTTCGGCTTGTTGTCGCTCACCGTACTCATCAACTTAGCACTCTGGAGTATGTTGATGCTGTGGACCTCGCGACCGTTCGCTCCAAGCTCGCTTTACTCGCGTCGTTGGACACGGAACTACAGGTGTTCGGTGCCGCGTCGCACCGCTACAAACTCGATGCTCCGTACAGCGCGGGCGAGCTCGAGTCGGTCGAGCGCGACGTCGGCGCGACCCTGCCAGCAGACTATCGAGCCTTCCTGATGAACGTCGGACGCGCGGGCGCAGGACCCTATTATGGCTTGATCGAGCCGAGCCCATTGATGGAGCCGCTCTTCGTTCGCGAGGGGCAGCCCTATCCGAGCGCGACTTCGCCGTTTCCGTTCACGCACGAGGCGCCGTTCGACGGGCCGCTGCCCAAGGGAGCCCAGCGCTACGACGGATGCATCCTGCTCGCGCAACAAGGCTGCGGGTATGCGTCGCTGCTGATCGTTTGCGGATCATCTGCAGGCGAGGTGTGGTCCGATTTCTCGGAGGGTCAAGGGCCGCTCGTGCCGGAGGCGCCGTCGTTCCTCGCGTGGATCGGCGGATGGCTCGACGGCGCGTTCTACGAATGGGCAACACAGGCGCTGCCCGCGTTCGCGCGCACACGTGTCGAGGGCTCGTGGCCACACGACGGAGTCGAAGCGGCTCGCGCGACCATCGAGCGCATCGCCGCAAAAGACGATCCAAAAGCGCTGCGCACGCTCGGATACCTACGCATGTTCGACGACCGCAACGACGACGCGCTCGCCGCGTTCGAGAGGGCGTGCGAAGTGGGCACCGAAGAGCCCGAGGGACGCCTGGCCGTCGATCGCGCTGCAGTGTTTAGCTTCCACGGCGATCACGAGGCCGTGCTGCGAGAGTGTGAGCGAGGCCTCGCGAGCGGCGAGCTGTGGCACTCGACGACGAGCGAGCTCCTGTACGCGGAAGAGCAGGCGCTCTGGACGCTCGGTCGCCGCGGAGACGCTCTCAAGGTGCTGGATCAGCGCGCGGAGGGCTCGCGGTGGTCACTCGATCTGCATCATCGACTGGCGCGAGAGCGTCTCGCGGACGGTGATCGCATCGGCGCGGCTGCCGCTCTCGCGCGCGCGGCTAAGCTCGGCGTCGGCGCAGACCGCGGCGCGCTACAAGACGCCAAATTCAAGGCCGCTTGCGATCCGTTCTTCGAGGAGCTCGTCAACAAAGGTCATGCCGCCGAGGTGCGCGCGTTGCTCGCTTTACTGAAGACCGGCCCCAACTAGAGGGGCGAGAGCCCTCACTAGGGCGTCTAGTGTCCTGCCATAGGCCGCGAAGCGGTCAGAAGTTGGTCTGCGAACGTCTGATTCAGGACACTAGTCAGTTGTGCGCGCTCGCGATGCGTCGCTTCGCGGCGTTGTCGATCGCGCGCTCCAAAGCCGCGTCACTGAATCCGACGATGACCTCGCTGTCGACGTGGAGGGTGGGCACGCCACCGCTTGGGTTGAGCGCACGCATCGCCGCGTTGGCGGTCGGGTCTTGCTCGATGTCGCGCTCGAAGTACGGCTGGTCGTGCGACTTGAGCCAAGACTTGGCCTCACGGCAATGAGGGCACCAGCTCGTCGTGTAGACGGTGATCGAGACGCGCTTGCGCTCTTCTTCGAGTCGCGCGTGGTCGTCGACCGCGAACGCAGTGGTGGCCTCGAACGCCGTCGTGTGCGCAGGCGGCGCGGTCGTCATTGACGCGCTTGGCACCGTCGTCCACGCGGGTCTCGCGACCAACGCGGGATCGGTCCGCGGGGGAGGCTCCGCGCGCGCCGGCTCGAGCGAGCGAACGCCCCAGCGCACCAGGGCGAACCCGAGGAGCAGCACGACGGAGGCGCCAGCAAGCCACCCGAGCCAGCGGAGGCCCGTAGCTCGCTGCGGCGCTGTCGCACGCCGACAGACCACGCACGTGCCATCCGGTGAGGCGGCGAGCCCGTGCTTCGAGCAGCGCATCGTGGAGGGCACCGTAGCCCAACGGAGGTGGGACAAGCTAAAAATGGCCGCGGCGCACTTTTTTGAAATTTCGACCGGCCGTCCTACGAAGTTCCACTCGAAGGTCAATACGACCCTCAGGAGACAGAGATTCGTTGAACACCAGTGATCGTTTCGGGATGACAGCCTCGGCTTTGGAAGATCACTATCGACCCGCGCCTGATGCGCTCGCCCCGGTGCCCAAGCACTCGTCCGGCGATCGCCTCGCGGCAGCCATCGCGCATGGCGGGACCGCGTTCGCTTGGTTCCTTGCGCCGCTCGTCGTCTATTTGATCAAGCGCAACGACTCTCGCTGGGCGAGCTACCACGCGCTCCAAGCGCTGCTCTGGTCGCTGCTGGGCACGGTCGTCTCGCTGGCCACGTGCGGGCTCGCGATTCCCGTCTTCATGGTCTACCACCTGTACGCCGCGTACAAAGTCTTCACCGGCGACGACTACGCGTACCCGATAGTGGGGGACATCGCGCGTCAGTCGGTCGACGAGCGCGTCTGAATCGGGGCTTGG
>JAYVYD010000338.1:0-7992 GCA_043784605.1 Myxococcales bacterium | reverse complement strand
TCCTCGGGGCCCTTGTCTCGTCGGTGGCGGGTTCCCTTCGTTAGGGCCCCGAGTTTGGACTTTCACCTCCTATCGATAGGGTCATGCCAGGCGCACCCCACGGGGTCGGCTTCGCCGCCACACGGGGGGAATGACTCCCCTGCAGAGTCGGAGCTGCCCAGTGGCGATTCTCATTTGAGGCGTTGCTCACCATGGCTTGGCGCGCGATTTCGGCGGCAACACCCAATGGGGCCCTATGTCGTCGACTCCTACGCGGCTTGTCATCGTCTCGTGATCGAGATCGACGGCGGCATTCACGACGATTGCGAAGCGCGCGATAGGCGTCGCGAACGCGAGCTCGTCGAGCTGTTCGGCGTGCGCGTGATTCGCGTCAACGCAGACGACGTCGAGCACTCCATCGGGCGTGTGCTCGCGACGATTCGTTCGGCTCTCCATCCTTGGTAGCCGCGCGCGACCGACGGCACCTACGACTTCGCCGCGGCAGTCAATGCGAGGCCCAGCGCGCGGGCGTCGTGGACGTTGACCTCGAGCTTGAGCTTGCCGCCTTTGACCTTGCCGCCCGCGACGCTCGTGATCTTGGCTTTCACTTTGCGGTCGTCGAGTTCGCGCACGAGCCTGTTCACGAGTGCCTTCTCTTCGGCGGTGACGTGAACGCCACGGCGGCCGGCCGCGGGCTTCTTGTCGCGCAGCGATCGGGCCGCCTGGAGTATGCGATTCGCCGTTGCGGTGCGCACGTTGATCACTTGATGGTTTCCGAAGGCCACGTGCTCGCGTTGCAGCAGGGTAGCCGGAGTGACCTGTTTGCCGAGGGCGCGACTCAACTCGACGAGAGCGGTCGCCTTCCAATTTCCGACTGTGGTGGCGAGCTTGGGCGTGAAGTGGTCGACGATGTCGATGAGTCGGTCCGCTTGATCATCCGAGATGCCTAGCTCCGCGTCGCACAGCGCGGCGAAGGTCTCGTAGCCGAGCGCGCCGAACATCGCCGCTGCCTTGAGCGGCTTGATGAGCTTGCCCATCTCGTAGAACGACTCCTCGACGCGCTTCTTCAGCGCCACGACGCGGGCGATCGTCTTGCGAGCGCGCACCGCGTTGAATTTCTGAAGAGCTGCGCCCTTGGCCTTGACGCGTCGCACGCGGTCCAACGATGTCGTCATCCTCGCGATGATAAATCGCCGAACGGCAAGGAGGTACATCCTTTCCAAAAGGATGTACCTCCTTTCCCTCAAGCCCGGCGAACCGCCGCAAGGACGTGCTCGAGCGCCCCGCCAAGGGCGTGCTCGACCAACGCCGCCTCGAGCCGGAGAACCGTGATGCCGTAGTGCCCGAGCACCGCGTCTCGCTCAGCGTCGGAGTCACGCCGCCTCTCGTGAATCGAACCGTCGACCTCGATCGCGAGCCGAATCGAAGGCGCGTAGAAATCGAGGATGTAGCGCTCGATCGGGTGCTGCCGTCGAAACCGAACGCCTAGTCCGCGCCCGCGCAACGCTCGCCAAAGCAGGGCCTCCGAGCGAGTCGGATCGCGCCGCATCGACCGAGCCAAAGGAACAGTGAAAGAGAGAATCTGGGATTTGGGATGGAGCATGCCGCCCCCCAGCGACAGATCCGTGACAGCCCCCCTAGCCAATCCCAAGGGGCTGGCGCGGATCTTTCGCGCCAAGGCTGCTCCATCCCAAATCCCAGATTCTCGAACGTCCCAAGCGTGATCCCGCAACGACCCGCCTGCGCGCATCACTGAGAACCACTCCGACCCGCAGCAACAGTCCCGAACCTCCCAAGCCTGATCCCGCAATGACCCCCTGCGCGCATGACTGAAAACCACACCGACCCGCAGCAACAGTCTCGGAACCTCCCCAAAATTCGCTCCGCGAATTTTAAGGGGAGGTCTGCCGCGAAGCGGCAGGGTGGGGCCCCAAATCGAACCGCAACGATTCGCTAGTACTCCCCGACTACCGAGCAATCCTCGGGGGAGCCTTCCGCTCCTAAGAATGACAACGCCTTCCGCTCCTAAGAATGACAACCGTGGTGGGCGGCTGGTCCGGAACCGCGAAGCGGCGGGGTGGGGTGGGGCCCCAGTTCGTCACTGGACTACAACGGAATGTTCGAGTGCTTCTTCGGGGGATTCGTATCTCGCTTGTCCTTCAACATCTCCAACGCCCGGTGCAGCCGTGCCCTCAACGTCCGCGGGTAAATCACTTCGTCGATGAACCCGAGCTCCGCTGCCTTGTACGGATTGGCGAACTTCTCTTTGTAGTCGGCGACGAACGCCGCCTTCGTCGCCACGGGATCGGCGGCGCTGTCGATCTCTTTGCGACGCACGATGTTGACGGCGCCTTCGGGACCCATGACGGCGATCTCCGCCGTGGGGAACGCGAGGTTCACGTCTGCGCGGATGTGCTTGCTGGCCATGACGTCGTACGCGCCGCCGTACGCCTTGCGCAAAATCACGGTGACCTTCGGCACTGTCGCTTCGGCGAACGCGAACAAGAGCTTCGCGCCGTGCTTGATGATGCCGCCGTATTCTTGCTCGGTCCCCGGCAGGAACCCGGGGACGTCTACGAGTGTGACGAGCGGGATGTTGAAGCAGTCGCAGAAGCGGACGAAGCGCGCGGCCTTCATCGACGCGTCGATGTCGAGCACGCCCGCGAGTACGTCCGGCTGATTGGCGACGACGCCGACCGACCGACCGCCGATGTGCGCGAAGCCGACGACGATGTTGGGCGCGTACGCCTCGGCGATCTCGAAGAGGTGTCGGTCGTCGACGACCGCGCGGATCACGTCCTTCACGTCATAGGGCCGGTTGCTCTCGAGCGGGATCATCGCGTCGAGCTCGGGCACCTCTCGCAACGACGGATCGTTCGTCTGCTTGAAGGGCGGGTCCTCTTGATTGTTGGAAGGCATGAACGAGAGCAGCTCGCGCACCTGGGCGATGCACGTCTTGTCATCGGGAGAGGTGAGGTGGCAGACGCCGCTCTTGGTCGCGTGCGTGCTCGCGCCACCGAGCGCCTCTTTGGTCACCTCTTCGTTCGTCACGGTCTTGATGACGTCTGGCCCCGTGATGAACATGTAGCTCGTGTTCTCCACCATCAAGATGAAGTCCGTGATCGCCGGCGAGTAGACAGCTCCGCCCGCGCACGGTCCCATGATCGCGCTGATCTGAGGGACAACTCCGGAGGCGAGCGTGTTGCGCAAGAAGATGTCCGCGTAGCCCGCGAGAGACTCGACGCCCTCTTGGATGCGCGCGCCTCCCGAGTCGTTGAGCCCGATCACGGGCGCGCCGACCTTCATCGCGAGCTCCATCACTGCGCAGATCTTCTTCGCGTAGGCGCCGGAGAGCGAGCCGCCGAACACCGTGAAGTCCTGGGCGAAGACGAACACCTTGCGGCCGTCCACCGCGCCGTAGCCGGTGATGACGCCGTCGCCCAACACCTTCTGCGTCTCCATGCCGAAGTCCGTGCAGCGGTGCGTGACGAAGCGGCCGATCTCGATGAACGAGCCCGGGTCGAGCAAGAGATCGATGCGCTCGCGTGCCGTGAGCTTGCCACCCTCGTGCTGCTTTTTGATGCGCGCCTCACCGCCGCCGAGAAGTGCCTTCTCGTTGAGATCGTCGAGACGTGCGTTGGCGGCGGACGGGGGCGACGTGCGCGAGGTCATACCCGTTCGTATACACCGATTGTCGCCTTGACCGGCGGAGAGGGTTTCACAGAAAGAACAGAAGATCGGAAAGGGGATTTGGGCCGCTCAGCGTGGCGGATCTTCGTACGCGACGATCTCGCCGCGAAAGGTCCGCAGCCACGTGCGACCGGGCTCGCGAGAGACGACGTTGTCCGGGAGCAGCGGGACCTTGCCCTTCCCGCCCGGGGTGTCGCAGATGAGCTTCGGCAGCGCGATGCCCGTGAGCTTGCCTTGAAGCGCGCCGATGAGCTCGATGCCCTTCGCGAGCGGCGTGCGCAGGTGCGCGGTGCCCTTCACGGGATCCATCTGGAGCAAGTAGTACGGGCGCACGCGAGCGCGAACGAGCCCTCGAAACAGCGCCTCGAGCGTCACGGCGTCGTCGTTGATCCCGCGTAGGAGCACGGTCTGGTTCATCACCGGAAAGCCCGCGTTGGCGAGCCGCTCGCACGCGCGCACCGAGGCCTTCGTCAGCTCGTTCGGGTGATTGAAGTGCGTCATGATCCACAGCGGGTGGTGCGGCTTGAGCGCACGCAGCAGCTCCGGCGTGATGCGCATCGGGAGCGTGACTGGTACGCGCGTCGCGAGCCGGATCGTGTCGAGCGACGTGATCGATCGCAGCTCTTTGACCAGGCGCTCGAGGCGATCGGTCGCCATCGCGAGCGGGTCCCCGCCGCTGACGATCACGTCTCTGATCTCGGGATGCGCGCGGAGCCACGCGAACGCGGGCGCGAGCTCTTGCATCGAGGGTGCGCCGCCGCCATCACCGACGATGCGCGAACGCGTGCAGAACCGGCAGTAGACCGCGCATCGATCCGTCGCCAACAAGAGCGCACGATCCGGATAGCGGCTCACCAAGTGCGGTGCGACCGTGTGCGCCTCTTCGCCGAGCGGGTCGACGAGATCACCGGGGGACGTGATCGCCTCCGCTGCCACCGGAACGCACTGCATGCGAATCGGACACTTCGGATCGTGTCGATCGACGAGCGACAGATAGTAGGGAGTGATGGAGATGGGCAGCCCGGCGAGCTCGGCGCGTTCGGCCCCGGCCCTCTCCTCGGGCGTGAGAGTGATCACGCGATCGAGCTCCGCCAGGGTCGTCACCGCGGTACGGATCTGCCAGCGCCAGTCGCGCGGAGCACGCTTCTGCGGAGCGATTGCCAAGCGCACGCGCTGCATGTTGCCTTGCGCTAGTCCTTGCGGCCGGCGTCGAGGACCGGCACGGGGTCGACCTGGACTTGAAGGAGCGCGTTGTCGTCGATCTGCACGGGGAACTGGGCGCGCAGGCCCGTCAGCGTCTCCTCGTCTTTGCTCCGCATCTTTTCTTGCGCGAGCTTCACGCGAACACTCCGCTCGGCCTCGGCGTACGTGCGCTCGTGACTGTCCGACTTCTGCGTGAAGCGCACGACGTAAAATTTGTCGCCCGACTTGACGACGCGATCGAGCACCGCGCCCACGGCGTTCACCTCGAACACCGCCGCGCGCACCTCGTCCGGCACGCGCGGGTTGTCGCCGCGAGTGTCGCCCGGGGGGCTCACCATGCCGAAGTCGCCGGCGAGATCGGTGGGCACGTTCGCCTTGGCTTGACCGTCGATCGACTTGTCGTGCACGAGCGTGCCCCAGTCGCTCGCCGTACCCTTCTTGGCCGCCTCGAGGACGGTCTTGGCCGTGGCTTCGTCCTTGAGCACGATGAGCGACAAGCGGCGGCGCTCCGGATCCTTGTAGTCGGCCTTGCGCGCCTCGTAGTAGGCGCGCACCTCGTCGTCCGGGATGTCGGCGGCAGACGGAAGGCCCTTGCGTGCGTCCTTCAGCAGCGCGTCTCGCAAGATCGCGCGGAGCTCTTGTTGTGCGATGGGATCCTTGTCGTAGCCCTTCGCGGTGGCCTCGTGCGCGAGGAGTTCCACGTCGATCATCTCGTTGAGCAGCTCTTTGCGGCGCTCGGGCGACTGGTATCGTAGGCGATCGAACTGGTCCATGTGCTCGAGCGCAGCCACGTAGTCGCCGAGCGTGATCGTGACGTCTCCGACGCGCGCGAGCACCTTGCTGCTCTGCTCGGGCGTGAGCTGCGAGTTCTTCGTCCCGCCGTCCGTGGAGACGTTGACGAGCGCCTTGTCGTTGCACGAGTTGCAGCCCGTCGACGCGCCGGTCCCCCCGACTAGCATTGCGGACAGAACGAGCGCTCTCGCTACGGGAGACATCGGCCGGTCCATAGCACAGACGCCGACAGCGTTGCGCTCACGGGCGCGCGCGCGCTATGACGCTTTGCATGCGGCCTCCTGGCGAACGAGACGACCTCACCGTTCCCCCCCCGCCCCGTGACCCGAACCTTCGCTATCGACGCATCGTGCTCAAGCTGAGCGGCGAGGCGCTCTGCGGATCGGACGGCGGGTTCGGCATTCACCCCGACGTGCTCCGCGCCACCGCGCAAGAGTTGGCGGAGGTCCACGCGGTAGGCGTGCAGATCGGCATCGTGGTCGGTGGCGGCAACATCTTCCGCGGGCTCAAGGGCGCTAGCGCCGGCATGGATCGCGCGCAGAGCGACTACATGGGAATGTTGGCCACGGTCATCAACGGCCTCGCGCTCCAGGATGCGCTCGAGAAGTGCGGCGTCGCCACGCGCGTGCTGTCGGCGCTCGAGATCCGCCAGGTCGCCGAGCCGTATATTCGGCGGCGCGCGATGCGGCACCTCGAGCGCGGTCACGTCGTCATCTTCGCGGCAGGCACGGGCAACCCCTACTTCTCGACCGACACTGCTGCAGCGCTGCGCGCGATGGAAATCCACGCAGACGCGCTCTTCAAGGCCACGAAGGTCGAGGGCGTCTACGACAAGGACCCCGTGCGCTTCCCCGAAGCGAAGATGTTCACGCACATGACGTTCGACCACTTCCTCCAAGAGCGCATCGGCGTGATGGATCAGACCGCGGTCACGCTGTGTCGCGACAACCATCTCCCCGTGCGCGTCTTCAAGCTGACGACGCGCGGCAACATCAAGCGAGTCGTCTTCGGCGAGCCCATCGGCACCATCGTAGGGGCGTAGCTCTTTTTTCCCGCTGCGCGCGGGGCGAAGGGGGGCACCTGCTGCTGGGAGGTTGTTGCTCGTCGGACCGCCATTTCGATTGGCGGTGCGTCGTACGGACGCGCAGCACTTTTTTTTCTGGCCCGCGGAGCGCGGCCCAGAAAGAAAAAGCGCCGCGCGCTCCGGCCCTTCCGTCAGAGACCGAGAGCGGTCCGCCGGGCGTCGCGCGCACGCAGGTGGCAGAGGGGAAATTTGGGTGAGGTCCACGAGACACCGCGTTGCGGCGTGCGAGCGTAGCGACAACTTCCCTTGTTTCCTTTTCGCCACCAGCGACCGGAACGACCGGCGAGCGTGCGGTGCTTTTTCCGAGAAAGGCCGACCATGTGATGCGCGAGAAGTTGAAACGGCACTGGGGCTTTAGTGTCGGCCGGCCTCATGATCGTTGAGGCGTTGCACGGCTCAAGTGCGCGTCGCCGTGCAATAACTCCCCCATAGCTGCCCCTTCCCCACCAGCGGCCGGCGGGTCCTACCGAATGGCCGCTTCGACTGCGGCATTCACGAGCGCCCCGACGAGGTCCTCGTCGTCTTCGGCGAAGGTCGGAAGAAGCGTCGTGGCGACGAGCGCCTTCTTGCCGCTGATCGAGCAGGCTTCGTCGAGCAGACGCGACGCGGCCTGATCGATGCGGACGACGACGTGCGCGGTGGAGAGCGTGAGCGGCCAGAGTGGGGCGTACGCGGGGACGAGCGGGAGGGCGTAGACGTAGAGTTCGAGCGCGTCGCTCAACGGCATGAGCGCGACCGCGTGCGGGACGGGGACGGCGGGCGCCTCCTCTGCCGGCGGGCGAAACGACGAGAGACGCAGGCACGCGCGCGAGAACGTGGCGATGCGCGCGGGCGCTCCGCAGACGACGACGACGAAGCGCGAGCTCGTGGGATCGTGGCCGCGGATCTCGGCGATGAGGTTGCGGATCTGATCGGAGGAGCTCACTTCGGCACTCCCTTCGCGGCAAGAATGCGCGCGACGAGCGCGGCGCACGTCGTCGGGTCGCAGGTATGAACGGCCCGGAGGCGATCCTTCTCCCAGCGACCGACGAGTCCCCACGAGGCCAGCGGTGAGCTCACGACAATCGCCTCGATGCCGTCGCAGTCGGGCAAGCCCGCGACGTTGGTCACGCGAATCGTCGAGCGCCCCGCGGCGAACGCAGTGTTGGCGGCCTTCGCGAGGCGCTCGGCGTCGGCAGACGCGACCGTGATCGACAGCGGTGTGGCGCGGGCGGCGCGTTGCGTGACGCTAGCGGTGTGCGCGA
>JAYVYD010000337.1:0-9005 GCA_043784605.1 Myxococcales bacterium | reverse complement strand
GCTCTTCGACGATCGCATCACAGGTTTTGCACTGGCTTTGGCGGAAGCCCAAGAACGCGCGCTTGATGCTGACTCGGTCTTGGTGGCGACACGTGAGTGTCACCCCGCGGCTCACCGCTTTGGTCGTTGACTTGGGATGTCCGCGAGCCAGCGGGCGAGGCCGTCGATGATGTCTCGCCGCGCGCGCTCGTAGGTCTTAGGGCCAACGTCTCCGCTCGCGTGAGCGACCTCGAGTTGCTCTAGCTCTAGGAGCAGTGAGGCGCGCGCGCCTTTGCCCGCGAGCACCCTCTGGCCGCCCTTCTGCGAGACCATGCCGAGGCCGATGGCGACGCCCATCGCAGCGAGCGCGGTCGCGATCCAACGCCCGACACCCGGCGTCGGGAGATCGCGAACGGTGATCTTCACTCGCTTGAGCTGCGCGTCGTCTGGCTTGACCTGCTTGCCCGTCACGAGCAGGTGATTGCCTTGCTCGTCTTGCTCGGGATCCGCCGCAGGGAAGCCGTCGACCTCGAGCTTCATCTGCTGCGACGCGGCCGCGCGCACGACGAGCGACGCCATGTGCGGCGGGAGCGTCACCGCGAAGCTCACGGTTGGCTCGCCGGCGTAAGGTAGCTGCCACGAGTAGCCGACGTCGGCCTCGCCGGCGGGAAAGGTCCCTCGCAGCTTTGCGCCCGTCGCGGTCGAGTCCCAACCCTGATCGCTCATCTCTTGCGAGGCGTTGAAGGCGCTGTTGCCTTCGGGCAGATCCACCGTGACGTTCTCGGGCACCCACGCGACGGGACCGTAGTTCGACACGCGGAACGCTTGCTGGATCTGCACGCGGTCGTCTTTCACGTCGACGAAGAGCGCGCTCTGGATGAACACGACGGCCTGCTTGAGGTCGTGCGTGACGGGGAACACGTGCAGCACGACGTGCGTGCCTCGACCCTTACCGAGCACTAACGGCACGGCCGCGAACGTCGCGCCCTCTTTGGCGACGCTCACGCGATACGCGAAGCCGCTCCCTAGCTCGAGACCGCGGAAATACGCGTCGCCAACGGGATCGCTCGGCTGCGTGAGGTGTTTGCGACTCTCACCCTTCGCGACCGAGTTTTGAAGAACGCCGAGCGTCACGGTCACGCCGGGCAGCGGTTTCTCATTCGGGTCCACGAGCGTCACGCGGATCGTTCCCTCCGCGAGAGCGTTGTCCTCGAGCGTCTGATCTTGCGGCGGCCGGTAGAGTCCGTCGTTCTTCGCAGGAGCCTCGTCACTCTGTGCGAAGACGACCGACGAGAATGTGATCGCCATGGCGATCAGTGCCGTTCGAAGCGCTGGGCGACTCATGCCTCGCTCTCCTCACGTTGCTCGTCGCGTTGGGCTTCGTCGTCGGCGTCGTCTTGGCTCCCGACGTGCGCGCCGCACTTTTTGCAAAACGTCGCGTCCGGCTCGTTCGAGGTCTCGCAGGTCGCGCACAAGCGTCGTTCGATCGAGTCTGCGAGCTTCACCTCGGGCGTGGGGACCGCGCCCCGCTTGGTCTTCGTCGCGCGCGGGTGGCTCTCTTCCTCTACGGAGTCGGAACTGACTTCGTCGTCCTCCGGCGGCTGGGCGTCGCGGTAGCCGGCCTTCAAGAGGCCCTTCTTCTGCAGGTACGCGCGTGCGATCTGCTCGGCCTTTTCGCGCTGCGGGGCAATCTCGTCGTCCATCTCGCGCAAGATCGCCTTGGCGCGCGCGCGGTACTCGGTGGCGAGCGCGGCGTAGTCGGCCTCGTCGATCTTGCCAATGTCGCGCTCGTTCTCGAGATCCTTCAGCGCGCGGAGAACCATGCGCTTGCGCTCGTCCGCTTCGCTCACACGCGCTCGCACCACGGCCTCGTCGAACCCCGGATCGATGGGTGCGTCACCCACCAAGCTCCGCAGGCTCGACCACAAAATGATGACCGCGCCGATCAGCGCGCCCGCAGTGAGGACGAGGACCGCGGGTCCCGGACCCCAGATCAAGAGCGACACCCCCGCGATCACGACTGCCGCGACCGGCGTTCCGATCGCGACGACGCTCGCCACTTGTCGCTCGAGGTCGTCCGCCTGCTCAGCCATCGTCGAGATCCCTAAGCTCTTGGTCGAGGCGTTCATCGTAAGCGTCGCGCGCTTTGGCCTTCTTCTTGGGCGCACCGGCGATCGGCGTCTCGCGCTTCCATCGCCGCATGAGGCCCACCATGCCGACTCCGCCCGCGAAGATCGCGACCAACGGGAGAGCGTAGATGAAGCGCATCGCGCCAGAGTTCGGCGGCACCGCAAGAGACTCGGCACCGTTCGCGGCGGCGTACTTCTCGATGATTTGGTCGTTCGTCTCGCCGCGCGCGATCGACGCGCGGATCGCCTCGCGTGAGTCCTCCGCGGTTCCGCACGCACACGTGCTCAGGAGATCCCGCGCGCAATCGCCGCACATGCAACGCAGCTGACCGAAGACTCCGCGCTCGCGATCGTTCTCGATGCGCACTGTGCCGGAGTGGAGGCTGCTCGTGCCCGCGCCGGGCTGCGGTGACGCGAGCGCGACGGCCGGCATGCCCGCGATCACCACACCGATCGCGAACGTCGCAGCCGCCATCGCCGCTCCACGAGAGTAGGCCCACGCGCGTGACTCGTTCGGCTGTAGCTCCGGCCACATCGATACGACGCACCCGATGACCAGGATGATCGCGCCGAACCATATCCACGACACGAGCGGGTTCACGTGCACCTGAAGCGCGGCGATCTTGGTCTGCGGGTTCACCGACCCCAGCACGACGTAGAGGTCGTCACGAAGCGACGAGCTGATCGACACCTCGGTCGTCGGTGATTCGGGCATCTTTTTGTAGATGAATTTAGCGGGCGAGACGGTGCCGACGTTCACGCCGTCCTTCGTCACGCTCAAGTCCACGAACACCATGCGCTTGGTGTTGTCGACCTCCATGCGCTCGCCCGTGTACGTGAGGTGGTAGGCGCCGACGTCGAAGCTCTGGCCTACGTCGAGTGAGGTCTCGTGGTCCACGTTCCACGACTTGCCGGTGAAGCCGAGCAGCATGAACGTAATTCCGAAGTGCGCGACCATGCCGCCGTAGCGCCGCCGCGACGAGGGCGCGAGCGTGACGAGCGTGTACATGAAATACGGGCCAGTCAGGCACAGGAGCGCGGTGCCGACCGCCGTGAAGATGAGCGCGCCTTGGTTGGGGAACACGTCGCGAAGCCAGAGCACGCCCGCGACGCTCACCACCGCCAGCACGCCGCCGATGCCCCAGAGCGCGCTCGCGTTCTTGTTGGCGCCGGTCTTGGTGCGCGAGCGGAAGAGCAGCACGAACTCTTGGACGATGACGGTGATGTTGAACACCGCGACTGCGACGCCCATCCACGGGGTGTGCGCGTTGAACGTTCGCAGGCCGGCGCCGAGCGCACCGGGGTAGATCGCGTCTCCGTAGACGACGGCGGGGAAGCCGAGCGCTTTGCCGAGCGTGACGTGGATCACGAGCACGACGGCCGTCGCGATCAGCGGCGCGCGGAAGGCCTTGCGCAAGAGCTCGTCGCTCGTCTTCTTCCAACCGAAGAGCGTACCTGTGCCCATCAAGATGAAGATGACGAGGCCAATCGGCTGCACCCAGGCGTTGTAGTAGGGCGGGCCGACGCTCACCTTCTCACCGCTGATCGCCTCGGTGAGCATCGGGAACGTGGTCGCCACGCACACGAACACCATGAAGCCGAGCAGGCCCCAGTTGTTCATCATGAAAGTGAACTCGCGTGACGCGAACGAGTCGAGCTGCGGTCGATCGTGATCGGTGTCGAGGCCGAGGGTCATACGGCGATACACGAGCTCCAGACCCGCGTAGACGATGACTCCTGAGCCGATGATGAGCACGCCGGCCTTCGCCGCCATAGGCATCGCGAGCTTGCCCAACAACAAATAGATACCCGGCACGAACGCTAGGATGAAGATCCAACCCGTGACGATGGCCGCCCAACGCAGGCGCGGGTTCGGTCTCATGTTTCGTAGCTCGGGCCAGCGGTACATGATCGCTGTCGCGCAGAAGGCCGCGATCAGCCCTAGAAAATAGGCGAAATACGTCCCGATGCCGCTTTGCGCAAAAGAGTGCACGCTCGCGATAGCGCCCGACCGCGTGAGGAACGTACCGAAGATCGTCATGAAGAACGTGAGGCACACCAAGAAGACGTTCCACACCTTCAGCATGCCGCGGCGCTCTTGGATCATCACCGAGTGCACGTAGGCCGCCATCGTGAGCAGCGGCATGAACGCGGCGTTCTCCACTGGGTCCCACGCCCAGTAGCCACCCCAGCCGAGCTCCACGTACGCCCAGAGCATGCCGAGCGTGTTGCCAATCGCGAGGAACATGAGCGCGAAGAGGGCCCACTTGCGCGCGGCGCCGACCCACTCGTTGTCGAGGCGTCCGGTGATGAGCGCGGCGATCGCGAACGCGAACGGGATCGAGCAGCCGACGAAGCCCGTGTAGAGGCTCGGCGGGTGGATGATCATGTAGAAGTTCTGCAGGAGCGGGTTGAGACCCTCACCGTCGGGCCGCGCGCCCGCGATGCTCGTCGAGAATGGGTTGGCGGCGAACGCCATGAGCACCGTGAAGAACAGGACGATGCCCATCAACGTGGCGATCACGTACGGCTGCAGCACGAGGTAGCGGTGGTTCATCCACGCGACGCACGCGGCGATGTACATGGAGAGCAAGAACAGCCACCACAAAATCGAGCCGTCTTGTCCGCCCCAGAGCGAGGTCAGCAGGTACCAGATCGACATCGATCGATCCGAGTAGTGCGCGACGTAACGGAGCCTGAAATCGTGGCTCACGAACGCGTACGCGAGGACGAGCACAGCGACAGCGACGAGCGCGACCGTGCCGTACGCGCCGGTGCGAGCGGCCTGCAGCGTTCTAAGGCGGCCCGATGAGCCAGCCGAGAGCGACACGGCGAACGTGTAGCTCGCGGCGACCATGACGCAGAACAGAATGATCGTTCCGAAGGCTGGAAGGCTTTGCCACATCTTAGGGTGTTGTAGTGTAGGCCGTCCGTAGGGACCAGGCGTGAATATCGCGTATAATGGAGACATGCGGTTGGTGGGTGCCATCGTGACGCTGACGCTCGCGTGCAGCGCTTCCACGCGCGAGCTCCCGACTGACATGTTCGCGATGCCGGCCAACAGTGCGCCGATCGTGCTGGCGGGGACCGACGCGGGCGTGAGCGTGGACGCAGGACCGAGGTCGGCGTTGGCTTCGGCTCGCAAGAAGAAGGACGTCGTCGAGGGCGCCTCGGCAAGCTGTCCAGCGCACGCGCGTCAGACCGCACCGGCCGACTACACGCTTCCCCAGACGATGTGGACCGCGCTTCGCAACGAGGTCTACCGGTCCAACTTCAGCCCGCACCTCGACGTCAACAACGCCCCCGACGGCTTCACGATCACGAGCATCGGCCCGTGCTTCGAGGAGATCGGCCTCGCAGACAACGATCTCTTGCGCAGCATCAACGGGATCGATTTCACCGCCGGCGATGCCTACGCGCGAATTTGGGAACGCATCCAGCAGAACGGAGGCACGGCGGTGGTGCACCTCGAGCGAGGCGGGATCATCATCGAGCTGCAGTACAAGGTCCCGTAGCTACTGGGGCGACAGCGAGAAGCTACCCTCTCGGATGATGTTCGCGCGGGCTCGCGACACGTGCAGCGTGCCGATGAGCTTGCCGCCGTCTGCCTTCGCTTCACCGGTTCCGTAGAAGGAGTCGTCGCTCGGCTTCTTCGGACGCACCGTGAACGTGACGACCTCTTTGTCGCGCATGCCGTCGATCGTAGCGTCTCCGAACGGGCCGCTGAGCTCCCCGGTCACTGCGTGCGTCGTGGGATCGATCGCGATGCTGACGTCTCCTTCGCCCAGGCCAGCGCTCGCGTCTTCGCCGCGAAACTTCAGGCCCGCGTCGCGCGTGGCGGGTGTCACGTAGAGCGTCGATTCGATCGCCGTGTACTTGCCTGACCACGCGGAGGGATCCGCGACCGCGGCGTCGACGACGGGCGCTACCGACGCGCTCACCGAAGCAGACGGCGCGGACCCGGTGTCGTCCTTCTTCGGGCAACCGAGCAGGAGAACGGCCATGCAGACGAGCGCGAGCGATCTCACGAGCCGCCTGTTTTCTGGGTGATTCGTACGCCGACCTCGCCTTCGACCTCGACGAGCTCTCCGCGTGCGACCTCGACGCCAGCGACGCGCAGCACGACCGGCTCGCCCACGCGGCGAGCGAGCGTGATGACGTCACCGACGCTGGCGCCGGCCCACTCGCGTGCGCTCATCTCGGCGGTGCCGATCTCCACGCGTACGATCACCGGCACTTCGCCGACGGACTCGAGCAGCGCGTCTTTGTCGACCATGTCTCCCTCGTCGCCTTCGGCCGTCCACCCGAGGCGACCTTCGCCATCCCGTAGCACGAGCTTGCCGCCTGCCGCGAGATCGGCGAGCACTCCTCGCTCCGCCCTTGCGGCAACCAGCTGCACGGTGCCGACCCACCCGTCACGCTCGCGGCGGATCGTGCACTCGCCTGGCAGCCACACGTCACCCACGCAAAGCGACGCCATCTCCGCGACAGTGGAGCGCGAACTCGCGGCGACGATCGGCAACGCGAGCGGAAGGCCGCGGAGAGCGCCGAGCGCCGTCACGTCGAGCGAAGGCAGTGGCGCCGCGATCGCGCCGTCGGCGACGATCACGCGAGCGACGAACGCGTCGTACTCGACCATGATCGTGAGCGCCGCCGCGATGCGAGCTCCGCTCCCGAGAGACGCGAGGATCGACGTCGCGGAACCCGCCGCCACGACGCGCAACGGCGTGCCTGCTCTCCGCGCGATCGCCACAGCGATGGCGGCGACGGCGCCCGCGATAGGCTCGGTCCCGGGCTTGCTGGGATCGATGACTTTGGCGGCCGGCCTCCGCAACGCGCGCGACACGAGCGCCGCAGCGAGCGCGGGCTCGACCTCGATCACGAAAGTACGCGCTTCGAGATCGGCGCGCTCCAGCACGACCGCGACGGCGCCTTCGGTCGGCTTCACGTCTCGCGTCACGCTCCGGCTCCGAGCCTCCACCGTCGTGCCGAGCAAGTCCGCCGCCGCGTGCGCGAGGGCGTCGAGCGACACGACGCGAGCCATTGTGCGCCGGAGCTCGCGCGCCGCGCTCACCTCGGCTTTGGAGAGGGAGTCGAGCGAACGCCACGGAAATGGCCCAATCGGAGAGCTTTTGGGAACAACGCCGGTCGCCACGAGTCCAGTCGATTAGCACACAAGGGCGCTTGCTTGAGTCTTGGGGCGTGGCTCTGATAACCTCTCTGGCATGTTGCGTCTTCGCCACGCCTTCTTGCCTGCCGCTCTCGCGGCGATCGCGTTCGCTGTGCTGAGTTCGAGCGGGGAGAGCCTCGCCGCTGGCGACAAGCCAGCCCCCAAGAAGCCGGCAGCCGCCGCCGACGCAGGCGCGTCGGACGACATGTACGATCCCGAGAACAAGACGCACATCAGTCACTTCATGGAGACCGTCGCGCAAGCGAATGCGAAGGCCACCTCGCGCGACTTCACTGGAGCGACCGAGCTTTACCGCAAAGCGATTCAGCTCCAGCCCGCGAACCCGCTGGGACACTACTTGCTCGGCGAAGTGCAGCTCGTTCAGAACAACCTGACCGAGGCCGAAGCGTCGATGAACCAAGCCGACAACGTCGGCGACAAGAACCCCGTCGTGAAGGCGAAGGTGCTCTTCGTTCTGGCCGACATCAAAGAGCGCCAGAAGAAGTGGGACGACGCGAAGACCGCGTGGACTCGCTACAACGAGTACGCGGGCGGCCATGATGCGGGCGCGATGCCTGCGAGCGCTGCGGCGCGCATTCAGTCGATCGACGACATGCTCAAGCAAGACAAGGCGTACGAGATCGTGCGTCAGCGCATCCTCGCTGAGAAGGACGGCGGCGCGGCACCGACAGCGCCTGCCGCTCCCGCCAAGTAGTTGGAACGGCGCGAGCTGCCCGACGGGTTCGAGCTCTCCGACGCGAGAGCCATCGTCACCATTCGCCGGCCGGCGAAGCACATCGAGCTGATTCGTTGCGACGGCTATGCGGAGGCCATTCACATCGAACTCATTCTCAAGAACCGTGAAGCGATCCTCGCCGAGTGCGGTCGCATCGCGCTGTTCGACGACCTCGAGGACCTGCGCGGCTACGACAGCGGCGTTCGCCTGAGGCTCACCGATTGGGGCAAGAAACATCGAGCCCAGATCGTCGCGTTCCACATCCTCACGCGCTCACGGCTCGTCGCAATGGGCGTCACCGTGGCGAACCTCGCACTCGGCGGCCACATCCGGGCGCACACGAACCGAGCTTCGTTCGATGTCGCTCTGAGGAAAGAGAAGACTCGCCCCGGAGCGTCCACGGCCGGCGAGATTGACGAACTGAAGAACAAGTCGAGCTAGGGGCCCCACCTTCTCGCGCCTCGCGCGTCAGACCTCCCCTTGAACTTTGCTTCGCAAGAGTTGGGGAGGTTCCGAGAGCCCAATGATGGGTGAGGGGAGTTCTACTTTGATGGTCGGCGCGCTTTCCGGTGATGCCGGGCATCATTGGGGGCTGCAGGCTCGCGCGAGCGATCGCGGGCGTCTCCCAGACGGCAAACTCGAACGTTGACGACTTGTGATTTGGGATGGAGCATGCCGACCCTCAGCGACAGATCCGTGACGGCCCCCCGAGCGAATCCCAAGTGGGCTGGCGCGGATCTTTCGCGTCGAGGCTGCTCCATCCCAAATCACAGATTCTCGTACGCGGAGCGGGTGATCCCGCCACCACTCAACAGCGAGAGAAAATAAAAAATGCGGTGGCCCGTCGCCACGTCTCTCGGATCCTTCCCAAATTTTGCGCAGCAAAATTTAAGGGGTGCGCCTGGCATGACCCTATCGATAGGAGGTGAAAGTCCAAACTCGGGGCCCTAACGAAGGGAACCCGCCACCGACGAGACAAGGGCCCCGAGGA
>JAYVYD010000336.1:0-6558 GCA_043784605.1 Myxococcales bacterium | reverse complement strand
CATGGGGAAACGCCATTCCTCTGGCCAGAATGCGATTTCCCAATGGGGGAACGTCAATCCGCTCACCCGGACGCCGTTACGAGCGTACACCCGTCACGCACAGGAAAATGTTTCTCGCGCGGCCAGGCGGTCTTGTCAGGCACGCGGCGGTCCGTAGAATCCTCGACCCAAAGGTGGCGACCAACGCGCTGCCGAGGAGGGGCCATGGCGAAAAAGACGACGACCAATCAACGCGCCTACGGAACGACCGTGCTCGAGCGCCTGGCGGGAGAGGCGTTGCCTGCGGCGCTCAAGGGGCCCGCGAAGGGCTTCAAGGAAGCGCACGCCAACGTCGAGAAAGCCAGCAAGGCGACGGAAGCCGCGCGCGCCGTGCGCGACGCCGCGCTCGAAGCGGTGGCGTCGGCGGACGCGGCGCTCGACGTGTCCGTCGAAGCGCTCGCCGACGGGCTCGTCGGCGCGGGGCTCGGATCCCGCAAGGCGCCGCTCGCGTCGTTCACCCGCCGAACGGTGAGCGAGCTCGTGAGCCTCGCCTACGCCACCGAAGCCAAGGAGGTCCGCGCGCTGTGCGCGGCCGTGCGGCGCGCGAAGCCGCCGGCCCCGGTGACCAAGGCGCTCGCTACGTGCGAGAAGAATCTCCAGCACGTCGAGCGTGCGATCGCCGCTATCGCGAAGCCGCAAGCCACGTACGCGAAGGCACTTGCGTCGCGCGACGCGCTGCTCCCCGCGTGGACGCGCGCGATCGGGCGCCTCAAGCGCCACGCTGCCGTCGCGTGGGAGGACGATCTGGCGACCATCCGCGCGACCTTCGCGCCGCCCGACGACATCGCGACGCCAAAGCCGAAGCGCCGCAAACCAAAAGCGGTGATCGTGACGAACGGCGGACCGCCGGGTCTCGCGGTCTGACCTTCCCCAGCGCGATGCCGCGCAGCGCGCGCTGCGGTTCGTTGCCGACGAGACGCCGAGCGCCTCCGCGAGGTCCTGTGCTTCAAGCGCGTGCTAGAAACGAGGCGCATGTCTGATCTAGATACGCGCAAGGAGGGGGCGTCGTGACGCCTCCGCTCATCCCCTGCGAACTTCTCCGGGACGAGGGTGGCCGACACCACTCGAGGTCGGCGCTATGAGCGCTCGCTCGTCGATCTTTCGCGATGCTCTTCAGGTCTCGCCTGAGCGAATAGCGGCTCTCGACGAGGCTGACCTCAGCACGTTGATGCGCGACCTACTCTCCGCGCACGCGCATCGGTGCAACGCGACCGTGAGCGAGATACGCGTCAACACCGAAGGCCTCGCGAAGGACGACGGGTCGGATGGGTGGTCGCCAACCCCGCCCGCCTCCGACCCGTGGTTCGGAGCGACCGCAACGTGCTGGCAGTTCAAGGCTGGCTCCGCCGGCGAACCCGCACGGTTGACGGGCGAGGTAACAAAGCGCATTCCACGCGAGACGCTGGCGTCGGGCGGGCGATTCGTCGTCGTGGCAAGCGGGTCGACCAACGGAAAGAAGGGGGAGGAAGCTCGGCTCGAGATGGTGCGCGGCGATGCTCAAGCCACTGGGCTCGCGGTCGGCGGCATCGACGTCCTCGGTAGCGAGCGACTTGCCAACTGGTGCAATCAGCACCCGGCCGTCGCGGCACGTTGGGCCGGCCGCCCAGAGGGCCTGTGGCGGCTTGAAGATTGGGCTCGAAGCGATGAGCACAGCGTACCTTGGCAGCCAAATTCCTCGACCGTGAAGGAAATTGAGGCCCGTCGCCTGGACCTGGACTTCGCGGCGGGGGCGGTCATTCACATGCACGTTGAGGGCCCTCGCGGAGTGGGGAAGACGCGCTTTGCCCTCGAGCTATGCCGAGGTTCGCCGTGGGCGAGCACGACGATCTACATTCGGCAGGCCGCCGACGTAAGGGTCATGGAGCTCATTGATGGCGCGACCGCAGACGTCGGCGTGCGGCTCATGGTGGTTGTCGACGAGGTTCAGGCCGAGCAGCTTCGTCCTCTTCGTGACTCCCTCGGTCGGGGGGAGGGGCGCGTGCGACTCATCACGGTGGGCCACTGCAAGACGCCTGACCCAACACGAATCCCAGCCCTCGCAGTCGCGCCGCTCGAGTCGCAACAGATGTCCAAGGTGATCGCCGGCTGGCACCCGTCGATGCCACGAGAGCACGTTGAGTTCGTTGTTCGCTTTGCGGACGGCTTCGTGCGCCTGGCCCACCTTGCGGCGGACGCGATCGCGAGAAACCCCTCGACCGACGTGCGGGGACTTCTCGACCTCAAACATGTGCGAGGGTTTCTTGACCGCATGCTCGGTGGGGGCGACCGCACCGCGCTCTACGTCGTCGCGGCGCTCCGCACCGTCGGTTGGACAGATGATCGCCAAGCGGAAGGAGAAGCTGTCGCGCGGCATCTCGGACTTGACTGGAACGACGTGCGGGCGAGCGTCGACGCGTTCGACAGACGTTATGGAATCGCCCCACGGGGCGGGCGGTATCGGTACATCTCGCCGATCCCGCTGGGCATCTACCTCGCTGTCGAGGCGTGGACGTCTTTCCCCGACGTCATGAAGAAGCTACCAGAGGCGCTCCCGAGTGACCAAGCGCGAGAGGCCTACTACGACCGTCTCCAGGAAATCGCGAGCAACCCGCAGGCCAGAAAATTTGCCCGTGAAGAGCTGGCATTTTTTTTTCGAGCGGCTGACTTCGTAGACGCGCGCGCCGCGAAGCGGTGGTCGGCTTTGGCGGCTGCCGATGCGACACTCGCCGCGAGCACTATCGCGAAGGCGCTCTCCGCGGCAACCGTCGGCCAGAGAGCCGCGATCGCCGGACAGGCGAGACGTGACGTCGTGTCGGTGCTTGTTAGACTCTGCTGGAAGAGAGCCGCTTTCCGTCACGCCGCTATCGCTCTTGCGCTCCTCGGGGAAGCCGAAAACGAGACCTGGGCGAACAACGCGACGGCAGAGTTCGTGGCTCGCTTCCAGGTTTCGCTTGGAGGCACTGCAGTTCCCTACGTCGAGCGGCTCGCGGTGCTTGATGAGATCCTGGCCTTGAGGCGCCCGGTGCTCGCGCGAATGGCGATCAAAGCATTGGCCGGGGTCGGCAACCCCTACGAGACCCGATGGCATGGTGAGCCCGCCTCGGACGAGGTTCCGGAGCCGGAGTGGCACCCCGCGAGCGGGGCCGATGTACTCGCATGCATCGAGCGAGCCGTTGAGCGCCTGACAACGATTGCGCGCGGCGGTGTCGCCGAACTGTTCGGCGAGCTCATCCAAGCCGCGCGGGGGCTATCGATGCTGCTTCGGAAGAGCGACGCGCGCCTGCTCCTCGCCCGCTTCTTCGAAGCGATACGCGCTGCATATCCAGAAGCGCGCGAACCGCTCCGCCGTGTGATCGCCGAGATCCTCCATCGCGAACGCAAGTATTGGATGGACCTGACGGAAGAAGCGGTCGCAGAGATCGAGGCGCTCCATGCTCGGTTCGAGGATGCTTCCCTGGGCGCTCGGGTTCGTCAGCATGTCGGGCCGAGCACGTGGGAGTCAGATGAGCAACGCGACCTCCTCCCCCTCGCTTCCGAACTCACGAGCGATCACGCGGGGGTCGAACGTGAATGGGAGTGGCTGACGTCAGGAGAAGCAGGGGAGGCCTGGCGCTTCGGCGAGTCGCTGGCGATTGCCGACGTTACTGGTCAGCTAGATGACATCCTTCCATCCCTCTCGAACCGAGGGCGCGATCTGCGGGTCCTCGGCGGTTATGCATCAACGCGCTGGCGTGAGAAAGGCGACGCGTGGTTTGACAACTGGCAGGCCCAAACGCTCGCCGCTCGGCCCCACGACTTGGCGCCGCTGTTCGAGCTGACCTGGCGGTGCGGGGCAACCGTCGGAACCGCGCGGCTCATCGCGAGCGTGTTGCGCGAGAACGAGGTCGATCCCGATCTCGCGAACCTGCTCGGGAACGGCAGTTGGGGACAAACTCTGCCGCGCGAGGTGCTCGAAGACTTCCTCCACGCGCTGGTAGATCGACGTCATCTCGAGGCCGCGGCCTCGATCCTCGATCATCGCATGACGGCGATCCCACTCGAGGCAGAAGCCTGGGAGTCCCTTGCGCTCGAACTCGTGACGAACAGCACTCTGATTCGATCCGCTCACATGGCGAACTATTACTGGCAGCAGCTCGCAAACCGCATTTTGGAGCGCCACGCGAGCGGGATCGCCGTCGCGATTATCCGCGAGCAAGCCGATCGAATGGCCGAGATTTGGTTCGCTGACCACAGCGCGGCGAAGATCGTGCTGCACAAGTGCGTCGAGACGGATGCAGCGGGCGTGTGGCTCGCCGTCGCCCCGCATCTATCGTCAATGAGAGATGCGGCTTCGTTCAGCGTCGGCTTCCCGGAGGGACTCCTGGACCGCATGCCGTCGAAGCTTGTCGGTGCTTGGATCGCTGAGAAGCCCACCGAGCGCGCCTCCGCGATCGCCAGAGTCGTGAACAAGAAGATGGCGACCGACGACGCGCTTGCGGCTCGCGTTCTAGGCAACTTCGGCGACAACGAGGACGTGGCGAGTGCTTTCTTTGCCGCGTACGTCACGGGAAGCTGGACTGGGCCTGCCTCTGACCACTGGCGTCTTCTTGGGCGAGAGCTTGAGGCGGTGGCGCAGCGCACCGCGTTGCCAAGGCTGCGGAACTGGGCGCTGAACGCGGCCGAGAACCTACGCCGCATGGCCGAGCGCGATGCGGAGCGCGAAGCGGAAAGGGACCTTCGGCGCGAATGACCGGCCCAACGTGTCGCCGTCACGCCGGACGGTTACCATGGCCTTCGGCTTTTCGAGTTTGCCGCGCTGGCGATGCGGCAAAGCCAGCCGTTTGATGTCGAAGCGTCAATGCGTTGAACGTCCGCGAGTCCCACGAGAGCGGGACGCCACGCGAACATGCCGAAGACTTCTTTGGGAGAAACGCGTGACTGGCGACTGGCGACGCTGGAGGCCAGACGTCACGGCAATGCGCGCTACGGGAAACCGCATGGGCCCCAGGGATGATGCGCCCCCAACCGCACTTTCGTAGCGTCTACAATCGGACTCTTTGTCGGGAGGGACGAATGATGAAGCTCGCTACAGACAACCCCGTGCCTGCGGTGCTTCTGAGGGAGGCGCGACTCCAGTGGGGTCGAAGGTTCGCACGATCGTTCCAGCCAATCATGCTGGCCACATTCGTCGGGCTCGGGTCGTTCGTGGGATGCTCCCAGGATCACGCGACATCGAGCGGTGTCTCATCCGGGAGGTCCGGCGGCTCATCCAGCGGTGGCTCATCCTCCACCTCATCCAGCGGTGGCTCATCCGGGGTCACCACCAGCGGTGGACCCATTACCTCCCGCCCTCAAGGGGTGGGGTGCGTCTTGAGCGGCGCCGCGAGTGGCTACATGCAACAAGGGTCTGGGCCTGGGCAGCCTTTCTTTCCCTCTGGATATCCAGCACTGGATAACTTCTATCAAAACGAAGGGCTCGCGCTCGTCAACGCGTATGGCGTATCGCCGCGCGGGTTTTTCTTCCACGATGACACTGGTGCGAACGCGCTCGCGTCGCCGGACGTGGTCAATCCGGCGGGCCCCGACGGGACCATCTTGTTTGGATTGACTCTTCTTCAGCAAGAGCTGGCACGAGACCAGAACAGAGGCCTGGTGGTGCGCGCCATTATGGCCCACGAGTTCACGCATTTACTGCAATTTCGAGCTGGGTCACGGACGCCGTCGATGTTGAACGAGCTCCAAGCCGACTACGTGGCGGGTTGGTACGTCCATGGACGCGGTGGCGTTGATCAGCAGGAATTCGGCGCCATCGTCAGCTCATTTTTCGCACACGGCGACTACAACTTCAATATCTCGCAACACCACGGGACGCCGGCGCAGCGTGCCGCTGCCGTCCAAGCCGGGTTTGGCTCTACTCAGCTCTCAGCCAAAACAGCGTTCCAAGAAGGCGCGGCATTCGTGAAGACGCTTTAGCTCGCCTTCCCCCGGCAAATCTCGGTCTTCGAGCTGGCCTCAAGAGGCGCTCGTGCTTGCGCACCGCCGCGCATGGGCCGCTCCGAGCGTGGCGTCGTCTCCTCCAGTCACGACGTTCGCACACGACGGCGGGCGACGGCACGCTGCGCCACCTGCAACGGTGCTGCAGTCTCCCGCTCCCGCGGCCCTGACCAGAACGGTTTTCGCCTGGCCCACGCTTCCTACGGCGTGGGCGGCTTGACGCGCGTGCTCGCGCGGAAGGCGTCGTCGGCGCGGTGCGTCTCGTTCACGAACGCGTCGTACTTCTCGCGCGGCACGGTGCCCGTGGAGACCTCGAGGGTGAAGTCCTCCTCGATGGTGCTCCCGGCGACGGAGATCTTGCGCGTCGCGCTCATGAGCGGACCCTTACCGTCGAACGGACCCGGCAGGCGCGCGATCTGCGCCTTGGCCGGCAGCTCGACGCGTCTTCGCATGTGGTACTGCGCGGCGTGGCTGATCGCGAGGGCGCTCTCGCGTGCGCCCTGGCTGGCGTAGGTCGCGCTGAGCGTCGTCGTGTAGGGGCGAGGGAAGACGTAGTGGACGGGATCG
>JAYVYD010000335.1:0-3212 GCA_043784605.1 Myxococcales bacterium | reverse complement strand
ACAGCCTTCACCAGGAACTCCATGCAACCTACACGGCTTCGATCGCCGCGTGATCATGCCGCCACTGGATATGCACCCAGTCGTATTCTCGTCGATTCGCACACCTGCTGCAGAGGCAGAGTACGGGCAGACCGCCAAAAAGATGGAATCGCTCGCGTCGAAGCAGGCCGGCTTTCTCGGCATCGACAGCGTGCGCGACACGAACGGGGTTGGCATCACTGTGTCCTATTGGGCGAGCGAACAGTCAATCGTAGACTGAAAGAAGAACGCCGCTCACGTGACTGCGCAGCGATTGGGCCGTGAGACGCACTATCGAAGCTACGAGCTCAGAGTCGCCAACGTGGAGCGCGCTTATTCGTTCAATCGTGATTGACTACTATTGGAACACCTTGACGGGCACGCTCGAGTGGCTCTGCGAGGTGCCGAACTCGCGTCCGGCATTCGCTCCCCAACACCATACTTCGGACTTGCTCGTGAGCGCGCAGACGAAGTTCCTTCCCGCAGTGATCGCCCGTGCAGACCGACAACTGGCGCCGCGGCCGGCAAGGGGTCTGATGGCTCGTACCAAATCCCTGGCTCGCGTACGAACCAGCCCCAACACCAGACTTCGCCATTGACTCGAAGGGCACAAGAGGTCGGCACGGAGCGTACGTCGTCGAGGCCGGCAATTCGCTGCCACTCCGTGAAGTTCCGCCAGTGCCGGTTGTCGTAACAATAGACAAGGTGGTCCGTCGATACCGCACAGGTCGCGTACGACTGATCCAACGACTCGGGGACGGCGGACGGATCCGATAGGATAATTTTGGCCCCCTTGCCGTTGTTGCACTCGATACTGCGACCATCAGCATCTTCGAGAAGGACGCAGATGCCAGCACCAACGGCGACGTCCACAGCGTTCGTCGCGATGACACCTGCGCCATTGCAGGCGACCTGACCGCTACGGGAGAGAATGCATGTGTCTTCGGGTTCGCCGATGGTGACTTTGGCGATTTCGTCGAACGCCACATCCACGCCAACGAGATCCGCCGACTTCATCGGTCTGGGTGGGCTCGCGTCATCGTTCAAGTTGGACCACAATCCCCAACATGCGGTTGAACCCTCAGTGACCGCGCAAGCGAAGAGCGCGGACCCGTGCCGATGGACGAGACGTGTCTCAAGGTGTCCGCGCCCGTGTCCGCGTTTGGCGTCGGACAATATGGAATTTCGGACGCAGGCCGTGATTGCCTTCGGGCCTTGAACGGCCCTGAGCATCGAACTTTGCCTCCAATCGTGCGCGCGCAGACGTAGCCGGAGATCTGGACGATGTCGTCGTGGAGACCTCCGAGGTCCGTCCGCTCACCGCACCCCAAGAGCACGAACGCGCAGAACAATCGCTTCACGCATTGCACACTAACGAATCACCGCTTCGGAGGCACGCCTGCGTTGCAGTACGCGTGAACGCTCGGCGCTGGAGCTATGACGACTGGGTCGTCCGCTCCTATGAAGCCGTACATCATCATTGGGACCTCAGCGCCTGCGTCGAACACTTGTGGCGCTGAAGGGACGCCCTGCAGCTTGGTCATCGCTGACTCCAAGTCCGCGGCCGAGCACGCAGTCGCGCTGATGGCCGCGACCATCGCGGCGAACACGATGTTGCCGCTTCGATCGGTCGTGTACTTCAGGCACTTTCGTGCGCCGGCGTTGTCTCGAAGCCAGTCCGCCGCGTGTCCTTCGCTCAGCCGCGACAGGTCATGCACCGGCTTACGGCACTTGTCACAAGCCCATATCCAAGTATCACCGACACGCGCGATGGGCGCGTCGCAGCGATTGAGTAGTGGCAGAGCGCGCATGTCGATTGAACACGAGACGCGCCGCGAGAATGGATGGGTATTAGCCGCGAACTCGCCAATTACCGACAATGGTTTTGCCGACGTCGTCGCACGTGGGATCCGTAATCGTCAATTCGGGGCGGCCGTTACGATTGAATACGATGCCGTTCTGGCGGAACACCCGGCCGAAGGCGATGGCCTCGTCGCGGTCCATACCGTGCACCAGCCAGGACGGCTCACGCCACGTTCCCTCGGGCTCCTCTTCGTAGCCGACGGACGCCTCTACGCGATAGCAGCCCAAGATCAGCATGTCGCGCATCACGTTGTGGCGCTGTTCGTTGATCTTGCGCGGCAGCAACATGGAGCGCGGGTTGTAGGCGGTGAGGATGACGAAGGGCTTGGTGAGCACCTCCGGCAGGCTGGACGGATCGCTCACGACGTCGCCGTCGAGCGACACGCGGAGCGGGCCGTTGCTCGACGGAAGCTCGTAGACGGTCGAGAGGTATTGGCGCAGCAGTGTCTGATCCATGGCTGCCTATTACCTCATTCAAGCGTCGAAGCGATAACCGACTCCGCGCACCGTGTGAAAGTGCTTGTGCGTGTCGTCTTCGAGCTTGGCTCTCAATTGCTGCATGAAGTTGTCGATCGTCCGCGGCGTGCCGTGGTGTCCGGGGCCCCACACCTTGCGGAAGATGTCGTCGCGAGAGAGCGCCCGGCCTTTCGCCTCTGCCAGGCAGACGAGCACGTCGAACTCGGTGGCGGTCATCTCGACGAGCTTGCCCGCCTTCTTGACCTCGCGCGCGCGTGTGTCGACGACGACGTCGGAGAACGTGATGTTTGCAGACTTGGAAGAAGCCTGTGACGGGCCTCGCCGGAGCGCCGCCCGCACTCGCGCCAAGAGCTCCGCCAGACTGAACGGCTTTGCCACGTAGTCTTCTGCGCCGAGCTCGAGGCCAGTGACCTTGTCCATCTCGCCGGTACGCGCTGACAAGACGATGATGGGCATCACGAAGCCCTCTTTGCGCAGCGTCGAGAGCACCTCGAATCCGTTCATGCCGGGGAGCATCACATCCAAGATGAGGAGATCGGGATTGCTCGTGCGCGCTGACGCAAGGCCCGCCTCGCCGTCGCCTTGGACGATGACGTGGTAGCCCTCTTTCTCGAGGTTGATGCGCAGACCGAGCGAGATGCCCGGATCGTCCTCCACGACGAGGACGGTGCGTGTATCCGAGCTCGCGCTACGAGACTTGACGTGCTCCATCGCTACGGCGCGACGCTACCACAGGCGCATCCTTGGTTGGCTCGGCGACTGCCTCTTTCGATTCGGGCAGCACGATGACGAACGTGCTGCCTCTGCCCTTGGCGCTCGCGACGGACACCCGACCTTTGTGCGCCTTCACGGTG